>NZ_JAJOND010000001.1:3055572-3361130 GCF_024700055.1 Rhizobacter sp. J219
CTCCGCGCCCTGCGAGGCCAGGCGCTGCTGGATCTCGGGCGACTGGATGATGCGCGCGAGTTCGGTTGCCACGCGCGATACCACCGCAGGCGGCGTGGCCGCTGGCATCAGCACGCCCTGCCAGGTGCCCGATTCGAAGCCCGCGATGCCCTGCTCGGCGATCGTCGGCACCTCGGGCAGCAACGGCACGCGCGACTTCTTCGACACGCCCAGCACCTTGAGCTTGCCCGACTGCACGAAGGGCAGCGTCGCGAGCATGCCGTTCATCACCACGTGCGTCTGGCCGGCGACGGTGTCACCCACCGCCTGCGAACCGCCCTTGTACGGGATGTACTCCCACTTGGCCTTCGTCGCCTTCTCGACGGCCACGCCGGCCAGGTGCGGCGCGCTGCCCATCGCGGTGACGGCGAAGTCGATCTTTTCCTTCTGCGACAGCGCGACCAGTTCCTTCAGGTTGTTGGCCTTCACCGACGGGTGCACCACCAGCAGGTGCGGCGAGTAGGCGAGCATCGAGACACCGCGCAGGTCTTTCGACGGGTCGTACGGCAGCTTCAGGTAGACCGAGGGCGAAATCGCGAGCGCCCCCACGTCGCACAGCAGCAGCGTGTGGCCGTCGGTGCTCTTGGCGACGAAGTCGGTGCCGGTGTTGCCGTTGGCGCCGGGCTTGTTGTCCACGATGACCGTCTGCTTCAGCGCTTCCGACAGCGGCTGGCTGATGGCGCGGGCAATGATGTCGGACGAGCCGCCCGGCGGGTAGGGCACCACGATGCGCAGCGGCTTGTCGGGCCAGCCCTGGGCGAGCGCGGAAGCGGAAGACGCGGCCAGCACGGCGGCGGCGAGCAAGGGCTTGAGCATGTGGTCTCCTGGTGTGGGGCGGTGGATCTGCCTTGTTGTATGTCATCGTACAACTGAGCGAGTGACCCTGCAATGCGTAGTGCCCACATCACGCCCCCGCAGGCGCGAAGGCGGTTCAGCCCTGCCCGGCGGCCATCGCGCGCCGGCGGCGCTCGCGGCTGTTGGTGAGGTGGGTGCGCATCGCCGCGCGGGCCGCTTCGGCGTCTTGCGCGGCGATGGCGTCGTAGATGCTTTCGTGCTCGCGGTGCACGCGCCGCAGGTACTCCAGGCGCTCGGCGTCCTCGGAACGCTCGGGCTGCAGGCGCACGCGGGGAATGGCGGTGATGCCCAACGCGCCGATCAGGTCGGCATAGCGCGGGTTCTGAGTGGCTTTCGAGAGCCGGAGTGGAAGACGAAGTCAGCCGCGACCGCATCACGCCCCGCCTCCACCGCGGCACCGAATTCATCGAGCGCCTGGCGCATCACCGCCAGGTTCTCGTCGGTGCGCCGCTGCGCGGCGAGTGCCGCAGCTTCGGTCTCCACGCCGATGCGCAGCTCGAGCACTGCGATCACGTCGCGCAGCGTGGCGAGCTGCTCGGGGCCGACGCGGAAGCCACTCGCATCGCCGAGGCCGACGACGAAGGTGCCGATGCCGTGGCGCGTCTGCACCACGCCCGAGGCCTGCAGCTTCGACAGGGCCTCGCGCACCACGGTGCGGCTGACGCCGAAAGTTTCCATGATGGCCGCCTCGGTCGGCAGCTTGGCGCCGATCTCCAGCGCACCGGCGCGCACTTGCTCGGTGAGGGCATCGACGAGGTCCAGCGCCAGGTTGCGGGGTTTGGAGCGCTTGCTGGCCGCGGCGGGCAGGTTCATTCGGGGCGGGACACTGGTTGTATGACGACGTGAATGTAGCGCGGCCCGGCACGCTGCGCTGCCGGGCCAGACCCTCAGAACATGATCACGGTGTCGCGGTCACCGGCGACACATACGAGATCAGCCGCCCCATGTTCGCCACCCAGTTGGCGGTGGAGATGCCCAGCGGCTGCTCCCTCACCACGTAGGGGTCGATGCGCGGCGGGTCGGCCGCGTCGTAGGGCGAGGTGTCGTACACGTCGCCCACGTGCTTGCTCATGTACTCGTTGCCCAGGTGCGGCGTCGAAGGGCCGTTGCCCTTGTACGGGTTGGTGACCTGCGGCAGCCGCGTGAGCCAGTGGTTCTTGCTGCCGAGGTCGTCGACCACCGCCTGCGCCTGCGCTTCGGTCACGCTCGGCGTGGTCATCACCGCGCCCACGTAGAGGTCGGCGAAGTCGACCTCGCGGATCGAGAAGTACTTCGGCAACGCACGCGCCTTTTTGTTGTGCAGTGGCGAACGCGCCACCAGGTCGGCCACCTGCGCATCGGTCATCGCGTTCAGCTGCTCGTAGGTGGCGCGCATGCCGGCGATGTTGATGTTGCGGCCGGCCGAGTAGTGGCTCGGCGTCGCGCGGTGGTCGCTGCTGAAGTAGTAGGCGCCGTTCCAGATGTTGGAGCCGTAGCGGTGCACGAAGCGGCCCTGGTTGGTGCCGAGTTCGATGAAGGTCGGGTGCGTGCGGCCACCGCCCAGCAGCGGGTTGTCGGCAATCTGCTGCGGCGTCAGGCGGCAGGTCTCCAACCACGCCAGCGCCTCCGGCACCCGCGCCAGGTACTTGCGGTCGCCGGTGAGGCGGAAGTAGTTGAAGAGCTGCTGCACGTTGGTCTGCGTGGTGTGCGTGGCCAGCGAGCGCGGCTCGTAGCTGCGCGCACCGGCGGGCGCGCCGGCGGGGCGGCCGCCTCGGTCGGTGGCCAGGTGCTGCAGGCCCCAGCCGGCCTGCGGGCCGGGCTGCTGCAGGCGGCGCAAGCACTCCATCGCGCGGTGGATGTAGGGCACGAGGTGCGTCGCGCCCAGGCCCACCACGCACATCAGCAGGAACTTGATGTTCTCGCCGGCCACGTCGTCGTTGAAGGTGACCATCGTGGTGTAGTCGCCGTCTTCCATGCCCTGCTGGGCCCCGGCGGGCAGCTGCTCGGGGTTGGGCAGCGGCATCGACGAGATCGCGTTCGGGTTCACCGGCCAGCGCTGCGGCCAGCCGCCATCGGCCACGCCGCCCTTGAACTGCGCCGCCAGCACGAAGCCGATCGCCTTCAGCACCGGCACGAGGAAGCGCGGGTCGCGTTTCTCGAGGTACATGCGCAGCAGGAACTGCGACGACACCGCCGTGCCCGCGTCGTCGAAGGTTGCGTTGCCGTAGTAGTGCTGGAACTCCTCGAGCCGCCAGCCGTTGGCGCCGATGGTCGTGTACCACTGGCGCAGCGAGCGTTCGCCTGCGAAGTCGTAGATGTAGTTCCAGCCCCCGGCCGGGTGCTGGGCCTCGACGAGGGCCCGCGCGGTGCGGTGCGCGGCCTCGTAAAAGTATTCCGAGCCGGTCGCGTGATACGCGTCGAGGAAGGCGTGGCCGGCGGTCGGCGTGCCGGGCGGCTGGATCCAGCACATGGTGCGCTTGGCCTCCATCTCGCCCCAGACGGTCGAGAAGTCGGGCAGGTACTGCCACACGTAGCCGCCGCGGTACGACACGGTCTCATTCATGAACTTCGCGGCGCGTTTCATCGCGTCGAGCGCGGCTGCCCGCGTGCCGGTGGCCGGCGGCGGCGGCGTCGTGCCGGCCTGCAGGGCCTCGGCACGTTCGCCCTCGGCCACCGTCGCCTGCGCCTCGTCCTCGCCCCCGCCACAGGCGGTCAGCGCCGCCGGGGCCAGGCTGGACATCACAAACATTCTTCGTTGCATGGGGTTGTCTCCTCTGTGGGTTGATCTACGTTGTCAGTCATCGTATGACTGAGCGGCGGAGTGTGCGTTTGAGCACAACTTTTCGCCAAGCGGTGACCCCTCCGTGCAGCGGGGCATCCCTGGAAATCAGGGTAAGCCCGCTATGAGCCCGACCTGTCCATCAACGACGATCTCTGTTGTACGACAACCTACAACACGGGTCAGCGGCACGCCAGGTGTTTCGCGGCCGCGTCTTCCCCACGACCCTTCTCGACGCACGACTTCGACGACCGCCATGCCTGCTGCCGCCACGCCTTTGCGCTTTTCCCGCTTGTTGATGACCGGCGCGGCCGGCGGCCTGGGCCGCGAGTTGCGCGGCCGTCTGAAGGCCTATTGCGACACGCTGCGCCTGTCCGACATCGCCGACCTGGGCAACGCCGCGGCCGGCGAGGAGCTGCGCCCCGCCCGCCTCGAAGACCGCGCCGCGGTGCTCTCGCTGCTGGAAGGCGTGGACGCGGTGGTGCACCTGGGCGGCGTCTCGACCGAGCAACCCTTCGACCTCATCCTGCAGGCCAACATCGTCGGCACCTACAACCTCTACGAAGCCGCGCGCAAGCAGGGCGTGAAGCGCATCGTGTTCGCCAGCAGCAACCACGTCACCGGCTTCTACCGGCAAGACGAGGTGATCGATGCCAACGCGCCGCTGCGCCCCGACGGCCACTACGGCATCTCCAAGGCCTACGGCGAGAACCTCTCGCGCTACTACTGGGACCGCTTCGGCATCGAGACCGTCTGCCTGCGCATCGGGTCCTCCTTCCCCGAGCCGAAAGACCGCCGCATGCTGGCCACCTGGATGAGCTACGACGACCTGGAGCGCCTGGTGATGGCAAGCCTCACCGCACCGGTGGTCGGCCACAGCATCGTCTACGGCATGTCCGACAACGCCACCACCTGGTGGGACAACACCCAGGCCCGGCACATCGGCTACCGCCCGCAGGACAGCTCCGACGTGTTCCGCGCCGCGGTGGAGGCACGTCACCCGACGCTCGACCCCAACGACCCCGCTGTCATCTACCAGGGCGGTGCCTTCACGCGCACCGGCCCGTTCGAATAAGCCACGACACACCCCACTTCCATCAGGAGACACGAGATGAAAAAACTGATCGCATTGGCCGCCCTGCTCGCGCTCGGCGCCGCCCAGGCCACCGAGTTCCGCTCCTCCGACATCCACCCCGAGGACTACCCGACCGTGCTGGCCGTGCGCCACATGGGCGAGCTGATCGCCAAGGCCACCAACGGCAAGCACAGCGTGAAGGTCTTCGCCAAGTCGGCCCTCGGCGCCGAAAAAGACACCATCGAGCAGACCAAGCTGGGCGCGCTTGCGATGACGCGCGTCAACGTGGCGCCGATGAACAACATCTGCCCGGCCACCATGGTGCCGACGATGCCCTTCCTGTTCCGTTCGACCGAGCACATGCGCAAGGTGCTCGACGGCGCCATCGGCGACGAGATCCTGAAGGACTGCGAGGCGCAGGGTTTCATCGGCCTCGCCTTCTACGACTCCGGCTCGCGCTCGATCTACTCCGTGAAGAAGCCGGTCAAGAGCATCGCCGACACCAAGGGCATGAAGATCCGCGTGCAGCAGAGCGACCTATGGGTGGCGCTGATGGGCGCGATGGGCGCCAACGCCACGCCGATGCCCTTCGGCGAGGTCTACACCGCGCTCAAGACCGGCCTCGTCGACGCCGCCGAGAACAACTACCCGAGCTACGAGAGCAGCCGCCACTTCGAGGTCGCCAAGTACTACAACAAGACCGACCACTCGATGGCCCCGGAGATCCTGCTCTTTTCCAAGCGCGTGTGGGACACCCTGCCGCCTGCCGAGCAGAAGATCATCCGCGACGCCGCGAAGGAGTCGGTGGGCTACATGCGCAAGCTCTGGGACGAGCGCGAGGCCAAGTCGCTCGCCACCGTGAAGGCCGGCGGCGCCGAGATCGTGGAAGTGGACAAGGCCTCGTTCCAGTCGGCCATGAAGCCGGTGTACGACAAGTTCCTCACCGACCCGAAGCTGCAGGCGATGGTCAAGCGCATCGGCGAAGTGAAGTGAGCCGCCCCGCGATCTGACCGAGACGACAAGAAGTTTTTTCCATGTACACCCGACTCTGCGCCGCCATCGCGCGGCTGTGCCTGCGCGTGGGCGTGGCCGGCCTCGTGCTGCTGGTCATCGCCGTGCTCCACCAGGTGATCGGCCGCTACGTGTTCAACGACACCCCCACCTGGGCCGAAAGCTCGGCCGTGCTGCTGGTGCTCTACGTGACCATGCTCGGCATGGCGGTGGGCGTGCGCGATGCGGGGCACATCGGGCTGGAGAGCTTTCTCGCACTCGCACCCGACTGGTTGCGACTCAAGATGGAACTCCTGATCCATGTGCTGGTGCTCGTGTTCGGGCTGCTGATGGCGTGGAACTGCGGGCTGCTCGCCGAGAGCGTGTCGGGCTACAAGATCCCGACGCTCGGCGTGTCGGAAGCCTTCAAGTACGCACCGCCGGCGCTCGCCGGGGTGCTGATCACGATGTTCTCCATCGAGCACATCATTGCGCTGCTCAAGGGTGAAGAGGTGGTTCCGTCATGGCACTGACCACGCTCAGGGACATGACACTCCCCTCGGGGGACGGGGTGCGAAGCACACCAGGGGGCCAACAACCATGGCATTGACCATCCTCTGCGTCAGCTTCATCGTCCTGCTCTTGCTGGGCGTGCCGGTGGCGTTTTCCATCGGGCTCTCGTCGCTCGCGACCATCCTGTACGAAGGCCTGCCGCTCGCGGTGGGCTTCCAGCAAATGATCTCGGGGATGAACCCGTTCTCGTTCCTCGCGATCCCGTTCTTCATCTTCGCCGGCGAAATCATGATGTACGGCGGCATCGCCGACAAGATCATCGACTTCGCCAAAGCCGTGGCCGGCCATGTGCGCGGCGGCCTGGGCATGAGCAACGTGCTCGCCTGCACGCTCTTCGGTGGCGTGAGCGGCTCGCCGGTGGCCGACGTGTCGGCGATGGGCGCGGTGCTGATCCCGCAGATGAAGAAAGAAGGCTACGACGCCGACTACGCGGTCAACGTGACCACGCATGCGTCGCTGGTGGGCGCACTGATGCCCACCTCGCACAACCTCATCATCTTCACGCTCGCGGCGAGCGGCAAGGTGAGCATCGCAGCGCTCATCCTCGCGGGCATCGTGCCGGCGATCATCCTCACCGTGTGCAACCTGGCGGCGGCCTACTTCGTGGCGGTCAAGCGCGGCTACCCGGCCGGCACCTTCCCCGGCTGGGCGATCGTGTGGCAGTCGTTCGCACTCTCGCTGCCGGGCCTGCTGGTGGTGGTGATCATCATCGCGGGCATCCTCTCGGGCGCGTTCACCGCCACCGAGTCGGCCTCGGTCGCGGTGATCTGGGCGCTCTTCCTCGCGGCCATCGTCTACAAGCGGCTCACCCGCGAGCAGTTCCTGAAGGCGGCCGCGAAGGCGGTGAAGACCACCGGCACCGTGCTGCTGCTGATCGGCATCAGCTCGATGTTCGGCTACCTGATCGGCCTCTACGGCGTGGCCGAACTCACCGGCAAGGCAATCGCCTCGATGACGACGACACCGTGGGTGGTGTTCCTGTGGGTCAACCTGATCCTCTTCGTGCTGGGCACCTTCCTCGACATGGCGGCGACCATCCTGATCTGCACGCCGATCTTCCTGCCCATCTGCCAGCAGTACGGCATGACGACCGAGCAGTTCGGCATCGTCATGCTCATCAACTGCGCGCTCGGCCTCAACACACCGCCCGTGGGCACCACGCAGTTCGTCGGCTGCACCATCGGCGAGGTCTCGGTGGGCACGGTGATGAAGACCATCTGGCCCTTCTACGGCGCGCTGATCTTCGCGCTGATGCTCGTGACCTACGTGCCGGGGTTCGCGATGTGGCTGCCCAACCTGATCCTCAAGTGAACACGGCATGGGCACGGTGATCTACGTCAGCAATGCCGACAGCGGCGACATCTCCGTGGTGTCGCTGGACGAGGCCACCGGCACGCTCGCCACGCTGCAGACCGCCGAGGTCGGCGGCATGGTGATGCCGCTCGCCATCAGCCCCGACCGGCGCTTCCTGTATGCGGCGCGCCGCAGCGAGCCGCTCGCAGTCGTGGCCTTCGGCGTCGACCACCACACCGGCCGGCTCACCAAGATCGGCGAAGCGCCGCTGCCCGACAGCATGGCCTACCTCTCGACCGACGAGACCGGCCGCTGGCTCTTCAGCGCCTCCTACGGCGGCAACCTCGTCGCCGTCAGCCCCATCGGCGCCGACGGGCGGCCGAGGCCGTCGACGCAGCAGATCCCCACCGCCCCCAAGGCGCACTGCATCCGGGCCCTGCCCGGCAACCGGCATGTGCTCGCCACCTCGCTCGGCGGCGGCCTGGTGATGCAGTTCCGCTTCGATGCCGACACCGGCACGCTGCAGCCCAACATGCCCTACCCGCTTGCGATGCGCACCGAGTCGGGCCCGCGCCACCTCGCCGTTCACCCGCATGCGCCGTGGGTGGTGCTGCTCAACGAGCTCGACGCGAGCCTCGACGTGCTGGCGCTCGATGCCGCGCACGGCACGCTCACGCCGCATCACACGCAGCGCACGCTCGCCCCCGGTTTCAGCGGCGAGCCCTGGGCCTCTGAACTGCGCTTCACGCCCGACGGCCGTTTTCTCTACACCAGCGAGCGCCGCTCCTCCACGCTCGCTTCGTTTGCGGTCGACGCCACGAGCGGCGACCTCACTCCGCTCGGCCACACCGCCACCCAGGCCCAGCCGCGCGGTTTCTCCATCACGCCTTCGGGCCGCTTCCTCATCGCGGCGGGCCAGGTTTCGCATCGCCTCAGCGTGTACCGGATCGACGCCGACACCGGCGCGCTGACCCTCACGGCCGAGCACGACGCCGGTCGCAACCCCAACTGGGTCGAAACCCTGTCGCTCACGTGAAGCACATCACCCGCACCCGACGCGCGCCGCAAGCCGCGCGCGCGCTCAACCGGCCCGGCTGAGCGCCAGCACGCGCCCCACCGTTTTCACCACCCCGGGCGACATGGTTCCGAGCGCCCGGGCAGGGCTCGCTTTGCCCGAATTTTTTCCACGGGCCGCCACAACATTCCATGTCGAGGAGCAATTCGTGCACACCCCCTTCAAGATCTCCCTGCTGACCGCCGCCGCGCTGCTCGCGGCCGGCACCGCCCAGGCCCAGTCGAGCGTCGTGCTCTACGGCCTGATCGATTTGGCCGTTGACCACTACAAGGCCGGCAGCGCCTCTGGCGCCGGCAACGTGTGGAAGTTGAACGACGGCGTCGTCAACGGCCTCAACGGCTCGCGCTGGGGCGTGCGCGTGAGCGAAGACTTGGGCGGCGGCCTCAAGGCCAACGCCGTGCTCGAGAGCGGCCTCAGCGCCGACACCGGCGCCCTCGGCCAGGGCGGCCTCGCCTTCGGCCGCCAGGTGTTCGTCGGCTTCTCCCAGGCCTCGCTCGGCGAGCTGCGCGTGGGCCGCCAGTACATCCTCTCCGACTCGGTGATGGGCATGACCAACCCTTACGGCAACGCCTCGGTGGCCAACCCCGGCACCGCCAGCACCAACGCCGGGCGCAACCTGCCGCTGTGGCTGAACGCCCCGCGCGCCAACAACGTGGTGCAACTGGCCACGCCCAACCTCGGCGGCTTCACCGGCAGCGTGCAGATCGCCCCCGGCGAAGGCACGGCCGACCGCTTCCACGGCGTCAAGCTCGGCTTCGGCCGCGGCGCGCTCAACATCGCCGCCTCCTACGAGTGGAACGAGTCGCGCACCACCGGGGCCGACGTCAACAAGTCCTTCACCTTCGGCGCCAACTACAACTTCGGGCCGCTGAAGCTCCTGGGCGGCATCCAGATGAACCAGGATCTGGCGCTCGGCTCGGGCAACGGTGCCTTCACCGGCGCCAACCTGATCGTCACCCACGCCGGCCCGAGCTTCACCGCCGACGAGATCAACGGCTACACGCTGGGCGTGCAGGTGCCGGTGGACCGCTTCACCTTCGGGGCCAATTACACCGGCGTGAAGTACGAGAACGCCGCCGGCGCCAACGCCACGCTCGGCAAGGCGGCCCTCATGGGCTGGTACACCCTGTCCAAGAGCACGTTTCTCTATTCCGGCCTATCGTTCTCCACCGGCGACCTGAAGGACTACATCGCCGAGAACCGCGTCTTCCAGGCCGGCATCCGCATGGCCTGGTGATTCGCACCGGGCGCCGCCCGTGCGTGGGCGGCGCCTTGATTCCAAAAGGAGACTTCCATGCACCGCCGCCACCTGTTGACCGCCGTCCTCGCTTCGTCCACTGCCCTGCTCCATGCGCCGCTCGCCTTCGCGCAGGACGCCTGGCCGAGCAAACCGATCCGCATCGTCGTGCCCTTCGCGGCCGGCGGCACGAGCGACGTGCTGGCGCGCCTCATCGGCGACAAGCTGCAGGCCTCGCTCAAGCAGACGGTGCTGGTGGAGAACAAGGCCGGCGCCGGCGGTGTGATCGGCGCCGACGCGGTGGCCAAGTCGCCCGCCGATGGCTACACGCTGCTGCTGGGCACCATCGCCAGCCACGCCATCAACCCGGCGCTGCAGCCCAGGATGCCCTACAACGCGCTCACCGATTTCTCGCAGGTCATCCTGCTCGGCAGCATCTCCAACGTGCTGTTGGTCGGCGCGACGCAGCCTTACAAGACCGTGGCCGACGTGATCGCCGCCGCGAAGAAGTCACCGGGCAGCCTGAGCTTCGCCTCGGCCGGCCAGGGCAGCTCGCAGCACATGTCGGGCGAGCTCTTCAAGCTGCTCGCCGGCGCCGACATCACGCACGTGCCCTACAAGGGCAGCGCGCCCGCGATTCAAGACGTGATCGGCGGCCAGGTGCCGATGAGCTTCGAGACGGTGACGGTGGCCATGCCGCACATCCAATCGGGCAAGGTGCGTGCGCTGGCCGTGACCTCGGCCAAGCGAAGCGCCGCGCTGCCGGACACGCCCACGCTGCAGGAAGCCGGCGTCGCGGGCTTCGACGTGGCGAGCTGGCAGGCCTTCTATGCGCCGGCCGGCACGCCGCCCGCCATCGTCGGCAAGCTCAACGCCGAGATCGAGAAGATTCTCAACATGCCCGACGTGAAGGCGCGCCTCGACGGCCTGGGCCTCGTGCACACCGCCAACACGCCGGAGCAGTTCACCGCCTTCAGCAAGTCCGAGATCGCGAAATGGACCCGCGTCGCCAAGGAAGGCAAGGTCAAGCTCGATTGAGGCCGACATGAGACCGCCGCTTCTGATCACCATGCACGGCCGCGACAACGTGGCCATCGTCGCCAACGACGGCGGCCTGCCCGCAGGCACGGTGCTGCCTTCGGGGCTGACGTTGGTCGACAAGGTGCCTCAGGGCCACAAGGTGGCACTCGTCGACCTCAAGGCCGGCGACGAAGTGCGCCGCTACGACGTGCCCATCGGCCGTGCCGCGAAAGACATTCCTGCCGGCAGCTGGGTGCACGAGCGCCTGCTGCAGATGCCCGAAGCGCGCTCGCTCGACGGTCTGCCCAAGGCCACGGTCAAGCCGGCGCCGGCCGAGCCGCTCGCGGGCTACACCTTCGAGGGTTACCGCAACGCCGACGGCTCGGTGGGCACGCGCAACATCCTCGGCATCACCACCACCGTGCAGTGCGTGGCCGGCGTGCTCGACTTCGCGGTGAAGCGCATCAAGGCCGAGCTGCTGCCGAAGTACCCGAATGTCGACGACGTGGTGGGCCTGGAGCACACCTATGGCTGCGGCGTGGCGATCGACGCGCCCGATGCGGTGATCCCCATCCGCACGCTGCGCAACATCAGCCGCAACCCCAACTTCGGTGGCGAGGTGATGGTGGTGAGCCTGGGCTGCGAGAAGCTGCAGCCCGAACGGCTCTTGCCGCCGGGCACGATGACGACACCCCGCTCTACGAGTACGTCGAGCGACCCTCCCGGAGGGTCGGGCCTTGCTTGGGGCGGCCCGGCGCAGCGGCCCGTCATCGCCATCGTCGATGAACGGCAGGAGGCCGAACCGCTCGACGTGGTGTGCCTGCAAGACGAAGCGCACATCGGTTTCATGTCGATGATCGACGACATCATGCAAACCGCCGAGCGCCATCTGCAGCGGCTCAACGCACGCAAACGCGAGACGGTGTCGGCGAGCGAACTCGTGGTCGGCGTGCAGTGCGGCGGCAGCGATGCCTTCAGCGGCGTGACGGCCAACCCGGCGGTCGGCTTCTGCACCGACCTGCTGGTGCGTGCCGGCGCCACCGTGATGTTCAGCGAGAACACCGAGGTGCGCGACGGCATCGCCCAGCTCACCGCGCGCGCTACCACGCCCGAGGTGGCCGACGCGATGATCCGCGAGATGGCCTGGTACGACGCCTACCTGAAGCGCGGCAGCGTCGACCGCAGCGCCAACACCACGCCGGGCAACAAGGCCGGTGGCCTCTCCAACATCGTCGAAAAGGCGATGGGCTCCATCGTCAAGAGCGGCAGCGCGCCGATCAGCGGCGTGCTCTCGCCGGGCGAGAAGCTCACGCAGAAAGGCCTGGTCTATGCCGCCACGCCGGCGAGCGATTTCATCTGCGGCACGCTGCAGCTCGCCGCCGGCATGAACCTGCACGTCTTCACCACCGGCCGCGGCACCCCCTACGGCCTGGCCGAGTGCCCGGTGATCAAGGTGGCCACGCGCAGCGACCTCGCGCGCCGCTGGCACGACCTGATGGACGTGAACGCCGGCCGCATCGCCGATGGCGAGGCGACGATCGAAGACCTGGGCTGGGAACTCTTCCACCTGATGCTCGACGTGGCGAGCGGCCGCAGGAAGACCTGGGCCGAGCAGTGGAAGCTGCACAACGCCTTGGTGCTCTTCAACCCGGCGCCAGTGACCTGAGAATCACGAACGCGCGAGGGAAAACGCGCGCCGGGTCGTCCTGCCATTCATGAAGTCGTGGGTGATGAGGCCGAATTCGGCGCCGTCATCGGCGGGCAGCACGATCCAATGGAAGCGGCGCGTTTGCTCGTCGAACATGAAGTTCTGGTGCACCAGCAAGCCCTCGTCCTGCACGCCCAGATCTTTTTCGCGGACCGTGAGCCGCTGGGGCCCTGGGTACATCTGCACCTCGTACCTCCACCGTGGGCCCGCGTGCGACCCGACCTCCAGACGCCCTCGGATGAGGCGCGGGCTTCCATCCGCGTGGGTGGAGAACCCGAACGTCCGTTCCAACGGGGATTCGACAACGTGCAACGGGGCACTGGCGTCGCATGGGTTCAGCACAACCGCCTGCCGCGCCTGGCCGATGTGGTCGACGACCATGATGGCGTCGCCGCCCTCGCTCACGACGACCTCGCGTGAAGCATTGCGCTCCGGCCGCGCCGGTGGCAGCCGGGCCGCACAGACCTGGCCGGCCCTCCTCGGTTGGGCCGGCGGCGCGAGGCTGATGCGGCCGCGCGCCATGTCGAGCTGGACCGTCTTGCGATCGCGCCACGCAGCCATGTCCGCCTCGGAGTCGAACGACAGCGCGTCTTCCTTCCTTGCGGCGATGCCTCGGTCGGTCAGGGACAGGTGCCACAGCTCGACGGCGATACGGCTGGTCACGTACCCGGAGCCGTGCCCACCCAAGGGGTTGAACGCACCGCGTTGATGGTCCACGGCCACGACCACACGGAAGTGATCTGCATCGATGGGCCGCGCCACGACGACGCTGTACGACTTGAAGCGCTCCAGCGTGTTGAGTGCTGCGGGAACCACGCACCCCTGCAGCCCCACGAGGATAGCGACGGCAAGTATTCGAATCGTCTTCATGTCGATGATGTTCTCAGTCGGCGTGTTTCGCGAGCAGGCGGCGGACGGTACCGATCGCCCGCGTGGTCCAGGCTAGACCCGTCGTGCGTTCGAGAAAGAGATTGGGGCTGCCGGGGCTGGCACCACGTTTCCAGCAGACGCAGAGCGCGTTTCCGTCTTTCAGCGACAGGAGGCGCACGTCTCCCTTGGGGTTGTCCAGCGGCAGGCGACCCGGCGCCACGACCTTGCGGTCGCACGCGAAGGAGAGCCCGTACTCGTAGACCTCATCGGGGTCGTAGGGCTTGAACACGCGCGACTCGACGAGAGGTACCAGCTCGTCGAGCGAACGCACGCAGCCCGGCTCGACCAGGTCGCATTCGACGGCGAGAAGCTTCAGCGCCTTGCGCAACACCCGGTCGGCAGCGGCGAGCGAGCGCGCGCAGAACACCACGGTGCCATTGGTCTGGAACGACTGCGGCGCGATCGCGCCGGCCGCTTCCATTGCCGCTTCGAGCTGCGCCCGAGTGGGCGCACCTGGCCGCCCGAGGTTCACGTTGCGCAGGAAGGCGGCGAACTTCACGGCGGGTCGCGATGGTGCTGCGGCAGCTGCGGGTCGGCCATCAGCGGCAGCCGCCGTTGGCCCTCGATCGCCGCCATCGCCCGCTCAGCGGCCGATCTCGACCGTGGTGCCCAGCGGCACCGCGCGGCGCAAGGCATCGGCCACGGGTGAATGTTGCTCGGCCCAGTCAACGAGCGCCTGCAGCTGCTCGGCCGATGCCCCGTCGGCCGCGAGCCGCACGTGGGCGCGCACCCTCAGCGGGCCAGGCGGCACCTCGGCCAGGCCGAGCAGGCCACGGTCGTTGGAATCGCTGTCGACGGTGACCTCCAGCCGGGTCAGCGTGATGCCGGCCTGCGCCGCACGCAACGCGATCATCGAGGCGTTGCAGTTGGCGAGCGCCGCACGCAGCAGCCAGCCAGGGGTGGGCGCACTGCCACCACCGCCCACGGCCTTGGGCATCTCGCTCACCAATGTGGCGCCGCTGGGGCCTTCAGTCTGGAAGCGCAGACCGCCTTGCCAGACGGCCACGGCGGTCGAGTCGGTCATGAGCCCAAGCTCGGGGTGTTGCGTGAAATGCTCGATGACGCCGGCCAGGGCTTCGCGGATGTGGCTGTTGCTCATGGTGCCTCCTGTTCAGGCGCGGCCGGCCTGCAAGGTGCGTTGGAATTCGGGCGCGGTCAGCACCTTCGAAACGAGATCGTTCAGGGTCGTCTGCAGGCTGCGGGTGTAGTCGTCGACACCGAAGTGGAGCCATCGGGCGTTCACCGGCGAACGGCCAACGAACGTGTCCTGCCAGACCGCCTGCCCGGAGTCACGCTCGACCAGCGCAACCTGCACCGCCATCACCATCTCGAACTTGATGCTCATGTAGCCGCTCTCGGCAATGCGCTCATCGAGACGATGGATCGTCACGCGTAGTGCCAGTGCCGAGTCGGCCAGTGCCGCAATCCCGGCCTGCTTCATGCCGGCCTCGAAGGCCTGCTGCGTGTATTCCCCGAGCGGCCGATCCGCGGCCCATACCCCCGACATGACCTGGGCACGGCCGTTTCGTTTGTTGACCAGCACACGCTTGTCCTGGCGATAGCGTGCGTCATCCACGACGACGCCCGACACCTCCATGCCGCTCAACAGGCCTGGCGGCATCGGCAAGCGCAAGGACTCTGGTTGGTAGCGATAGACGCCCTCTGTGCGTGTGAGGGCGCAGCCCGTCAGGACGGGCAGCATCAGCAGCATCACTGCTGAGACAAGCATTCGCAGCATGGTGTCTCGGGAGGATGGGAAGGCCGCCAGTGTATCGACGGGCCTTCCTCGATCACCTCACCAGGCAGGGCCGCTTGGGGTCGAACTTCCAGTTGGGGATCAGGTACTGCATCGCGATCGCGTCGTCGCGCGCGCCGAGGCCGTGCTGCTTGTAGAGCGCATGCGCCTTCTCCACCTCGGCCATGTCGAGCTCGATGCCGAGGCCCGGCTTCTTCGGGACCTGCACATGGCCGCCCACGATCTTGAGCGGATCTTTCGTCAGACGCTGGCCGTCCTGCCAGATCCAGTGCGTGTCGATCGCGGTCACGCGGCCCGGGGCGGCGGCGCCGACGTGGGTGAACATCGCCAGCGACACATCGAAATGGTTGTTCGAATGCGAGCCCCAGGTGAGGCCCCAGTCGCGGCAGGTCTGCGCCACGCGCACCGAGCCGGCCATGGTCCAGAAATGCGGGTCGGCGAGCGGGATGTCGACCGACTGCAGGCTGAGTGCGTGCGTGAGCTGGCGCCAGTCGGTGGCGACCATGTTGGTGGCCGTGGGCAGGCCGGTGGCGCGGCGGAACTCGGCCATCACCTCGCGGCCCGAGAAGCCGTCTTCGGCGCCGCAGGGGTCTTCGGCGTAGGCGATCACGCCGCGCATGTCGCGCATCAGGCGGATCGCGTCGCGCAGAAGCCAGCCGCCGTTGGGGTCGAGCGTCACACGCGCTTCGGGAAAGCGCTCGTGCAACGCAGTGACGGCTTCGACTTCGGCCTCGCCGGCGAGCACGCCGCCCTTGAGCTTGAAGTCGTTGAAGCCGTAGCGCTCGTGTGCGGCCTCCGCGAGCCGCACGATCGCGGCCGGGGTCATCGCGGCCTCATGGCGCAGGCGCTGCCAATCGTCGGCATCGGCCGGCTCGTCTTTCGGGGAGGCGTACGGCAGGTCGCACTTGTTGCGGTCGCCGACGAAGAAGAGGTAGCCCAGCATCTCGACCGACTCGCGCTGCTGGCCTTCGCCGAGCAGCGCCGCCACCGGCAGGTCGAGGTGCTGGCCCAGCAGGTCGAGCAGCGCCGATTCGATGGCGGTCACCACATGGATGGTGGTGCGCAGGTCGAAGGTCTGCAGGCCGCGGCCACCGGCGTCGCGGTCGGCGAAACGCTCGCGCACTCCGCGCAGCAGGCGCTGCACGTCGCCCACCGGCTGGCCGACGATGAGCGGGGACGACTCTTCGAGCGTCTGTCGGATCTTCTCGCCGCCCGGCACTTCGCCCACGCCGGTGCGGCCGGCGTTGTCGGTGAGCATGACGAGGTTGCGGGTGAAGAACGGCGCATGCGCGCCGCTCAGGTTGAGCAGCATGCCGTCGCGCCCGGCGACGGGGATGACGCGCATCTGCGCGACACGAGGGGTGTCTTGCTTCATGGCTCAGTCGGCGGTGATCTTGCGCGTCTCGATCAGCTTCTTCCAGCGTGCGGATTCATCGGTCTGGAAGACGGCGAACTGCTCGGGCGTGTTGGCCACGACCTCGATACCGATCTTGGCGAAATCAGCCTTGACCTGCGCATCGTTGAGCGACGCGACGATGGCCGCATGCAGCTTCGCCTTCACGTCGCCGGGCAGGCCCTTGGGCGCAGCGATGCCTTGCCACGAGTAGACGTCGACGCCCTTCACGCCGCTCTCAGCGAGAGTGGGCACGCTCGGCAACACGGCCGAGCGTTTGTCGCCGGTGATCGCGAGCGCGCGCAGCTTGCCGCTCTGGATGTGCTGCAGCACCGCGTTGACGTTCTGGAACGAGGCCTGGACCTGGCCGCCGAGCAGGTCCTGGATCGCGGGCGCGCCGCCCTTGTACGGCACGTGCGAGCCGGAGGTGCCGGTCTGCAACCAGAAGAGTTCGGCTGTGAGGTGGTCCGACGAGCCGTTGCCCGACGAGGCGAAGCTCATCTTGCCGGGCTCCTTCTTCAGCTCGGTGGTCACCTCGGCCACGCTCTTGAGCGGCGAGGCGGCGGGCACGACCAGCACGTTGGGCGCCTGCACGGCCACCGTCAGCAGGTCGAAGTCACGGCCGGCGTCGTAGGGCACGCCCTTGATCAGATGCGGCGCGATGACGAAGGGGCCGAGCGAGGACACGAGCACCGTGTAGCCGTCGGCCGGCGAGCGCTTGACCTGGCCGGTGCCGATGGTGCCGGTGGCGCCGGGCTTGTTGTCGACGATGACGTTGGTGCCGAGTTTTTCCTGCAGCTTGGGTGCGAGCACGCGGGCGAGCGAATCGGTCGAGCCGCCCGGCGGGAAAGGCACGAGCAGGGTGATCGGCTTGTCGGGCCAGGCCTGCGCCGGCATCGCGGTGAGGGCGGTGATCGAGAGGGCCAGGGCAGCGAGCAAGGGTTTCATCGGCGGGTCTCCTGTCAAGCGCGACCGACCATTTGGTAGCGCTTTCATTCAATATGGTAGCGCTACCGTACTGAAGCACGCGCATCCGATTTCGAGGGTTAACCCTCGGGTGGGTCAGCTGCTGCCGCGCTCGATGACCTGAAAGCCGAGGTCGACCACCTTGTCGACCACCGCCCGGCCCGCGGCCCGGTCGACGATGAAGCGTGCGGCCTGGCGGCCGATGCCGGTGCCGTCGATGCGCACCGTGCTCAGCGCGGGGTGGGTGTCGCCGGCAAAGGCGAGATCGCCGAAGCCGACGATCGACAGCCGCCCGGGCACGGCGAGGCCACGCGCGGCGGCTTCGGTCAGCACGCCCAGGGCGAGCAGGTCGGAGCTGCAGAACACACCGTCGACCTCGGGCGACGTGCGCAGCAGCTGCGCGAGACCGTCACGGCCGCTGCGCAAGGTGGTGGGGGCCGGCACGCGCAGCACCGGGATTTCGGCCTCGATCCCCAGCGCCCGGGCCTCGGCGATGAAGCCGCGGTTGCGGCGCTCGGCGCGCTCGTCGTCGCCGCTCAGCAGCGCGAGGTGCCGCCGCCCTTTCGCGTGCAGGTGGCGTGCCACGGCCGCGGCGGCGTCGGTGTGCGAGAAGCCCACCAGCATGTCGATCGGCGTGGGCGTCAGGTCCCAGGTCTCGACGACGGGGATGCCGCTCGCCAGCAGCCGCTTGCGCCCTTCGGCCGAATGCATGATGCCGGTGAGCACGATGCCGTCGGGGCGGCGGCCGATGATGGCGTCGAGCAGCGCGTCTTCGCGCGAGGCGGTGTAGCCGCTCTGGCCGAGCATCAGCTGGTAGCCGGCGGCATCGAGTCCGTGCGTCAGCGACTGCACCATCTCCATGAACACCGGGCCGGCGATGGTGGGCACCACCGCCGCGACGAGCCGGCTGCGCGACGAGGCCAAGCCGCCCGCCAGCCGGTTGGGCACGTAGCCGGTGCGGGCGACGGCGTCGCGCACACGCTCCAGCGTCTCCTTCGCCACCTGCTCCGGCGTGTTGAGCGCGCGTGAGGCGGTGATGGGCGACACGCCGGCCAGCCGCGCCACGTCTCCCAGGGTGATGGCCCCGCCACCGCGGCGGCGGCGCGGGCGTGTCAGAGGCTCGTCCATGCCGCGCAGTGTAGGGCGGTGACACCGCTATCAGACCTGCGGCCCGCCCCGCGCAAGCGCCGCATGATGAATTTGCGGGATTGCCGGCACCCCGAGGCCCCGGTACAAGCGCCGATGGCGCAGCGCGCAGGAGGCGAACGTGGCACAGGGCACCATCCTTTTCGTCCATGGCACCGGGGTTCGTCTGAAGGACTACCGCAAGAGCTTCAGCGACGCCCAATGGCTCGCGGCCGAGGCCGGCATCACCGCCAGGCTCGTCGAATGCGCCTGGGGCGACCCGCTCGGCGTGCAGTTCCAGGGCCTGAGCCTGCCCGATCCGCCCACCGCTGAAGAGCTTCGCACGCGATGGCGAAGACTTCGCGCGCTGGAGCTGCCTCTTCGCCGATCCGCTTTTCGAGCTGGACAAGCTCGCCATCCGCGACCCGGCCCAGGCGCAGCAGAAGAAGCTGCCGCCCGGCAAGCTCGCGCCTTGGCAGGAGCTGCTCAACAAACTGCGCGCCTACCCGCCCTCCAACGAGCTGGTGCTGCTGCTGCGCCGCGGCGGGCTCGAAGCGCTGTGGCCACGCGCCTGGCCGGTGGTGATGGTGACGGCCGAGGTCACGCCGCTCGCCTTCCAGCACTCGGCCCACGAGCTGCCGGAGGCGGCCGCCGCCACCGCCCGCGCCCTCGTCGCACAGCTGCACCTCGAGGCCCAGGCCGCGGGGCTCGCCGGGCCGAGCCGCGTGCTGCGCGAGGCGCTCGTCAACCGCCTGATGGCCGACTGGGGCCAGCAGGTGCTCGCGCGCAGTGGCTTCTTCGCGCGCATGTTCAAGCGCATGGCGACCTCGGCGCTGAAGGAGCATCGCCACAAGCTGAGCGCCGCGGTGGCCATGCCGGTGGGCGACATCCTGCTGTACCAGTCGCACGGCGCCGAGATCCGCCAGTTCATCCGCGACAAGGTCGAGCAGGCCGCGGCCGACGGCCCGGTGACGCTGCTCGCGCACAGCCTGGGCGGCATCGCCTGCTTCGACCTGATGGCCCTGCCCGACCCGCCGGCGGTCGACCGGCTCATCACCGTCGGCTCGCAGTCGCCCTTCTTCTACGAGCTGGGCGCGCTCACCTCGCTCAAGCCGCCGCAGCCGCTGCCCGAGCACTTCCCGCCCTGGCTCAACATCTTCGACCGCAACGACCTGCTGAGCTACCTGGGCGAGCGCCTGTTCGACGGCGTCACCGACCAGGAGGTCGACTCCGGCCAGCCCTTCCCCGATTCGCACAGCGCCTACTTCAACAACGAAGAGGTGTGGAAGGCGGTGCGCGACTTCAAAGGCCAGCCCAAAGGCAAGCGGCCGTGACACCGATCCGCGCCCTGGTCGTCGGCATCGAGGCCTACGACCACCCCGACTGGAACGTGCCGGGCCCGGCCACGGCCGCCTGCGCGGTCGCCGACTGGCTGCTCGGGCTCGGCGAGAAGGTGCCGCTCACGCTCGACCTCTTCCTCGGCCTGCGTGCACAGCTGCCCGAAGAAGAGCGGCAGACTCAAGCGCAGCGCCGCGATGCGCTGCTGGCTCGCCAGGGCAAAGGGTTCACGCTGCATGAACGCACCGACCTCAACGCGCTCGACACCTTCATCCGCAGAGACCTCGCCAAAGACTGCGCCGCCGGCACGCGGCTCGTCGTCTACTGGTCGGGCCACGGCTTCACCAGCAAGCGCGACAACGACCGCTACTTTTTCTGCAGCGACTACGACGAGCCGCTGCAGAACCGGGTGATCAACGCCTCGGACCTGCTGCGCCGGCTGCGCACACATGCGTTCAGCGGCTTCGACCAGCAGATCTTCCTGGCCGACGTGTGCGGCGTGTACGACAAACCCGCCCGCGAGGAACGCGAGGCCCACGACCAGCTCGGCACGCACCAGCTCGCCTACTTCGCCACGCCCGAAGGCGAATACGCGCACAGCTTCGACGCCGGCGGCATGTTCACGCGCGTCGTGCTCGACGTGCTGCACGGCCTCGGCGACCGCTGGCACGAGCAGGACGCACTGGCCGAGGGGCTGCGCGCCGGCTTCACGCGTGCCGACATCACGCCCTTCCGCATCTGGGGCCTGCGCGACCAGGAGGAGATGACCGAATCCGTCGCCGGCCGCGGCGCGGCGCCGGCGGGCACGGCGCTGTTCCGTTCGGTGCACACGCTGCTGCAGCACGATCTCGACGTGGTCGAGCGCGAGTTCAGGCCGCACTACCTGCGCACCGTGGCCCACCTGGGCGAGCCGCGGCTGGCCGGGGCGCAGGGGCTGGTGGGCGCACTACGCGAGTTGTCATCGATGCGCGATGCCGATGCGCTGCAGCCGGTGCCGCACGGGCTGATGCAGTTCCTCATGCGGCTCGCACGTGAGCCGCGGCTGCGCGAGCCGATCGGCCGGTGGCTCGACAAGGAAGCCAAGACGCAGCAGCACTCGCGCGACGAGATCGCCCGCCGGCTTGCCGAAGAAGACCGGCAGCAGATCCTGATGATCGAGGTGCAGCTCAACGCCGCCACGCGCGAGATCGCGTCGTACACCCCGCACCTGTGCACCGCCAGCGGCAGCTTCGCGCAGGGCGAGGGCTTGGAGGCGCAGGCCGTCTGCGGCTGGCCCGACTTCGAGGCCTCGCTGCAGACGCTCTTCGCCCGCTTCATCGTCGACGGCAGCTTCTCCAACCTGCAGATCCATTTCCTGGTGGACCCGCCGCTTTTCGACCGCCCCTTCTTCGACATCCCGATCGAGCCCGGCGGCTCGCCCATCGCCACCGAGACCGTGGTGCTGCTGCGGCACCGCCAGCGCATGGTCTCGTGCGATGCGCAGCTGCGCGAGAAGTGGATCGCCTACGCCGATGCGCTGCGCAGCAAGAAGCCGGCGCGCATCAAGTGGCTGGCCATCCACGGCGGCGCGGCCTTGCCCGGGGAGCAGGGGCTGTGCTACGCCGAGTTCAGCCTGCCGCACCCGGCGCAGCCGGGCGCGCAGAGCTGCCACCGCGAGAAAGACCAGCTCAAGCAGCTGCTCAAGCTCGGCGCCCCCTTCATCTACCTGCCGCATGCCGACCCGGGTGCTCAAGGCTGGGACACGGTACGCAACGACCTGCAAGGCCTGGTCAAGAAGCTGCCGCGCGTGGATGCGGTCGCCGACAAGTTCCGCGACGAGCGCATCCGCGGCAGTGCGGTGGCCAAGACCGCCTCGCTGCTGTGGGACGACCCGCTCTACAACCCATTCATGTCCACCCGAGGGGCCGACGACACATGAAAGACTGGAAGATCTTCACCGGCGAGGGCACGCCGCACGATGCCCTGAAGGACCTGCCGCCACCGCCGCCCTGGCGCTTCGCACGGCCGCAGCTCGCGCTCGACGTGAACGAAGCACGGCCGGCCGACGGCGGCGAGGCGCACCGCGCGCTGCCCTTCATCGTCAGCGAGCCGATGAAGCTCGCGGTCAACGCCGCGCTCTACCTGCGCCGCCCGCTGCTGCTGACCGGCAAGCCCGGCACCGGCAAGTCGACCCTCATCGCCAAGGTCGCGCACGAGCTCAAGCTCGGCCCGGTGCTGCGCTGGCCCATCAACTCGCGCTCCACCGTGCGCAGCGGCGTCTACGAGTACGACGCCGTGGCCCGCCTGCAGGCGAGCAAGGACAGCACGCCCGCCGTCGAGGAATATCTCAAGCTCGGCCCGCTCGGCACGGCGCTGATGGCCGAGCACTGGCCCCGCGCGCTCTTGATCGACGAGATCGACAAGTCCGACCTCGACTTCGCCAACGACCTGCTCAACGTGATCGAGGAAGGCGAGTACGAGATCGCCGAGCTGAGCCGCCTCGGCCACGACGGCGTGCAGGTGCGCGACGCCGACAAGCGCCTGGTCTCGGTGCCGCGCGGGCGCATCGTGTGCGACCAGTTCCCCTTCGTCGTGATGACCTCCAATGCCGAGCGCGAATTCCCGGCGCCCTTCCTGCGCCGCTGCGTGCGGCTGTCGATCGATCCGCCGAACCGCGAGCAGCTCGCCGCCATCGTCGACTCGCACCTCGCCCGCTACGTGCAAGCGCGCCCCGCCGGTGCGCCGCGCAAGGCGCCCAGCCGCGAAGACATCGACAAGCTCATCGCCGACTTCGACACCCAGCGCAAGGAGAACAAGGAAGTCTCGACCGACCAGCTGCTCAACGCGGTCTTCCTCACCGTCGCCGTGCGCGACAGCGAAGCCCGCAGCTTCACCCCCGACGAACTCACGCAGCTGCGCGCCCACCTGACCGAACCCCTGAGCGGCCCCGGCGGATGACGCTTGCGGCCTTCATCGGTGCGCTCGAAGCGGCCGGCGTCGAAGTCCGACGCCGAGACCGTGCTCGACACCCTCTGGCTCGCCTCGCTAGACCGCCGCCTGAGCCTGCACGACGCACCGCCGCCCGTCCCCACGCCGGAGCTTCGCCCCGACACCCTCCCCCACGACCCGGCACCGGTGCCGCCCTCGGGTGCGCGTGCGGGCCACGACACACCGCCCGCCGGCCCCCCGCCCGCACCGCCGCCCGCTCCCAGCCCGCCGCCGGCCCCCGCGAGCGCACCGGGCCAGACCTCGGTCTACCCACGCGGCAGCCCCTCGGCCGGCGACCGCACCATCAAGGCCTCGCCCTTCGCCGTGCCCATCGGCCGCGCGCTGCCGGGCCGGCTGCCGCTGACGCGATCGCTGCGCCCGCTCAACCAGCGCTGGCCCTCGGCGCGTCACCTCGAACTGGACGAAGAGCGCACCGTCGAAGCCACGGCGCAACTGCGCATGGTGCTGCCAGGGGCGATCAGCCCGGTGTTCCGCCCCGGCCGCGAGCGCTGGTTCGACGCCGAGCTGGTGCTCGAAGACGACGCCGCCATCGAGCTCTGGGCCGAAACCTTGCGCGAATTCGCCCAGATGCTGCGCGAGACGGGCGCCTTCCGCCTGGTGCGCTCGTGGCGCCTGCGCATGCCGCCACGCGGCACGCTGCGTGGCCGCGCCTGGCTCGAAAACGCCACCGGCGCCCGCGTGCCCAGCGTACAGCTGGCCGGCAGCGGCGTGCGGCGGCTGGTGCTGTTTGCGACGCACGGCTCGTCGTCGCGCTGGCGCGATGGCAGCTACGCCGGCGTGCTCGCGCCCTGGGCGCGCGACGGCAGCGTGCTGCTGCTGCAACTGATGCCACGCGAACGCTGGGCGCAAACGCGGCTCGGCGAACCGCAGGCGCTGGTGCACACCACGCGTGCGGGCGCGAGCGCGGCCCAGCTCAAGGTCGAGCCGCTGTGGTGGCTGCTCGGCCCCGAGCCGGAAGACGGCGACGAGGCCCTGCTGCCGCTGCCGAGCGTGCCGCTGCAGGCCGCCGCGCTCAACGAGTGGGCGCGCATGCAGATGTCGCGCGGCCGGCACTGCCTCGCCTACCTGCTCGACCCGACGCCGCGCACGGTGGCGGTCGAGCCGGCACCGCCCCTCGCGAGCGAGCAGGACTTCGAGCGCGCCGTGGCCCAGTTGCGGCGGGTGTCACCGCAGGGCTTTCGCCTCGCGGTCGCGCTCTGCACCAGCGTGTTCACCATTCCCGTCGCGCGGCTGGTGCAGGCCGCGCGCCTCGGGCCCGGCGGCGACCTCACGCCGCTGGCCGAGGTGCTGCAAAGCGGGCTGGTCAGCGCACGCCGCGACGACGCACAGGCCGGCGGGCTCTTCACAAGCGCGCAGTACTACGAGTTCAGGCCGGAGGCCAAGCGCATCCTGCTGCGCTCGCTGCGCGACGCCGACGCCCAGCAGCTTGCGAAAGACCTGCGCGAGCAGGTCTCGCACCACATCCGCCAGATCTCGGGCAGCCAGATCAAGTCGACCCAGCTGGTGCCCGATGAACACGGGCGCTACGACCTGCCCGAGTGGGCGCAGCCGTTTGCGCAGGTGGCGTCGTCGCTGGCGGGTGAGGTGCCGCCCTCCAAGGTGGCCGACAGCCCCCTCGCGGACCTGCAGCGCCTGCACCCGCCGAAAGTCGTGGGCACCGTCGCGCGCATGGCGGCCAAAGGCGAGCCGTTCAGCGCCCTGCCGTCCGACACCGCCGTCGCCGAGGCGCTGCGCCCCTTGGTGCACACCGACGAAACGGGCCAATGGCGCTTCAACCCCGAGGTCGGCGCCCGCCTGGCCGAACTCGACCAACGGCAGCCACTGCTCGGCGCCAGCGCCTTGTGGGTCGACGACGTGCCGCAAGGCAACGCAGACGCACAGGCCCAGCTGGCGGCCTGGGGCCTCACGGTTCAGCTCGCAACCAGCACCGAAGAAGCCCTCGCGCGTGTCGAACGCGAAGGCTTCGACCTCGTCATCTCCGACATGGTGCGTGGACATGACGAGGAGGCCGGGCTCAAGCTGCTCACCGAGCTGCGCTGGCGCGACAACAGCCTCCCCTTCATCGTCTACGCCGGCCGCAGCCTGGTCAGGCGCTACCAGACGGTGATGGCGGCTGGTGCGCTGGGCTGCACCAGCAAACTCGACCGGCTCTACGAACTCGTGCGCCAGGCGGTACGCGGCGAGCCGGCCAGCCCCGCGCACGAGGCCGAAGACCACGCGCTGGAGCGGGCGCGCATCGTGATCCGAACACAGCACGGGCGCCGGGCCGCCATGCTCATGGCCAGGCTCGACGGGCGGCCCGAGCTGCTGGCCGAGCACCTTGTGGAGGAGGAAGACGGTCTCGCGATCGGCCTGCAGCTGATGCATGCCTACGCCGACGCCGGCGACAGCCAGATCGCCGTGGTGCGCGGCCAACGGCTCGAAGTCGTGGCCGACACCGCGAATCCGGCGCCGCGCACGCAGATCATTCCCGGCACCGGGCTTGTCGGCGAATGCGTCCGCCACGGCCGCCTCATCTGGGCTCCCAATGTCGCGCAGGCCCCGGGCTACCTGGCCGCAAACCCACACACGCAGTCCGAGCTGGTGATGCCGGTGTTCGACCAGCATGAGAGCGACCGCGTGACCGCCGTCGTCAACCTCGAGCTGAGGGAGCGCGACGCGCTCAGCCAGGCGCAGATCGAGTGGCTGGCGGCGTTTGCAGGCGGCCTGAAGCGACTGCTGCCGGTGCGTGAGCCCAAGGTGTTCTTGCGTTTCGCGGCGGACGGCATCGACAACGCCGCCTGGCTGGTGCGGCAGCTGCGCACACAAGTCGGCATCAGCGTCGAGGCCATCGAGCCGAACAGGGGAGAACTTCCCGCGCTGAATGCCAACGACCGGCTGCTCATCGCCATCTCGGACGCGGTCTTCGAGTTCGCGGAGTGGCGCAACCAGCATTGGCCTGGCGTGCTGCCGGCGCAGCTCGACCCGATCGCGCTGATGTTCGCGAAGTCGAGCCGGTTCACCGCCTCGCAGGAGCGCGCGAACATCCGCACCGTGTCGTTCGCCCAGGACCGCGAGCGTGCCTTGCACGAATTGGCGGGCCTGCTGGGCGTGACGCCGGCCGTGCCTGTGCAGGAGACGGCATCGCCGCCGACCGAACGCACGGTGAGCGTGCTCTACGTCACCGACCGCGCGCCCCTGCCCGAGCGCACCCGCCGCGGGCCACGCTATGGCGCCGAGGCCCAGAACGACCTGGAGGTTGGCCGCTGCACGGTCAGCGTGCCGCCCTCGCACGCCGTCGGCGAGTTGGAGACACCGTCGCTGCTGCGCCTGCAGCTGACGGCCCGGCCCGACAAGCACTTCATCGTCCAGCAGACCGAGCCGCTGGCCCAGCGACTGCTCGGGCGACGCGGGCAGCTGCGGGTCCTGCTGCCCCAGTCCAGCCCGGTGCTGGTGTACGTGCACGGCTTCAATGTCGACTTCGAGCATGCGGTGATGCGCGCGGCCCAGATCTCGTTCGACCTCGGCATGCCGGTGCTCGCGTACTGCTGGCCGAGCCAGGGCACGGTCAGCGGCTACCTGGCCGACCGCGACGCCGCCACCCGTTCGGCGCAACACCTGGCCGCGCTGCTCCACGAGCTGCCGCCGCACACCGGCCCCGCATACCTGTGGGCCGACGGCCTGGGCGCGCAACTGGTCGTCGACACGGCGCTCCACAAGTCCCCCCCGCCTACCTTGCTGCAGCTTGTCTTCACGCGGGCCGATGTGGCGGCACAGACCTTCGCTGCCGTGGCGATGCGCCTGTCGTCGATGTCAGTCTCGGTGACCCACTACGTGTCCACACGCGACCTCGCGACCTCGCTCGCCGGCCAGGTGCACGGCGCAGAGCGTGCCGGCAATGCGGTGCGGCCCATCCCCGATGTGCACGTCATCGACCTCTCGGAGGCCGAAGAACGACTGCCGCGCGCCGAGATGAACGCCCGCCTGTTTGCCGACCTGCACATGGTCTTCAGCCGCGGCCTGCGCCCCGAGCAACGCCTTGGCCTCATCGCGCAGCGCATCGGCGACGGCGTCGTCTGGCGGATGGCCGCCACGGCACAGCCGCAGTCGAGTGCCGAGCCCGACACGCCCCCGGCAAAACGCTCGATCTTCATCTCCTACGTCCACGCCTACGCCGAGCATGCCCACGCGCTCACCGAGCGCCTGGAAGAAGACCTCGACCTGCGCTGGGACCGCATCCTCGATCCCGGCGACGACTGGAGCACCCTGCTCCCGCTGATGCTCGAACGCGCCGACGCCGTGCTCGCGATCGCCGGCCCGCTCACGCGCGAAAGCCAATTCGCGCCGCAAGAGGTGGCGCACAGCCTCGAACTGGGCAAGCGGCTGATCCCAGTCGCCGTGGCGCCCTTCAAGGAGCCGGAAGCCTTGCTGCGCCTGATGTTCGCCAACGTGGACGAAAAAGGCCAAGTGCGCTTCCTCGAATCCCTGCCCGAGCGGGAGCGGGATGACGTTCTCGACCTCACCGCGCTCAACATCCTGCGCGCCCTGAAGGTCGACACGCAGGGGCTCGCGCTGGAGCTGCGCCACACCCACCGCGACGACCCTCAGCTGCTCGCCGACGCCGCCGACCTGGCGCAGCACGGCCGGCGCCTCGAAGGCGATGACTTCCGCTCGCTGGTCGCTCAGCTCCACGGCGACGAGCGCCTGGTCGGCGTGCACCGGCTGCCGATGCAGCCCGAGATGGCCTACCAGATCCCTTCGCGACGGGCCTTCGCCGAATCGCAGCGCGAGCGCGGCCTGCAGGCCTGCTATGCCCTCGACCGCAAGCGGCTGCTCGAATGGGCCAAGCCACGCGCCTCGCCGCGCTGAGAAGCGCAGCGTTCAAGACGCGGCGTTCAGCGCGCCAGGCGCATGCCGCTGAACTGCCAGCAGGCGTGGGCCGGGAAGAAGTTGCGGTAGCTGTTGCGCAGGTGGGTCGGCGGCGTGGCCAGCGAGCCGCCGCGCAGCACCATCTGGTTGACCATGAACTTGCCGTTGTACTCGCCGACCGCGCCCGCGCTGGCGCTAAAGCCGGGGTACGGCAGGTAGGCGCTCGAGGTCCACTGCCAGGCGTGGCTGGTGAGCTGGCGCAGCTCGGAGCAGGTGGCGGCGGCGTGCTCCCATTCGCCTTCCGTCGGCAGGCGGGCGCCGGCCCAGCGGGCATAGGCATCGGCTTCGTAATAGCTCAGGTGCAGCACCGGCTCGTGCGCCTGCAAGTCCTGCAGGCCGGCCAAGCCAAACGCCTGCCACCCGTCGTTCGAGACGCGTTGCCAATACAGAGGATGCTCGCGCGACTGCGCCCTCACCCAGTCCCACCCGTCCGACAGCCAGAGTGCCGGCTCGCGGTAGCCGCCCGCTTCAATGAAGCCGGCGTACTCGGCGTTGGTCACCAGGCGCGATGCGATCTCGTAGCGTTGCAGGAAGACCGCGTGGCGCGGCGTCTCGTTGTCGAACGCGAAGCCCGGGCCGCCGTGGCCGATCTGCACCACCGCCTCGTCGACCGGCACCCACTGCAGGGGCGAGGCCGGTGCACTCAAGCGCCTGTCAGCCGCACGGTAGGCCGGCTTCAAGGGGTTGCACGAGAAGAGGTGCAGCACGTCGGTGAGCAGCAACTCCTGGTGCTGCTGCTCGTGGTGCAGGCCCAGTTCGACCAGCTGCAGGGCGTCGTGCGGCAGGCGTGGCATGAGCGCGGCCATCCGCCCGTCCACGGCGGCGCGGTACGCGCGCACCTCGTCGAGCGAGGGCCGCGTGAGCAAGCCGCGCTGCGGCCTCGGGTGCTTGTCGCCGACGGCGTTGTAGTACGAGTTGAAGAGCACGCGGAACGCCGGCGCATGCGGTGCGAAGCCGGGCTCGAAACGCTCGAGCACGAAGGTCTCGAAGAACCAGGTCGTGTGCGCGAGGTGCCATTTGGCCGGGCTGGCGTCGGGCATCGATTGCGCGCCGGCATCTTCCGCCGACAAAGGCGCGGCCAGCGCCTCGGTGTGGGCGCGCACGGCGCGGTAGGCGGCGATCAGGGCTTCGGGTTGCAGATCGTTCATGGCGTGGCCAGCACCACCGCAAACCAGCGCCGCTCGTCCGTCCACGCCACGCTGTGGTGGAAGCCGGCCGCGTGCAGCAGGTGGGCAAAACCTTCGATGTCGTACTTGTAGCTGCTTTCGGTGTGGATGCGTTCGCCCGGTGCGAAATGCCGTCCGCCGCCGGGCCAGTGCACGTCGAGGTCGGTCTTCGCCTCCAGGTGCATCTCGATGCGCGAGGCCTCGGGGTTGAAGAAGGCGCGGTGGCGCCACTGGTTCAGGTGGAAGTCGCTGCCCACCAACCGGTTCACGTGGTCGAGCGCATTGAGGTTGAAGGCCGCGGTGACACCGGCCGCATCGTCGTAGGCCGGCTCCAGCACCGCCACGTCCTTGCGCAGGTCGACGCCGACCAGCAGGGCGCCGTCGCGCTCGACCAGCCCGCGCATGCGCGCCAGCACGTCGAGCGCCTGCGGACGGTCGAAATTACCGATCGACGAGCCCGGGTAGTAGACGAGGCGGTGGCCGCGTGGCAAGTCGTGCGGCAACACGATCTCCTGGGTGAGATCGCCCCCCACCGCGTGCACCTGCAGCTGCGGCATCTCGTCGCGCAGGCGCTGGGCCGCCTGGGTGAGGAAGTCGGCCGAGATGTCGACCGCCACGTAGCGCGAGGCCTCGATCGCGCGGCAGAGCACCCGCGCCTTTTCGCAATTGCCGGCGCCCGGCTCGATGACGATGCGGCCCTTGCCCACGCGCCGGGCGATCTCGGCCGCATGGCGCGCCAGGATGGCCTGCTCGGTGCGGGTGGGGTAGTACTCGGGCAGCCGCGTGATCTGCTCGAAGAGGCGCGAGCCCTTCGCGTCGTAGAAGTACTTGGGCGAGATACTGGCCTGCGGCCGGCTCAGGCCTTCGATGATCTCGTGCGCGGGTTGGACGGGCATGCTGTCTCCTCGTGAGCGGCCGGGGGCGGGCCGGCGAACCATGTTCGTCGGAGGCGTGTCACCGGCACAAGCTCCCTGCCAGACGCTGACACCGCGGCACACCACCGACACGGCACCCTGCGACTTGACACCCACCGCGGCCGCAGCGGTGTCATGTCGTGTCGAGATCAGGGTTTCTTACGCCGCGTTCGGCAAGTGGCATGCCACGACGCGCAGTCTCACGACCAGTTGGGCTTGCGGGGCTCCGTGCCGCGTGGCGCATACGGCCAGTAGAGCGACTGCACCTGTTCGTAGCCGAGTTCGAGGTGCTTCTTGGTGATGCGGGTCACGCCCTTGGCGACCTGCAGGTATTCGATCCAGAAGGTGCAGATGATCCAGGCGTTGACGACGAGCCGCTCCACCGCGGCGTCGGGCACCTTGAGGCGGCCGTGTTGGATGGCATGCCGCAGCAGTCGGCGGGCGGCCTCGTGTGAGGCCTCCGACAGCACCTTGTTGCGCTCGCGCAGCTCGGGCGCCAGCGCGTAGAGCGACTGGGCATCGCGGTAGAAGAAGCGCCACTCCCAGGCCAGCTTGAAGAAGTCCATGATGCTGTCTTCGTCGGCCTTGTCCTGCTCGATGTGGTCCATCTGCCGGCGCGCCATCTCGCCCAGCGCCAGCTCGAACTGGTCGAACAGCGCCAGCACGATCTGGTCCTTCTTCTTGAAGTAGTAGTAGAGGTTGCCTTCGTTGATGCCCACCGTGGCCGCGATCTCGGCGGTGGTCACGGCGACCGGCCCCTTCTCGTTGAAGAGGCGGCGGCAGGTCTCCAGCACCCGCTCGCGGGTCGTGCTCGGGCTTTTGCTCATGGCGCGATTGTCGCCAAGTCTCAAGTGCCTCTAAGCCGCGCGCCGCACCACCATGAAGAGACGGCGGAACGGAAACACCGTCGTGCCGTCGGCGCGCATCGGGTAGGCGATGCGCACACGCGCGGCGTAGTCGCGCTCGAAGGCGTCTCGCTCGGCCGGGTCGTCGAGCGCCTGGAGGAAGGTCGAGAGCCAGGTGCCCTTGGTCCATTCCTTCACCGGGTCAACGCCTGTCAGCACCTGGTGGTATTCGGTTTCCCAGAGGTCGATGTCCTGCGCCAGCGGCGAGAGCAGGTCGAAGTACCACGACGGGTCTTCGACCGGCGTCTTCTCGCGCAGCAAAGGCTCGAGCCGCGCACGCCACGGGCCCGCGCGCACCGCGTCGGCAATCGAGGTGTGGGAAGGCGCCGCGAAGTTGCGCGGCATCTGCACCGCCAGCACACCGCCGGGCGCGAGCTGCCGCATCAGGTGCGTGAAGAGCGTGCTGTGGTCAGGCAGCCAGTGCAGAGCGGCGTTGGAGTAGATCAGGTCGGCCGGCGTGCCGGCTTTCCAGCCCGCCACGTCCTGCTGCTGCCAGCGAAGGTTGGGCAGCGTGTCACCGGCTTGCTTGAGCATCGCCGCCGACGAGTCGACGCCGACCACCTGCGCCTTCGGCCAGCGCTCGGCCATCAGCCGGCTCAACTGGCCGGCACCGCAGCCGGTCTCGTACACGGTGCGCGGCGCGTCAAGCGAGACACGGGCGAGCAGCTCCAGCGCGGGGCGCAGGCGAGGTTGCTCGAACTTCAGGTATTGGGATGGATTCCAGCTCATGGCCGCGAATGATGCGCGCACCGTGCCGGCACGGCAAACCTCAAGCCCCGCGTTCGACGATCGCCTTCATCTGCGCCGTGAGCGCCTTGCGGCCAGCCACGTTGGTGCTGCGCCAGGCACTGAGCGCAAGTTCGAGGAAGGCATGCTCGGCCGGCGTCGGCGCGCTGCTCTTGCGCGGCTCGTCCAACCAGTTCACCGGCTTGGCGCACAGCACCTCGATCTGGCGCGCGAGCTTGTCGCCGATGGGGCGAGACGACTTGATCTGGCTCCACATGCTGGGCGAGATCTGCAGCGTGGCCGCAAAGGCCTGCTCCAGACCTTTCGGCGGCGCGCCAGCCGCGACCGCCTGTTCCACATGGTCTTGAAAGAGCGCGAGCACGTTCTGCCGGCGTGTGAGGGTGATGTTCGCCACGAGGTGTTGTGTGTGCGGATGCAACGATGTCGAACAACATTGTCGCAGGGGGTTGACGAGTTGGGTAAAGAGTCTTTACAGTCCGCTTCCTCGCTCGCAAGAGCATCCGTTTTCAATCAAGGCTGCATCGTGACAACCCGCAAGCACATCGACCGCAACACGCAAGGACGCGCCCAGCGCGGCCTGCATGCGTTCGCCTGTGCCTTCGGCGGCATTGCGATGAGTGGCTATTCGCGGCTTGACCGCAGCGAGCCCATGCCGACACCGGGAAAGGGAAGCGCCTAGGCGCACGCCCTTCACGCTCTGTACCCCAGAGGCCCGGTGTCCGACAGGAACCGGGCCTTTTGCTTTGCTGGACCCACCTTGGCGCATCGGCGCCAAGGTCGCGGCTCTCCGGAGTCGCAGCTCTTTAACAACTTGCCGCAGGACACGCACCGGTACTGGCCGGAGAGCGTCCTGCACGAAGCGCGGAAGGCGCGCCCTCGTTCACGAGGGCCGCCGACCGCCTCACTTCGGCTGTGCCCATGCACTCCGCAGTCCGCAACCCTGGTGTGGGCGGCTCGGGATGTGCATGGCGGGCCTCGACCCCTGGACCCAGGTCGATGCTCAGCCCCTGTGCAGCGAGACACCGACGCCTGACGAGGCGCTCGCGTGTGGACACAGCCGAAGTGGGATTCGTTTTGAACAGAAGCCTTCGTGGGCTCACGCTTCGAAGGCGGAAATCGGCCGCAACGATTGGGCGGCGCCGGAACCCGTGACCGGATGGCATGTGCTTCGTTAACTCAGCGGTCAGAGTGCCGGCCTGTCTAGCCGGAAGCCGCGGGTTCGAATCCCGCACGAGGCGCCAGTTCTTTTTTTGCCGAGATAGCTCAGTCGGTAGAGCGGCGCGTTGAAGGCGCGTGCGTCGGGGGATCGAAGCCCTCTCTCGGCACCAGTTGCATACCTCGTTAGCTCAGTGGATGAGAGCGCCTGCCTACGAAGCAGGAGGTCGCACGTTCGAGTCGTGCACGAGGTGCCAGTTCATCTCGATGTAGCCAAGTGGTCGAGGCATCTGCCTGCAAAGCAGACGGCGACAGCCCGCGCCCGTTCGCTCTGGGCGGCGCGAGCCGACCAGGACGTCGCTTGCGACGGGCCGAAGGCCGAGGGCAAAGCCCGAGCAATCGGGTCGTCGAGTCCATTTTCTCGGTGTAGCGCAGTTGGCAGCGCGCGTGCTTTGGGAGCATGAGGCCGTCCGTTCGATCCGGACCACCGAGACCAGTGCTTGCGCGTGCGCTGAGGCGTGGCCGTAGCTCAAGGGTAGAGCCGCGGTTTGTGGTGCCGTTGGTGTCGGTTCGAGTCCGACCGGTCACCCCTCAGCGCATGTGATTCTTTTCTTCAACCCTCCCCTCGTGGCGAAACAGGCAGACGCACCGGTCTCAGAAGCCGGGGCCGCAAGGCGTGTCCGTTCGACTCGGACCGAGGGGACCACAACCACCAAAGGAGAACAACATGAAACCGTTCGACGAGGACAACACGCACTGCTTTCGAGATCACTCGCAAGCGCCGCAAGGGCTTCCCGTCTGAAACCGGCGTCAAGCGAGGCGATCGGATCGTGGGCGGCCAGAAGGAGCTGATCGAAAAGCTCGGCCGCAACGACCCCTGCCCCTGCCAGTCCGGGAGGTTGTTTCAAGCACTGCTGCCTGCGCAGCGGCTGCTTTCGACGGCGTGAATCGTCACCACTACCAACGGTGACACCCATCAGGAGAGCTGCCCGAGTGGCAAGGGACCGGCTTGCTAAGCCGAGGTCGGTGACATGTCGCCGCGGGCGTTCGATCCGCCCGCTCTCCGCCAAACACATCAACCGGGGCGTAGTCGAGAGGCCTCAGACAGCCGGCTTTGAACCGGTGCCACGCAGGTTCGAATCCTGCCGCCCCTGCCATCCAACCACAACCATCGGTCACAGAAAGGAGGCCACCCATGCACCAAGAAGCTCACAGCCACGTGCTGCAACTCGACCTCCAGGGCACGCCCCAGGCGTGGATCTCGCTCGAACAGGCCGCCTTGCACATGGCCACGGGCTCGGTGGCCTGGGTGGATGGCGATGGACCACTCGCCACCCTGCGCGGCGGCTTCAACGTCGCCCGCAGCCGCCAGTCGCTGATCGAGATCCACCCGATCGTCGCCCTGCGTGGCGCTTCGCGCATCAACCTGCACGACATCGTGCCGGCGATCACGAAGCTGAAGCTCTTCCGCCGCGACCGCCACACCTGCGCCTACTGCGGTGACGTGTTCGGCGACCGCGACCTGCAGTGCGAACACATCCAGCCCGAGTCGCGTGGCGGCGCCTGGAGCTGGATGAACCTCGTCACCGCCTGCGCCCATTGCAACGGCCGCAAGGCCGACCGCACGCCGGAGGAAGCCGGCATGCCCTTGCTGTACCTGCCCTACGTGCCCAGCCGCTTCGAGAACTTCCTGCTGGAAGGCCGCCGCATCCGTGCCGACGTGCACGAGTGGCTGGCCGCACGCCTGCCCAAGGGATCGCGTCTGCACGCTTGAGTGTGCGGGGGCGCTCTCGCCCTATCACAACAACCGAAAGACGCATCATGAAGAACGAACAACTCCCAGCGCTCGACCTCAAGGTCAAGCAGCCGCCCGTGCTCTTCGGCAAGACGCAGGCCTTGATCGCGAAGCTGGCCGATCGCCTGGGTGGCCCGCTGGTCACCTACTGGAACGGTCCCCGCGGCTCGGTGTGCAGCAACGACGTGATCGCGCTGCACCACGTGCTCGCGAAGCTCGGCCGCCACCCCGTGCTGTACCTGTTCCTGAAGTCGGACGGCGGCAGCGGCCAGACCTCGCTGCGCATCGTGAACCTGCTGCGCCAGCACTGCGATCGCCTGGTGGCGCTCGTGCCGCTGGAGTGCGCGTCCGCCGCGACGATGGTGGCGCTCGGCGCCGACGGCATCCAGATGGGCCCGACCGCCTATCTCACCGCCGTCGACACCTCGCTCAACCACCCGCTCTCGCCGGTCGACCGTGACAACGACCGTGTGAGCGTGAGTCTGAACGAGCTGCAGCGCGTGATCCGCCTGTGGCGCGAGCAGCAAGGCGACACGAGCGAGAACGCGTACAAGTCGCTGTTCCAGTACGTGCATCCGTTGGTGATCGGCGCGGTGGACCGTGCGGAGTCGCTGTCGATCATGCTGTGCCGCGAGCTACTGGCCTACCACGTCACCGACGCGGACAAGGCGGAAGCCATCGCCACCGCATTGAACGGCAAGTACCCATCGCACAGCTACCCGATCCTGCTGGACGAAGCGGTGAAGATCGGCCTCAAGGCCGAGCGCATGCCGCTGGAAGTGAACGCGATGCTGTTGCAGCTCAACAGCTTCTACAGCGAGATGGGCCAGAAGGCGACGACCGACTTCGACGAGACGCACGCCCACAGCAACGAGATCTTGAACATCTGCGAGTCGACCGGTGCACAGGTCTACTACCAGCAGGACAAGGACTGGTTCTACCGCGCCGAGGAGCGCCGCTGGATCACGCTGAACGACAACAGCGGCTGGCGTCGCATCGAGCGCGTGGGCAAGCGCATCGTGCGCAGCGAACTGCACGTCGCGTAACTCAACCCGCCCCGGGTCACCGAGCCCGGGGCGTTCACGAATCTTCTGCGAGCGGCGAAACGCTCACAGGTGGAGGTTCGGGCACAGCCCTGCCTCGCCGGTGTGTCGCTGCCGGAGAGATCTGTCGTGGCGGCACATGCCGCACGCCGATCGCAGTGGATGTTTGGCCACCGGATGGCGCTCTGCCGGGTTCGACTCCCGGGTGGCCACCAACTGGATAGCTCAGCTTGGTAGAGCAGCACATTTCCAATGTGTAGGTCGCGGGTTCGACTCCCGCTCCAAAACTCCAGAAACCGGTCGCAAGACCACCGCCGGACGTGAGGCCGCAAGGCTTCATCAGCGGCGGCAGCCCGCACGTGGGGCACGCGGGGTTCGCGTGCACGGCAAGCCGAGGTGCTCGACTGGGAGGCGCGCACCGACGCGCACCGTGTCACCCGATCCCAGGCACCCGACGTCCGCTGCCGTCCCTGTAACGGCACCCTATTCAACACACGCAAGAAAAAGGAGAACACCATGGAATTCAAGCGTGTCACTGTCAAGAAGAACGAACGCGGCCTTTTGCTGCGCAATGGCGATTTCGAGCGCGTGCTGCAACCGGGCACGCACTGGCTCGCATCGGGCCTCGACCGTCTGCGCGTCGAGACCTTCTCGATCGAACAGCCGGCCTTCACCCACCCGCTGTCCGACTACCTGCTGGCCATGGAGCCGGCGGTGGTCGAGGCAGAGTTCGTGCGCGTCGAACTCACTGAAACGCAGGTCGGCCTGCGCACCGAAAACGGCGTGCTGGTCGAGCTGCTGGCTCCGGCCACCCGGCGCCTGTACTGGAAGGGCCTCACCGACGTGCGCGTGGAGGTGATCGACATCACCGACAGCGCCGAGCTGCCGGCCGCGCTGGTGCAACGCCTCACGCAAACGCAGCTGCGCTCGCGTGCGGTGGCCGGTCTCACCGGCGTGCTCACCGTGCAGGTGCCCGAACACGCCGTGGGCGTGCTGACCGTCGACGGCAAGGTCGAACGCCTGCTGCCGCCCGGCCCGCACGGCTTCTGGAAGTTCAACCGCACGATCTCGGTGGAGCTCGTCGACCTGCGCCTGCAGGCCCTCGACGTCACCGGCCAGGAGATCCTGACCCGCGACAAGGTGGGCCTGCGCCTGAACCTGTCGGCGACCTGGCGCTACGCCAACGCCGACGCGGTGCTGACGGCCTACACCCAGCTCGCCAAGCCTGCGGAGCACCTGTACCGCGAGCTGCAGTTCGGCCTGCGCGCCGCCGTCGGCACGCGCACGCTCGATGAGCTGCTGGAGAACAAGTCGGTGATCGACGAGGTCGTGTCGGCCCACGTGCGCGCCAAGCTCTCGGGCTTCGGCCTTTCGATCGACGGCGTGGGCGTGAAGGACATCGTGCTGCCGGGCGAGATGAAGACCATCCTCGCCCAGGTGGTCGAGGCCGGCAAGGCGGCTGAAGCCAACGTGATCCGTCGTCGCGAGGAAACCGCGGCCACGCGTTCCCTGCTCAACACGGCCAAGGTGATGGAGGACAACCCCACCGCCCTGCGCCTGAAGGAGCTGGAGACGCTGGAACGTGTGGCCGAGCGCATCGACAAGATCTCGGTGTTCGGAGGCCTGGACCAGGTGCTGAACGGCCTGGTGAAGCTTCGGCCTTGACCCTCCCGGGGGAGCAGCGTTGCTCTCCCGGGACAATTCAATCGGAAGAACGAAACCATGAACGCCAAACGCACCCGCCAGGCCCAGCGCAAGCTGGCGCGGGAACAGGACTGGTCGCCGCAAGGCCTCGGCCTGGACCCGGCGCTGCACGCGTCGGCCCTGCGCTACCTCTTCGACCGTCCTGTGCCGCAAGGGCAGGAGCAGGAATGGTTCTGGTCGCTCGACGAGCCGGAGTTCGAGGCTTCGTCGCTCGAATGGACCCGCATCCAGGCCTGCCTCTTCGCCAACGCCGGCACGGATCTCGCGGCCTACAGCGATGAACAAGTCGGCATGGGGCTCAACTACGTGATGAGCAACAGCATCAGCAACGTCTCGTTCGCAGCGATCGACCCCAGCGTGCCGGAAGAAGACGCCATGCGCATGATGGCCGCCTTGCCGAAGGTGTGGGAAGACTGCCTCGGCCCTCGCCTGGGCGACATCCGCTCGCCCATCGGCGCGCGCTCCGACCGGCTCTATTTCGTCTGCTACATGTGGTTCGACGTCTGGCCCACGTTCTGGAACGTGCGCCACTCGCCGCGCTGGCAGCAGGCGCTGTGGAACGTCTTCGCGCAGATGCTGTCGATGCCGTGGCGTGACGTGCAGGTCTCGGCGCTGCATGGCATCGGGCACCACATCCACCACCTGGACAAATCCGTTGTCGACCGTCGCCTCGCCGAGTTCGTGCGCCAGCTCGGCCCAGGCGACGAAGAACTCAAGAACTACGCACTCGCCGCCCAGAGCGGCTGCGTGCAATGAAGGAATCAACATCATGGAAGAACCCCAACACATCCACGAAGACGTGCCGGGTGGCGTGCCACTGAAGATGTGGACGCAAGGCGTGCCCGTCGAAGACGAAGCCAAGCGCCAGCTCTCGAATGCGGCCCGCCTGCCGATCGTCTTCAAGCACATCGCGGCGATGCCAGACGTGCACCTGGGCATCGGCGCGACCGTCGGCTCGGTCATCCCCACCCTCAAGGCCATCATCCCGGCGGCGGTCGGTGTCGACATCGGCTGCGGGATGATCGCGTGCAAGACCACGCTCACCGCGGAAGACCTGCCCGACAACCTGGGCCCGCTGCGCTCGGCCATCGAGCGTGCCGTGCCGCATGGCCGCTCGCCCGGCGCGCGTGACCCCGGTGCCTGGCAGAAGCCGCCGGGTTCGGTGAACACCGCCTGGGCGCAGCTCGAGCCCGAGTTCACCGAGTCTCTGCCGCGACTACCCGAAGATCGCCAAGACCAACCACATCCAGCACCTGGGCACGCTGGGCTCGGGCAACCACTTCATCGAGGTCTGCCTCGACGAGCAGAAGTTCGTCTGGTTCATGCTGCACTCGGGCTCGCGAGGCGTGGGCAACTTCATCGGCACGATGTTCATCGAGCTGGCCAAGCAAGACGCGATGCGCCACCAGGCCAACCTGCCCGACCGCGACCTCGCCTACTTCGAGGAAGGCGGCCGCTACTTCGGCGACTACGTGCGCGCGGTGGGCTGGGCGCAGAAGTTTGCCGCCATCAACCGCGAGGTGATGATGAAGCGCGTGATCGAAGCCGCGAAGACGGTGATCCGCAAGAGCTTCCAGTCGCACATCGAGGCGGTGAACTGCCACCACAACTACGTGCAGAAGGAACACCACTTCGGTGAAGACGTGTACGTCACGCGCAAGGGCGCGGTGAGCGCGAAGGCCGGGCAGCTGGGCATCATCCCCGGCAGCATGGGCGCGCGCAGCTACATCGTGCGCGGCAAGGGCAACGCCGACAGCTTCGAGAGCTGCTCGCACGGCGCCGGCCGTGTGATGAGCCGCGGCGAGGCCAAGCGCCGCTTCACGCTGGCCGACCACCGCACGGCGACCGAAGGTGTCGAGTGCCGCAAGGACAAGGACGTCATCGACGAGACGCCCGCGGCCTACAAGGACATCGATGCCGTGATGCACGCGCAACGCGAGCTGGTCGACGTGGTGCACACGTTGAAGCAGGTGGTGTGCGTCAAGGGATGACGGCAGCAGGGGTGTGTGCCGTTGGGTAAGCTCGCCCGCGGATTCCCCCCTGCCAATGCACCCCACCCGCCCCGCCCGGCCGTTGCGCCACAAGCTCATCCTGCTCGCCGCAGTGGGCTTGTTGCCAGTCTCGCTGCTCGGTGCCTGGGGCATCTGGAACGCCATCCAGACGCAGCGGCAGAACCTCGAGCGCTCGACGCTGGAGCTGTCGCGTGCGCTGGCGAGCGCGGTGGAGTCGGAGATCGACGCCACGCTGCGCTCGCTCGCCGCGATGGCGCGCGCCAAGCCGCTGGCCGAGGGCAACATCGCGGCCTTTTACGAAGTGGCGCAGAACGAAGCGGCGGCGCGGCCCGCCTGGATCGCGGTCGTGCTCACGAATGGACAGGGCGAGCCGCTCTTCAACACCGTCGAGCCCTATGGCAGCCGCGAGCCACGGGTGGTCGACCCGAGCAGCCTTGCAAAGGTCATCCAGACCGGCCAGCCGGTGGTGGGCGCCCTCACCTTCGGGCGCCGCCAGTCGGGCGCCTTTGCGGTGCGGTGGCCGGTCGTCATCGACGGCAAGCTCGCCTATGTGGTGACGGCGGCGGTGAAGCCCGAGCCCATCCTCGATGTGCTGCAGAAACAGAGCGTGCCGCCGGGCTGGGTGATCGCAGTCTTCGACAGTGCGCAGAACCGCGTCGCGCGCACACGCCAGCACCAGAGCCAGGGCCCTTCGCCCACGCTCAAGGCGCTGCTCTCTCGCCCGGCCGACAGCGGCAGCGGCCTCACCCGCTCGCTCGAAGGCGACGACGTCTACACCGGCTTCACCCGGCTGCGCGACGCGGGCTGGACGGTCGCCGTCGGCGCTCCCACCGCCGGCCCCGACCACGCGCTCGCCACCGGCCTCGCCTGGTACGTGGCGGGCACGCTGACGACCGTTCTGCTGTGCATGGCGCTCGCGCGGCGCATCGCCGACCGCATCACCGAGGACATCCACGCCGTGCGCGACAGCGCGGTACAACTGGGCGAGGGCCATCCCGTCGCCGAGGTGCACAGCGAGATCGACGAGATCGACCAGATGGCGCGTGCGCTGCGCCAGGCCTCGCAGCGCCTGAGCGAGACCACCGAGTCGATGCGCCAGGCCTTGAGCCAGGCCACCGCCGCCGCGCAGGCGAAGGACCAGTTCCTCGCGGTGCTCGGCCACGAGCTGCGCAACCCGCTCGCGCCCATGCTGACCACGCTGCACCTGCTCAACCGCAAGAGCGACGAGAGCACCGCGCGCGAGCGCGAGATCATGGGCCGGCAGGTGGCCCACATGCGCCGGCTGGTCGACGACCTGCTCGACGTCTCGCGCATCACCCGCGGCAAGCTCGAGATCCGCCGCGAGCCGGTCAACCTCTTCGCCGTGGTCGAGCGGGCCGTCGAAGCGGTGCAGCCGGCGCTTGCGGCCAAGCGCAGCAAGGGGCTTTTCGTCGAGCTGCCGTCGGCGCCGCTGTGGGTACAGGGCGACGAGACGCGTCTCGTGCAGGCGGTGACCAACCTGCTCACGAATGCGCTGCGCTTCGGCGGCGAGGGCACCATCTCCCTCGCCGTGAACGTGGACGAGCTGCACAAGCGCGCCAGCCTGTGCGTGGAAGACGAAGGCGAAGGCATGGAGGCCGAGACGCTCGAACGTGTGTTCGAGCCCTTCTACCAGGCACCGCAGACCTCAGAGCGCGCCAACGGCGGCCTGGGGCTGGGCCTCGCGATCGTACGCAACATCGTGCAACTGCACGGGGGCGAGGTGCAGGCGCACAGCGACGGTCTCCAGCGCGGCAGCCGCTTCACCATCGAGCTGCCCACGATCGCGCCACCGCTGCCGGCCGACATCGCCCCGCTGCGCCACGCCGCCACCGGCACCGGGCGGGTGCTGGTGGTCGATGACAACACCGACGCGCTCGACACTGCCGCCGAAGTGCTGCGCCACGCCGGCCACCAGGTGCAGACCGCGGGCCACCCACGCGATGCGCTGGCCGCGTTCGCGAGCCTGCAGCCCGAGGTGGTGGTGCTCGACATCGGCCTGCCCGAGATGGACGGCTACCAGCTCGCCCAGGCGTTGCGCAACGCGAGCCCCGACTGGCGCGGCCGCTTCATCGCGTTGACGGGCTACGGCCAGGAGGCCGACAAGGCACGCGCGGCGGCGGCCGGTTTTTCAGTGCACCTCACCAAGCCGGCCGATCCCTCGGCCCTCTTGCACTCGGTCGACATGCTGCTGCCCAGACCAACGCGCAGCGCGTGATCGAAGAGTGCTCAGCCCCCGCGCAGGTAGTGAACCAGCGTGTACAGCGCCGAGACGCTCAAGCCCAGCACCACGCAGGTAACGGCCATCAGCTTGACCAGGCCCGTGCCTTGCACCTGGTGACGTCGATGCGCCGACCCCGACACCTGCTGCAGGCTGCCGAAGCCGGAGAGCGTGGAATACCCAGTCGAGCGACCAAAGTCGGTCGGCCGCTCGTCGGCGGGCTCATGGGCCCAGTCGAAGACTTGGGTGGGCTTGAAATCAGGGGGGCGGCGCATGGTGAAATTCTGTAACCGCAGGACTGCGCGCTCAACACCTCGCCTGCGGGGCATCGACCCGCCAGACCGAGGGGGCTGGGGGCACTGCGCCTGAGTGCGAGGAGGCTTGCCGATGGGGGTTGCTTCAGGAAAACCCGAAGCCGTGGTCGAGTGCTGGTCGGTCCGGGTGCGGGGACGCGTGCAAGGCGTGGGCTACCGCGACAGTTGTGCGCGCCAGGCCGAAAGGCTCCACGTGAACGGCTGGGTGCGCAACCGGCTCGACGGCTCGGTCGAAGCGCTGCTGCAAGGGCCGCCCGAGCGGCTGGCGCAGCTGGTGGAGTGGCTGCACCGCGGCCCGCCGGCGGCGCGGGTCGACGAGGTCAGCGTGACGCCGCTTGCACCGCCCTTCCCTGCCGTCGTGGGCTTCGAGCGCAGGCCTACGGCCTGAGCCGCTGCGTTCAGGCGGCGCCCGCGGTCGGGTCGCCGATCGACTGGTTGGTCTCACTCGCCTCCTGCGCGAGTTCGACCACGGTGGCCTGGGCCAGCGGCGTGGTCGGCAGCAGCTCGAGCGTGGCCATCTCGTACTTGCCACCCGGCTTCAGGCGCGGCTCGATGTGCCGCAGGCGCTGGCCGCGCCAGAAGCCGAACAGCACCCGGCTCGGCTCCGCCCGGATCAGCAGCACCGGCCCGTTGGAGAAGTACACGAGGTGGCCCCACTTCAGGCGCTCTTCGAGCGCCGGCGCGGCGGCCGTCACCGTGGCGCGCAAGGCCTCCACGTAGCGGCGCTGCCAGCCGTCGAGGCACTCGACGTACTCGCTCGGGGTGGTGGCGGAGTTGAGGATCATCTTCAACGCTGACTCCCTGGGTGGCCGCAACAAGACCGCATTTTCGTCGGGCGCATCGGGCGCGGAGCCGCGCCGGCGCGATGGGCCGGCCTCGGCAGCGGGCGCGACTGCCACAAGCACCTGGCTGGCCTTGATCACCGCACACGCCGTCACACCCAAGGCCAGGCCCAACTCGGCCACGGCATCGCGCGTGACCACCGCGTGCACGACGGCGCCCCCGGGCAGCGTGATGCTGACTTCGGTGTTGATGGGCCCGGGCTTCAAGGCCGAGATGCGACCCTCGAACACGTTGCGTGCACTGATCTTCATGCGCGGAGTTTCGCTCCCGGCAGGTCCGCAAGTGCGCCGATGGCGTTATATCCTTGAGGATATGACGCTTGCTCCGACCGGGTTCAAGACACCCTCACGATGAAACCCCGCCGCACCGCCCAGCACCTCACTGGCCACCTGGAGGTCAGCACCGACCTCGGCGCCTTCCTCGGCGACACCCGCGTGCGCCTGCTCGAAGCGATCGACGCGCATGGCTCGATCTCGCAGGCGGCCAAGCACGTGCCCATGTCGTACAAGGCCGCCTGGGACGCGGTCGACGCGATGAACAACCTCGCCGACCGGCCGCTGGTCGAGCGCAGCACCGGCGGGCGTTCGGGCGGCGGCACCGTGCTCACCGAACACGGCCGCCGCGTGGTCGCGCTCTATCGCGCGGTCGAGGCGGAATACCAGACCGCGCTCGACCGCCTGTCCACCCGCTTTGCCGATGCGCCGGTCGGCGACGTGCACGCCTTCCAGCGCCTGCTGCGGCGCATGGCGGTGCGCACCAGTGCCCGCAACCAGTTCGCCTGCACGGTGATCGGCCTGCGCGAGAGCGCGGTCGACTTCGAAGTGCTGCTGCGCCTGGACGAACGCACCGAGCTCGCCGCGGTGGTCACCCGCGAATCGGCCGAGCAGCTGGGCCTGGCCATCGGCAGCGGGGTGATCGCGCTGGTCAAGGCCTCGTCGCTGCTGCTGCTCGTCGACGGCTCGCTGCGCCTGAGTGCGCGCAACAAGCTGTGGGGCACGGTGCAACGCATCGTCGAAGGGCCGGTGAACGCCGAAGTCACGCTCGACCTCGGCGAGGGGCGCACTGCCACCGCGGTGCTCACGCGCGAGTCGGTCGCCTCGCTCGGCCTGGCCCTGGGCACGAAGGCCTGCGCGGCTTTCAAGGCGTCGAGCGTGATCCTCGCCGTGATCGATTGAAAACCTGGTGCAGGAGAAACACGTGAGTTGGATGAAACGCGCTCTGATCGCCGTGGCGCTCGGCACCACCGGCCTCGTGGCACAAGCCGGCGAGGTGAGGGTGGCCGTGGCCGCCAATTTCGCCGGCCCCATGGCCAGGATCGGCGAGGCCTTCACGGCCGCCACCGGGCACACGCTCAAGGTGTCGGTCGGTGCCACCGGCAAGTTCTACAGCCAGATCGTGGCCGGCGCGCCCTTCGAGGTGCTGGTCGCCGCCGATGATGAAACGCCGAAGCGACTCATCGCCGAAGGCCACGCGGTGAACGGCAGCCGCTTCACTTACGCCGTCGGCCGGCTGGTGCTGTGGAGCGCCCGCCCCGGCTTCGTCGACGACCAAGGGGCGGTGCTTGCAAGCGCGAAGTTCGCGCACCTGGCCATCGCCAACCCCAAGGTCGCGCCCTATGGCCGGGCGGCACTGGAGGTGATGGCGGCGCGAGGTCTGCGCGAGGCCCTTCAAGCGAGGCTCGTGACCGGCGAGAGCATCGCCCAGGCCCATCAGTTCGCGCTGACCGGCAATGCCGAGCTGGGGTTCGTTGCGCTGTCGCAGGTCGCCATTCCGGACCGGCCGGTGACGGGCTCGTACTGGCTGGTGCCGCCATCGCTCTATGGCGAGATCCGGCAAGACGCCGTGCTGCTGAAGGCCGGTGAGAAGAACGACGCGGCGAAGGCCTTGCTCGACCATCTGAAGAGTGCCTCGGCCAAGTCGGTGATCCAGGCCTACGGCTACGGTTCTTGAAGGAAGCTGCATGACCGACGCCGACTGGACCGCCGTGCGGCTCACCGCCGAGCTGGCGGGGGTGACGACCCTGCTGCTGCTGGCCGTGGGCACGCCGCTCGCGTGGTGGCTTGCACGCACCCGCTCGCCGCTGAAGCCGCTGTGGGCGGCCGTGGTAGCCATGCCCATCGTCTTGCCACCCACCGTGCTGGGCTTTTACCTGCTGCTGCTGATGGGCCCGCAGGGGCCGGTGGGCCAGCTGACGCAGGCGCTCGGACTGGGTCGCCTGCCGTTCAGCTTCGGGGGCCTGGTGGTGGCCTCGGTGCTGTACTCGATGCCCTTTGTCGTGCAGCCCTTGCAGCAGGCTTTCGAGGCGGTGCCCGAGCGTGCGCTCGAAGCCGCTGCCACCCTGCGCGCCGGGCCGTGGGATCGCTTCTTCACCGTCGCCCTGCCGCTGGCGCGCCCCGGCTTCGTGACGGCCAGCGTGCTCGGGTTTGCGCACACGGTGGGCGAGTTCGGCGTGGTGCTGATGATCGGCGGCAACATCCCGGGCGAGACGCGCGTGATGTCGGTCGCCCTCTACGACCACGTCGAGGCGGCCGAGTTCGCCGACGCGCACCGGCTCGCCGCTGGCATGGTGGCGTTTGCGCTGGTGGTGCTGGTGACGCTCTACTGGGTCAACCGCCCGGTGCGCCACGACGACGAGGCGGCCCGATGATCGAGGCCACGCTCAAGCTCGCGCGCGGCGACTTCGCGCTCGACCTCGCGCTCACCTTGCCGGCCCGTGGCATCACCGCCCTCTTCGGCCCGTCGGGCTGCGGCAAGACCACCGTGCTGCGCGCGCTGGCCGGCCTGGACCGTGCGCAGGGCCGTGTGGCGCTCGACGGCGAGGTCTGGCAAGACGACACACAAGGCCGCTTCACGCCCACCCACCGGCGACCGATCGGCTACGTGATCCAGGAGGCGGCGCTGTTCCCGCACCTAAGCGTGCAAGGCAACCTCGCCTATGGCCTGCGCCGCAGCGGCACCGGCCGGCATGCCGACCGGAGTGCGTTCGATGCGGTGGTCGAGCTGCTGGGCATCGGCCCGCTGATGTCGCGCCGGCCGAACACGCTCTCGGGCGGCGAGCGCCAACGGGTGGCCATCGCCCGCGCTCTGGCCACGCAGCCGCGTCTGCTGCTGATGGATGAGCCGCTGGCCGCACTCGATGCGCAACGCAAGGCCGAGATCCTGCCCTACCTGGAGCGGCTGCACCGCACGCTGGCCCTGCCCATCGTCTATGTCACCCACGCGATGGAAGAAGTGACCCGCCTCGCCGACCACCTGGTGCTGATGCATGGCGGCCGCGTGCTGGCCTCCGGCCCGATCGCCGAGCTGCTGGCGCGCGCCGACATCCCGCTCGCGCGGCGCGACGACGCCGGCGTGATGATCGAAGCCGAGGTGGCCGAGCACGACGCGCACTACGGGCTGATGCGCATCGCAAGCGCCGGGCTGCAGCTGTGGGTCGGCAATGCGTCGGCGGCAATCGGCGAGCGGGTGCGCGCCTCGGTGCTGGCGCGCGACGTGAGCGTCACACGCGAGCCTCCGCAGCAGACCAGCATCCTCAATGTGCTGCCGGTCACGCTGGAGTCGATCCACCCCGACCACGGCACCGTGCTATTGCGCCTGCGGGTGACACCGCCGGCCTCGGCCGACGCTCAACCCGCGCCGATGCACCTGCTCGCGCGCATCACCCGCAAGAGCTGCGACACCCTGGCGCTGCGCACGGGCGATGCCTTGCATGCGCAGGTCAAGGGTGTGGCGCTGATGTAGTTACTCGACCGTCACCGACTTGGCGAGGTTGCGCGGCTTGTCGACGTCGGTGCCCCGCGCGCAGGCCGTGTGGTACGCCAGCAGCTGCAGCGGGATCACGTGCAGGATGGGCGACAGCGCGCCGTAGTGCTCGGGCATGCGGATCACATGCAGGCCTTCGCCGCTCTCGATGTGCGAGTCGGCATCGGCGAACACGAAGAGTTCGCCGCCGCGGGCACGCACTTCCTGAAGGTTGCTCTTGAGCTTTTCCAGCAGCGCGTCGTTGGGCGCCACGGTGACGACCGGCATCTCGGCCGTCACCAGTGCGAGCGGGCCATGCTTCAGCTCACCGGCGGGGTACGCCTCAGCGTGGATGTAGCTGATCTCCTTGAGCTTCAACGCACCTTCGCAGGCAATCGGGTAGTGCAGGCCGCGGCCGAGGAAGAGCGCGTTTTCCTTGCGGGCGAAGATCTCCGACCAGGCGATGACCTGCGGCTCCAGCGCCAGCACCGCCTGCACGGCGACCGGCAGGTGGCGCAGCGCCTTCAGGTGCGCGAGTTCCTGCTGCTCGCTCAGGTGACCACGCACCTGCGCGAGCGCGAGAGTGAGCAGGAAGAGGCCGACGAGCTGCGTGCTGAAGGCCTTGGTCGACGCGACACCGATCTCGGCGCCGGCACGGGTGATGTAGGCCAGCTCGCACTCGCGCACCATCGCGCTCGTGGCGACGTTGCAGATGGTGAGCGTGTTCTTCATCCCCAGGTTGCGAGCGTGCTTGAGGGCCGCCAGCGTGTCGGCGGTCTCGCCGCTTTGCGTGATCGTCACGACGAGCGTGCGCGGGTTGGGCACGCTGTCGCGGTAGCGGTATTCGCTCGCGATCTCCACACTCGTCGGGATCTTCGCGATGCTCTCCAGCCAGTACTTGGCGACCGAGCCGCTGTAGTAGCTGGTGCCGCAGGCGAGGATGAGCACGCTGTCCACATCCTTCAACACGCGGTAGGCCCCGTCGCCGAAGAGTTCGGGCGTGATGGCTTCCACCGCGTCGAGCGTGTCGGCAATGGCGCGCGGCTGCTCGAAGATTTCTTTCTGCATGTAGTGGCGATACGGCCCGAGTTCGGCCGCGCCGGTGTGCACGTGCACCGTGCGCACTTCGCGCTCGACCGTTTTGAACATCACGCCGCCATGCGAGCGCGCGGTGATCCACACCTTGCCGAGTTGCAGATCGACCACGTCGCCCTCTTCCAGATAGGCAATCTGGTCGGTGACGCCGGCGAGCGCCATCGCGTCGGACGCAAGGAAGAAGTCGCCCTTGCGTTCACCGGCCCCCACGCCAAGCACCAGCGGCGAACCTTCGCGTGCGCCGATCACCCGGTGCGGCTCGTCGCGGCAGAACACCGCGATCGCATACGCACCGCGCAGGCGCAGCGTGGCCTGCTGCACGGCGGCGAGCAGGTCGCCTTCGTAGAGGTGGTCGACGAGGTGGGCGATGACCTCGGTGTCGGTCTGGCTGTCGAAAACGTAGCCGCGCGTCTTCAGTTCGTTGCGCAGCTCGTCGTGGTTTTCGATGATGCCGTTGTGGACGAGGGCGATGCGGCCGACGGCGGTCACACCGCTCTGGTCGGTGCCTTGTTGGGTCGGCCCGGGCGAGAAATGCGGGTGCGCGTTGTGCTCGGCCGGCGCGCCGTGCGTGGCCCAGCGGGTGTGGGCGATGCCGGTGCCGCTGTCGATCTTGTCTTCGGCGACGCGCGCATCGAGTTCGGCCACGCGCGCCGTACTGCGCGCCCGGCGCAGCTCGCCGCCCTGGTGCACGGCCACGCCGCAGGAGTCATAGCCCCGGTACTCCAGCCGCTTCAGGCCTTCGATGAGGATCGGAACGATGTTCTTGGTGCTGACGGCGCCGACGATGCCACACATGTTGTGCTTCCAAAAAAGGTGGGAACGGGGGGCATGGTAGGAAGTGCGCACTGATGGATGCTTGCGAAATTCACACGCAGAAGAAATAATCTGCCAGATCGGTTTGCTGTTGAAATTTTCGTTCTTTTCATTGATTCAGATGGAAGAAAAGTTTGCGCCAGAGTTCGACGACACCGATTTGCGGGTGCTGGAGCTGCTGCAACGAGACGCCGCCCTGTCCAACCAGGACCTGGCCGCCGCGGCCCACATCTCGCCCGCGACCTGCCTGCGCCGCGTGCGCCGGCTGGTGGAGGCGGGCGTGATCGAGCGGCGCGTGGCCATCCTGTCGCCTGAGCGCCTGGGTGCCGGCCTCACCGTGCTGGCCGAGGTGACGCTGGACCGCCAGGGCGCCGAGCACCTCGCCGAATTCGAGGCGCGCGCGGTGGCTGACACAGCGGTGCAGCAGTGCTACCGCGTTTCGCCCGGCCCCGACTTCATGCTCGTGATGCAGGTGCCCGACATGCCGGGCTACCACGCACTGGTGCAGCGCCTCTTCACGCAAGACGCCAACGTGCGCAACGTGAAGGCCTTCTTCAGCGTGCACCGGGGGAAGTTCGAACCATCGATCCATCTGCCGCAGCCACGAGGAGCCGCACGCAGCGTGCAGTAGTTGCTACAGCCGTCACGGCTCGCGGTCGATAACGATTCATCACGAGATGCGACTGCTGACCGTCCCCATGTACTCCGACGTTCATCGCCCCACGTCCTCCCTCGAAGCCTGGACCCAGCGACAGGCGCGCCGCCTCCGCCAGCGGCTGCAGATGGTGCGCATGGTGTATGCGAGCTACGTGGTCGATTCGAGCCTGCAGCTGGCGCTGGTGCTGGCCGGCGGGCTCGCCCTGCAGGTGCCGCTGATCTGCATCGGCACCGGCACGGTGTTGAGCGGCGTCTTCTAAGCTCTGCTGGGCTCGGGCTGGACCGAGCGTTTTGAAGACCACTACCTCGTGGGCCCCCAAATGATGGCGCACGCACTCGTCCCCATGGGCTTGGCCTGGTACGCACCCGAGATCGGTGTGCTGATTCTGATGGTGCTGTTCATCACCTTTGGCTTCGGCGCGTTGCGCGTCAACCCGAATCGCCTGCAGTCAGGGGCGATCTTCGGTACGACGGTGGTGGTGGCCGGCGTGTTCGCCATCGTCGTGCTGGTCGGTGACCGTTTGGCCATGCCCACGGCCACCTGGCAGCAGCGCGCCCTCTGTGGCTTGTGGATGGTGGTGATCCTCGCGCGCAGCACCCTGCTGGGCCTGTTCAGCGCCAAGCTGCGCATGCTCGTCAAGGCTCGCAACGAAGAGCTCGCCGCCACCTTCGACAAGCTCGAGCAGATGGCCGCACGCGATGAACTCACCGGTACGCTGAACCGCCGCAGCGTCATGCGCCTGCTCGACGAGGAACGCCAGCGCATGGAGCGCACCCGCCAGCCGTTTGGTGTCGTGCTCTTCGACCTCGACCACTTCAAGCTCGTGAACGACAGTCACGGCCACCTGGTCGGTGACGAGACGCTCAGGCACTTCACGCGCGTGGCATCGGCGAGCATGCGCGACACCGATCGCCTGGGGCGCTACGGAGGCGAGGAGTTTCTGATGCTGCTCACCGTCACGTCCGACGAAACGGCGGCATGCGTCGCCGCCGAGCGCGTGCGCGAAGCCACGGCCGCGCACGACTGGGCAGCGGTGGCGCCACGCCTGAAGGTCACGGTCTCGGCCGGCGTGGCGCTGTGCCGACAGGGCGAAACCACCGAGCAGTTGCTCGACCGCGCCGATCAGGCGCTGTATGAGGCCAAGCGTGGCGGGCGCAACCGCGTCAGCGTGTCCGGGCCGGCACCCAGCCTCGACGCCGCGGGTTCTTGATCACGTCCTGATCACGACCAGGCCCTTGAGGTACTCGCCCTCGGGGAAGGTCACGGTCATCGGGTGGTCCGGCGCGGCGCCGGTGCGGGCGTAGACGAGGCCGTCGACGTTCGCATCGAGGCCCGCCCCCGCGACGATCTTGTGGAAGAGGTCGGCGCTGATACCGCCCGAGCAGGAGTAGGTGAAGAGCAGGCCGCCCACTTCCAGCAGCTGGAAGGCCAGGCGGTTGATGTCCTTGTAGGCGCGGGCGGCGCGTTCGGCATGGCTCACGGTGGGGGCGAACTTGGGCGGGTCGAGCACGATGGCGTCGAAGCGCTCGCCGCGCTTGAGCGCTTCGCGCAGGGTCTGGTTCACGTCGGCATCGAGCGTGGTGTGGCGCGAGGCCTCGAAGCCGTTGAGGGCGACATGGCGGGCGGCCCGTGCGAGCGCTGGGGCCGACGAATCGACGCTCGTCACCTGCGTGGCGCCGCCGGCGAGTGCGGCCACGCTGAAGCCGCCGGTGTAGCTATAGCAGTTGAGCACCCGTTGGCAACCGAAGTGGCGCACCGTATCGGCGAAGAGCTTGCGACTGTCGCGCTGGTCGAGGTAGTAGCCGGTCTTGTGGCCTTCGGCGACGTCGAGCGTGAGCTGCCAGTCGTGTTCGCGGATGGTGAGCTTCGGTGGTGCCCTCTCCGCGCAACCAGCCGGTCACTTCGGGCAGCCCTTCGAGGCCGCGGCTGCTGGCGTCGCTGCGCTCGTAGAGCCTGGACAACCCAGTGGCCGCGAGCAGCTGATCGGCCAGCGTCTTCTTCCAGCGCTCGGCGCCAGCGCTCAGGAACTGCGCGCACAGCGTGTCGCCATAACGGTCGACGATCAGGCCCGGCAGGCCGTCGGCTTCACCGTGGATGAGCCGCATCGCATCGCTTGCGATCGGCAGACGGGCACGGATGTCGATCGCCTTGCGGATGCGGCGCTCGAAGAAGGCCGCATCGATGCGCTCGGCCTCGTCGAAGCTCCACGCCCGCACGCGGATCTGCGACTGCGGACTGAAGGCGGCCCAGGCGAGGAACTTGCCGTCGCGTGCATTCACGCGCACGGTCTCGCCGGCGTCGGCCTTGCCGGAATGGATGCTGCTCTCGAAGACCCACGGGTGGCGCTTCTGCAGCGAGCGCTCTTTGCCTTCTCGCAGGGTGATGGCTTTCATGGGCGCGATTGTCGCGCCCGATGGCCGTTGCCATCGTCAGTGCTTGACGTTCATCGTGATCACCGCACTGAAGACCTTGGTGCCCTCGGTGTCGTAGGCCGCCACCGGCACCTCGATGTTGCCGGGCTGCGCCCAGTCAACGGCCTCGGCTTCGGTCACCACGCGGATGTCGGTCTTCGCCTTGGCCAGGTACTGCACCGTCATGCCGATGGGCAACCAGCGCGCACCGGTCGGAATGGACACATCGGTGCAGGTGCCGGCCACCAGCTCGGCACCATTGCACAGCGCAATGGCGTGCACCGTGCCGATGTGGTTGTGCACCTTGCGCTGGTTGCGGATGCGCACCTCGGCAAAGCCCTTGCGCAGGTCGACGAACTCCGGCTCGACGCTGGCGAAATACGGTGCAACGGTGCCGATGGCGGCCGAGAATTTCTCGGGGCCGAGTTGCTGGTAGAGGGCGAGGTTCTGGCTCATGTCGAAGACTCCGTGGTGAAGTGGATGGATGCGGCGTGGTGGAGAAAGCGCGCCACGACCGCGAGTTCGTCGTACGTGAAGCCCTTGGTGAGCTGGACGTTCACGCGTGCCAAGACGGGCTTGGCTTGTGCGACCACCGCCCTGCCCTTGTCGGTCAGATACAGCCGGGTGGACCGGCCGTCCTGCTCGCAGGGCCGGCGCCGGATCAGCCCGTTGTCTTCCATTCGGCTGACGAGGCCGGTGATGGCAGAGTTCTTGAGCTGCAGCTGCGCCGTCAGGTCCTTCAGCTGGCAGCCCTCTTGCGACTCGATGGCAAAGAGCGCCACCACCTGCGTGCCCGACACCTCCAGTTCAGCGCTGAACACCTGGTCAGCCGAGCGGAACAGGTTCTGGCGCGCCTGAGCCACCAGATGGAAAAGACGCGGCTTCATCGGCCGTGATTCGATTTACTTCGCATGCGGACTATATTAGTACGCATGCGAAGTAAATACAAGTGCGCAAGCGTCTGAGGGCAACGAAACGGATAAGGAGCTAGCGCTTCTTCGCCCTTGGGTGAGCAGCGTCGTAGACCTTCGCCAGGTGCTGGAAGTCGAGCTTGGTGTAGACCTGGGTCGTCGTGATGTTGGCGTGGCCCAGCAGCTCCTGAACCGCACGCAGGTCGCCGCTGGACTGCAGCAGGTGCGAGGCGAACGAATGTCGCAGCATGTGGGGGTGCACGTGGGTTGGCAGGCCGGCCTGCAAGGCACGCGTCTTCAATCGCGACCGCACCTGGCTCGCGGTGAGGCGGGTGCCGCGCTGACTGACGAAGAGGGCCGGCTCGCCCTGCGCGGCCATCGTGCTTCGTTGATCGAGCCACGCCCGCAAGGCGATGAGCGCCGGTCCGCCAACCGGCACGCTGCGCCGCTTGCTGCCCTTGCCGAGCACGTGGGCCGCGGCATCGGCTGCATCGATCCAGCCTGCGGCCGCGGCGCTCGGCTGCACATCAAGACCTACCAGTTCGCCAACGCGCAGGCCACAGCCGTATAGCAGCTCCACGATGCAGTGATCGCGTGCGGCCAGCGCGGGGTCGCCGTGTTCGTCGGTTTGCTCAGCCAGGGCCACAGCGTGGTCCACCGACAAGGCCTTCGGCAAGGGCTTCGCAGCTTTGGGCGCTCGCACGCCCTCCACCGGGTTCAGCGCGACAAGCCCCTCGCGCCCCGCCCAGCGGTAGTAGCCCCGCCAGGCCGAGAGCACGAGCGCAATGCTGCGCGAGGCCAGCCCCTGTGCATGCAGCTGGGCCGCCCAGCGGCGCACATGATGCACTTGCGCGACACGTGGTGAAGCGAGCCTGGCCTCGGCGGAAAACGCCTGCAGGCGCTGCAGCGCGTCGCGGTAGAGCGTGAGCGTGCGCTGGGCCAGCCGGCGCTCGACTTCCAGGTGAACGAGGTGCCGACGCAGGTCCTCGCCAAGACTTGCTGCGTCGTGCATGGGCCGCTACACGACCGGCAGCAGCCGCGCCAAGCCGGCGCTCGCGATCTCGCCGATGCGCACGAGGAACTCGGTGCCCATGTCGGCGCTGTAGCGCGTGGGGTCCGGCGAGGCCAGCACCAGCAGGCCGAAGGCCTCCGGCGCGCCGCCGTGATGCAGCGGGATCAGCGCCATCGAGGCCACCGAGCGCGGGTCTTCGAGCCACGAGGCCGCCTCGAAGCCGGCGTTGACGCCGCAGTACGGCAGGCTCAGGCTCGACGCAAAACTGCGCGCATCCTCGCTCACCGGCTTGGCGAAGCCGAGCATGCTGAAGGCCTCGGCCGCGCCCCACACGCGGATGGCAGCCTGCGGGATCATGAACTGGTGCTTCAGCTCGCTCACCAGCACGCCGGGCAGGTCGCCCGGGTTTTGCGTGAGCATGATGGCGCGCGTCCATTTGTGCAGCTTGTCGGCGATGGTCACGTTTTCCTGGCCATGGCGGATCATCTCGACGATGCGCTGCTCCAGGCCCTTGTGCTTCTCGCGCAGCATTTCCATCTGCCGCTCCTGCAGCGAGACGGCGCGCTGCCCATGCGGGCTCATGATCTGGATGGACGCGAGCAGCTCGGCATGCCGCTCAAAGAACCCCGGCGTGTTGGCGAGGTAGTTGGCGATGTCCTGCTCGGTGATGCCTTGAATGCTCACAGCGAAATTTCTCCTTCGAAAACGGTCACGGCCGGGCCTGTCATCAGCACAGGCGAACGCCCCCCCTGCCACTCGATCGTGAGGCGGCCACCACGGGCATCGACCTCGACACGCGCATCGAGCAAGCCGAGGCGGATGCCGGCCACCACCGCGGCACAGGCACCAGTGCCGCAGGCGAGCGTCTCGCCGGCCCCACGCTCGTAGACGCGCAGGCGAATGTGGCTTCGGCTCACGACCTGCATGAAGCCGGCGTTGACCTTGCGCGGGAAATGCGGGTCGGCCTCGATCAGCGGGCCGTGCACTTCGACCGGCGCGTGGTCGACGCTGTCGACCACCTGCACGGCGTGCGGGTTGCCCATCGAGAGCACGGCCACTTCGTCGATCACCCCGTCGCCCACGTCGAGCGGCCAGAGTTCGAAGTCGCCTTGCCGGCGCGGGGTCGCGCCTTGCGGGTCGAACGGGATCTGCGCGTGGTCGAAGACCGGCGGCCCCATGTCGACGGTCACGCGGCCGTCATCCTGCAGACGCAGCTCGAGCAGCGTGTTCATGGTGTCGACGCGGATCACCTTCTTGTCGGTGAGGCCGCGGTCGCGCACGAAGCGCACGAAGCAGCGCGCGCCGTTGCCGCACTGCTCCACTTCATCGCCGCTGCCGCCGTTGAAGATGCGGTAGCGAAAGTCCACACCCGGCGTGCGGCTCTTCTCCACGACGAGGATCTGGTCGGCACCTACACCGAAGCGACGATCGCCGAGCTGGCGGTATTGCTCGGGCGTCAGGTCGAGCGGCTGCTGCGTGGCGTCGAGCACGACGAAGTCGTTGCCCGCGCCTTGCATCTTGGTGAACCGGAGTTGCATGGCGCGGATTATCGCCCCCCAGTCGTTTCACTCCTGCCCCCAAGGGGCGCCGTCCGGCTTGGGGCGGCCCGGCGCCGGACCCTCCGGCCGCTCAGTAAAGACTGGGCTCGCCTGCCGGCCGGGTCTTGAAGCGCTTGTGCACCCAGAGGTACTGCGCCGGGTTGCGGCGGATCTCGCTTTCGATCCAGCGGTTCATCTCCGCGGTGTCGGCCACGGCGTCATCGGTCGGGAAGTTCTGGAGCGGCTCGCCGAAGCGGACCTTGTAGCCCTGCCCGCCCGGCAGCATCTCAGCCACCACCGGCTGCACCACCATGTCGAGCGCACGCGCCATGCGCGACGGGGCCAGCAGCGTGGCGGCTGGCACGCCGAAAAAGGGCACGAAGGCGGCATCGCGCTCGCCGAAATCCATGTCGGGCAGGTTGAAGAACGCGTGGCCCTTGCGGATGGCGCGGATCAGCGGCAGCGCCTTGTCGCTGCGCGGGAAGATCTCGGCCTTGTCGCCAAAGCGCAGCCGGCCCTTGCGGATGATGTCGTCCATCACCGGGTTGCTCTGCGCCTGGTACATCGAGCAGGCGTACTGGTCCTGGAACAGCAGCACCGCGACCCCGGCCACGTCGAGCCCCATGAAGTGCGGCACCAGCCACATCACCGGCCGCGCGCTGCGCTCGGCGAGCTTGACGTCGCCTTCGACGTGGATCATCGACCGGAGCCGCTCGGCGGGCGCAAACCACAACAGGCTGCGCTCGAGGATGCTGCGGCCGAGCCAGCGGAAGTGTTCTCGGGCGAGGCGCTCGCGTGCCGCAGCCGACATCTCGGGAAAGCACAGCTCCAGGTTGCGCAGCGCCACCTTGCGACGCGCCCCGGCCAGCAGATAGAGCAGGCGGCCGGTGCCGTTGCCCACCGCCGCGAGCACCGGCAGCGGCAGCAGGTGCAGGCACCACATCACGCCCAGCAACAGCCGGGCGCCGAAGGTTTCGGCACGGGTGCTCATGGCGCCACCTCGTCAGGCCCGGCCTGCGCCCGCGGCGATTTGTAGCGGTGGTAGCCCCACAGGTATTGCTGCGGGCACTGGCGGATCAGCCCTTCCATCGCCCGGTTGATCGCGATCGCCGCCGCCGTGCCGTCGGTCGGCAGCGGTTCGGGGAATGGGAAAAAGCGCTGCACGTAGCCGCCGCCACGCGGCAGCCGCTCGACCCAGGTCAACAGCAGTTCGGCACCGGTCTGCTGCACCAGGCGAGTGGCGAGCGTCATCGTGTAGGCCTCACGCCCGAAGAACGGCGCCCAGACGCCCATGCCCTCGGGCGGCACCTGGTCGGGCAGCAGGCCGACCATCTCGCCCTTGCGCAAGGCGCGAATCATCTGGCGCACACCCGCCAGCGAGGCCGGCGCCGCGTGCAGCCGAGGCCGCTCGCGCGAGGTGCGCACCAAGTCGCGCAGCCAGGGCTGGCGCGCCGGCCGGTAGAGCACCGTGATGGGCTGGACGGCCCCGAAACGTTCGGCAATCGCCTGCGCCGCCACCTCGAAACAGCCCATGTGCGGCGTCAGCAGCAGCACCCCGTTGCCGCGGCCCAGTGCGGCGGCCAGCAAGGCCTCGCCCTCGAAGCGCACCCGCGGCAGGATCGGTTCATCGGGTTTGCGCATCCACAGATAAGGCAGTTCCATGACCATGCGCCCGGCCGAGGCAATGGCAGGCTTCCATTGCGCCGGGCGCAGACCCGCCTGCGCCGCATTGGCCACCATGCGGCGCCTATAGGTCGGCGACAGGAGATAGGTGACCCAGCCCAGAAATGCGCCCAGGGCGTGAAGCAATGCGAGGGGCAGCCCCGCAAACCAGTGGAAGAGCGTGAGCATCTGCTTCTTATAATCAGCGCCAATCGCCGAGTTACTGAACTACTTGCGGGGCGATTCAAAAAATTCTGCTAAAGCGTTCGCCGCTCTCTGAACCCACTAGGCCGGCAACGCAATGTGTGCAACCTACTGGAGTTTAAAGAGTGTCCAACGATTTCCTCTTCACCTCGGAATCCGTCTCTGAAGGCCACCCCGACAAGGTGGCCGACCAGATTTCCGACGCCATCCTCGACGCCATCTTCAAGCAGGACCCGCGCTCGCGCGTGGCCGCCGAGACGCTGACCAACACCGGCCTCGTGGTGCTGGCCGGCGAGATCACCACCAACGCGCACGTCGACTACATCCAGGTCGCACGCGACACCATCAAGCGCATCGGCTACGACAACACCGAGTACGGCATCGACTACAAGGGCTGCGCGGTGATGGTCTGCTACGACAAGCAGTCCAACGACATCGCCCAGGGCGTCGACCACGCCTCCGACGACCACCTCAACATCGGCGCTGGCGACCAGGGCCTGATGTTCGGCTACGCCTGCGACGAGACGCCCGAGCTGATGCCCGCGCCGATCTACTACGCCCACCGCCTCGTCGAGCGCCAGGCCCAGCTGCGCAAGGACGGCCGACTGCCCTTCCTGCGCCCCGACGCCAAGAGCCAGGTCACGATGCGCTATGTCGACGGCAAGCCGCACAGCATCGACACCGTGGTGCTCTCCACCCAGCACTCGCCCGACCAGAGCGAAACCACGACCAAGATGAAGGCTTCGTTCACCGAAGCCATCATCGAAGAGATCATCAAGCCGGTGCTGCCCAAGGAGTGGCTGAAGGAAACCCGCTACCTGATCAACCCGACCGGCCGTTTCGTCATCGGCGGCCCGCAGGGCGACTGCGGCCTGACCGGTCGCAAGATCATCGTCGACACCTACGGCGGCGCCTGCCCGCACGGTGGTGGCGCGTTCTCGGGCAAGGACCCGTCGAAGGTCGACCGCTCGGCCGCCTACGCCGCCCGCTACGTGGCGAAGAACATCGTCAAGGCCGGCCTGGCCAAGCAGTGCCAGATCCAGGTCGCCTACGCCATCGGCGTGGCCAAGCCGATGAACGTGACGGTCTACACCGAAGGCACCGGCGTGATTCCCGACGAGAAGATCGCGGCGCTCGTCAACGAGCACTTCGACCTGCGCCCGAAGGGCATCATCCAGATGCTGGACCTGCTGCGTCCGATCTACGAGAAGACCGCCGCCTACGGCCACTTCGGCCGCGAAGAGCCTGAATTCTCGTGGGAGAAGACCGACAAGGCGGCCGCGCTGCGTGCAGCGGCGGGCCTCAAGTAATCTCTCCGGCCGACCGAAAGCAAGGGGCCGCTCACGCGGCCCTTTTCTTTGCGGCGCAGCGCAACGCTTACCCCAGCAAGGGGGATGGGCCCTCGCAAAGCACGTCCATACACTTTTGCGGCAGTCTCGCGAGCGTCCCGTGCCGAAGCCTCCCCTGATTCCCTACAGCGAGTTGCCGCTCGACGGCCTCGATGCCGAACGTGTGGAGGCCCTGTGGCTCTTCGTGGCCAGCGGCCCGGACCTGCAGCGCGTGCTGCCCGACGGCCGCACCGACATCGTGGCGCGCTTCCACCTCGAAGACGACCTCCAGAGCATCTCGCGCGTCCGACTCGTGATCGCAGGGCCGACGCTCCATGTGCGCGAGGTGCCAGCGCGGGCCGGCACCGGCCTGATGGGCCTGCGCTTCAAGCTTGGATGGGCGAGCGCCTGCCTCGGCGTCTCGCCCAAGCTGCTGCGCGATCGTGAACTTCTGCACGAAGAGGCCGACACATTGCTGCCGCAGCATGCCGAGCAGTTGAAGCGCTGTCGGTCACTTTCGGAACTGAAGCGCACGCTGGTGTCGACCGCACACGAGCTGCTGCAGGCCTCGCGCATCACACCCGGCCAATTGCTCGCGGCAGAAGCGGTGCGCCTCTTGCGCAGCGCGCCCGAGAGGCCCGACCTCAAGCTTCTGTGCCGACAGCTCGGGGTCTCCGAACGGGCCCTGCGCCGCGAGGTGCTGCAAGCCGTGGGCGTGCCCTTGCGCAGCCTCGCGAGCATCGTGCGGTTTCACCGCGCCATGATGCTGATGCGCGAGCCAGGCGCACGTCCGAGCGTGGTGGCGGCCGAAGCCGGCTACAGCGACCAGGCCCACATGAACCGAGAGTTCCGGCGCTATGGCCGCTTCACACCGGCCGTGCCTATGCAGGTACCGCTCATCGGACGCAGTGCACCGCCGAGCGGGGCAGGCCGAAACGTTCAAGACCGCTGAGGCCAGCGTCCTTAGGATGCCCCTCGATACATCGCTGTCACGCAAGTCGAAAGTGCAAGGGAGGCACGCACAAGGCAGCTCGAGATTGGCCCACACGAGGGGTCATCCGATGCGGGCGTTGTGAGTGCGAGGTAGGGGGGAAGCGGCGAGGGCTTGTCGGCCGATACCGGCAAGTCCTCGCTGGGCTTCGCCAGGGCCGCGTCGCTGCAAGCCCTTCAGGCCTTGCCCGCCGCCTGCACGGGCCAGTGCAACACCACCGCCGTTCCGCCTTCCGCTCCGGGCTCGACGCGCAGCGACGCGCCGATGCTCGCCGCCCGCGATTGCATGTTGGACACGCCGTGCCCGGCGCCCTCCGCTGCGCGGGCAGGCCCACGCCGTTGTCGATGAGCGAGAGTTCGATCACCGCGTCGCCGTCGCTGCCGACCAGCTGGGCTTGAACGGCCACCTCGGTGGCGCGTGCATGCTTGAGCACGTTGGTGAAGCCTTCGAGCAGGATGCGCTGCACCTGCAGCACCGACTGCGGCGAGAGCTGCGGCAAGGTCGGCAGTTGCGACACGTCCCAGCGCACCTGCACACCCGCCGCGGCCAGGCGCGGCTGCAGGCGATAGCGCAGCGTCGCCAGCACCGCCACCAGATCGCCGTGCACCGGCTGCAGCGAGTCGACCGCCATGCGCATCTCGTCGAGGGCCTGCTTCACATGCTCTTCGAGCACCTGCGGGTCGGTGTTGCGCTGGCCGACCATGCTCAAGAGGCCCACCAGCTGCGAGCCCACGCCATCGTGGATCTCTCGCATGATGCGCTGGCGCTCGGTGAGCACCGCCTGCTCCTGCTGCTGTTTCTGCAGGTCACCGAAAGCCTGGTGCAGCTGCTGCTCACGCTCAGCCACCCGCTGCGCGAGGTTGGCGTTGAGCGCGCGGTAGTCGGCCACCGAGCGGCTGTAGCGCTCGGCCACCAGCCCCGCCATGATGAGCACGAAGAGAAAGATCGCGTGCGGCGTGAAGTTGTTGCGCAGGCCGGTCGAGTGGCTGAAGCGCACGAAGCTCAGGTCGTAGATGCCCGCCCCCACCGCGATGGCGGCCGCGCAGACCAGCAGCCAGCCGAAACGCCCCCGCCCCTGGATCGCCGCGCGCACGATCAATGCAAGCGTGGTCAAGCCCACCGGCACCAGCACCGCCAGACCCGCCGTCCACAGCATCGGCATGGCCAACGCGAACGAAGCGATCGCCAGCGCCGACGAAAGCCCCATCGCGATGTAGATCGCGCGCCCCGTCCATGCGGGCGCCGTGCCCAGGGCCAACAGCGCGAAGCGGCAGATGAGCGCGAGATGGCAGGCATACGCCACCGCCGCGATCGCGCCCCACAGCGGCCACATCACCGGCACATCGGGCCAGACCTGGTCGAGGTTGCGCACCACGCCGAGGAAGGCCGCAGCACTGAAACACCCGTACAGCGCGTCACGCTGGCGCCACCACAACACGCCGGCCAATCCGCCCATCACGGTGAGGCTCACCGCGAAGATCACCGACGAGAAATGCCGCCATCGCCGCTGCTCGGCGTACATCGGCTCCACCTCGGCCTGCGTGCCATAGAGCACGAGCGACAGCCCGCCCCAGCGCTGGCGCTGGATGGTCACGTCGACCCGCAGTTCGTTGGGCCGATCCGCATGCAGCAGGGAAGCCGGCACGCTGACGAGATAGGCCGTCTTCGCGGCATTGAAGACCGGATCACCCAGCGTGCCCAGGCGCTGCACGGTGACGCCGTTGACCTGCACCAGCACCTGGTTGCCCACGCGCGAGAAGAGCAAGGCCATCGGCTCGTCATGGCTGCGCGGCGGCAACGCGATGCGGTAGGTCGCGCTGCCATCGCGGCCGGGGAAGTCGATGTCCCAGCGGCGGGCGAGGTCGACTTCGCCTTCGCGCGCCGGCAGCCCATCGGGACGCAAGGTGGCTTGCGCGCGCTCCAGCGTGATCACCGCATCGGCCGCCGTGGCCGGTGCGGCGCACAGTGCCAGGCACACGCCCAGCCACGCGAGCAAGGCGCGGACCATCAGTTGCGCAAGAGTCCCAGCTGCCGCGCCTCGAACACGGCTTCGGTCTTGTTGTGCACGTCGAGCTTGCCGTAGATGTTGCGCACGTGGGTCTGGATGGTGCTGACCGACAGCCCCATCTGCTGCGCGATCTCAGGGTAGATGAAGCCGCGGGCGATGAGGTCCAGCACTTCCGATTCGCGCTTGGACAACGCCACCGGCCCGCCGACCCGCGGCGCACTGGGCGACGGCGGCGCGCTGGCCTGCCAGCGCACGAGCAGCTGGCGCGCGATGATGGGCGACATCGGCGAGCCGCCGCCGTGCAGGCTCAGCACATGAGCCGCCAGATCGGCCTCGGTGCCGTCTTTCAGCAGGTAGCCGCCGGCACCGGCTTCGAAGGCCTGCAGCATGTTGGCCTCATCGGCAAACATCGTGATCACCATCACCGCGCACGCGGGCTGCATGCGCCGCGCCTGGCGGATCACTTCGAGACCGGGAGTGTCGGGCAGGCCCAGGTCGACGAGCAGCACGTCGACTGCGTTTTCGGCGAACCAGACCAGCAGCTCCTGCGCCGTGCCGGCCGCGTGCAGCAGGCGCAGCGTGGGCTCGGCGGCGATGACACGCTGGAAGCGTTCGCGCACGCGGGCATCGTCTTCGACGAGGGCAACGGTGATGGGGTCCATGACGGGCGGATGTTCTCACGAGCCCCCGCCGCCCGGCGTGGATTCGCCTCCTCAGAACATGGGAGGGCTACGCTGCGGCGGGGAAACGCGCAGCCATCGTTTCGAGCGGCAGGCGCAGGCCATTCGTGAGGTAGGCCACGGTGCGGTAGAAGCCGGCGAGCATCAGCAGCTCGATGCACGCCGGCTCGCTGAAGCGCGCCGACAGCTCGGCCCACAGCGTGTCGTCGACATCGCAGTTGCGGTGCAGCGCATCGCACAGCCGGATCAGCACCCGGTCTTCGTCGCTCCAGCACGCATCGGTGGCCGTGCCGTGGACGGTGGAGGCCAGCTGGGCCGCATCGAGCCCTGCCTTCGCGGCAAAGCCGCGCACGTGCACACCCCACTCATATTCCGAGCCGCAGAGCGCCGTGGTGCGGTGGATCACCAGCTCGCGCTGGCGCAGCGTGAGGTGGCCGCGGTCGAGCAGGCTGGCAGCGAAGAACTTGCCGAAGAGCCGCGGATCGCGTGCCAGCGTGGTGAAGAGCACGAGGGGCGGCACCCCCGGCGGCATGATGAGGTCGATCGGCCTCTGGATGTCGGGCGGGAACGGGGGCATCGCGGGGGCAATGCGGGCAGGCGTGGCGTCCACTGGAATCTCCTTGCTTCAGTTTTCATAGCAAACTCTAGCCACATCGCTACGAAAAGTAAAGCAAAGAGTTTCGAACACCCCCTCAGCTGCGGTTGATCGACACCCCACCATCCACCAGCAACGCGGTGCCGGTCACGAACGACGACGCGTCGCTCGCGAGGAAAAGCGCCGCCTGCGCGATCTCATCCGGCGTCGCGATGCGCTTGAGCGCAAAGAGGCTCGACAGCGCCGCGCGCCCTTCCGGCGTGCCGACGAGGGGCGCCGCCATCGGCGTGTCGGTGCCGCCGGGCAGCAGCGCATTGGCGCGGATGCGCTGGGCCCCGAACTCGGCCGCCGTGACCTGCGCCAGCGCGATCAGCCCGGCCTTGGCCGCCGCATACGCCGCCATGCCGGGAAAGCCGACGCTGTGGCCCACGAAACTCGAGGTGAAGATGAGCGAGCCGCCGCCGCGTTTGAGCATCGCCGGCACCTGATGCCGCGCGCCGAGGAAGGCACTCGTGAGGTTGCTGTCGAGCGTGTGCTGCCAGTTCTCACGCGTGAGCTGTGGCATCGGCGCCAGCTCGCCCAGCGTGCCGGCGTTGTTGAATGCGATGTCGAGGCCGCCATGGCGCTGAGTCGCGAGCTCGACCAGCGCCTGCGCATACGCCTCGTCGCGCACGTCGCCGGCCAGCGCCACCGCGTCGCCGCCGTCGGTGACGATGCGGTCGACCAGCGCGTTCAACTCCGCCCCGCGCCGCGCCGCCAGCACCAGCTTCGCCCCCTCGCGGGCGAAGAGCCGGGCCGTCGCGAGCCCGATGCCGGAGCTGGCGCCGGTCACCAGTGCCACCTTGTCTTGCAATCCCTTCATGTGTGCCTCGATGTGTGTTGAAGAGGCTGCAGTGTCGAAAGCTGCAAGCCTGCTGACACGCCGTTTCCGGACCTGTACATCCGACCGCGCCCCGCCACAGAATCACTCGCATGCCCACCACGATCACCCTCGACGACCTGCGCCGCTACGCCGTCGCCCGCACGCTCTTTGCGCCCACCACGCTCGCGCGGGCGATCCAGAAGCTCGGCTTCGTGCAGGCCGATCCGATCCGCGCGCCGGCGCGCGCACAAGACCTCACGCTGCGCCACCGTGTGAAGGGCTACGTGGCGGGCGACCTGGAGCGGCGCTACCCGAAGCTTGCGATCGAAGAAGACTGCCTGGTGAACTACGGCTTCCTGCCGCGCGAACACCTTGCGCTGATGCACCCGCGCGTGGCCGCGCACCCCTGGAAGCCCACCACCAAGCGCCAGGCCGACGAGGTGCTCGCCTTCGTGCGCGAACGCGGCCAGGTGCACCCGCGCGAGGTCGATGAACATTTCGCGCACGGCCGCATCACCAACTACTGGGGCGGTTCGTCGAGTGCGAGCACCAAGCTGCTCGACGGCATCCACTACCGCGGTCTGCTTCGCGTGGCGCGGCGCGAGAACGGCACGCGCATCTACGAGCTGGCCACCCATCCGCAAGGCGATGACAGCCCCGCCGGCCGCACGCTGCGTGCCGCCGCCTTGATCGAGCTCATCGTGCGCAAGTACGCGCCGCTGCCGGCCTCGAGCCTCACCTACCTCACGCGCCTGCTCGGCTACGGCGCACCGCACCTGAAGACGCAGACACAGGCCGCGATGCGCCTGGCCCGCGAGCACCTCGCCAGCCTGCAGATCGACGGCACCACCTGGTACTGGCCGGCCGACGAGAACCCGCGCTCGGCCCGCCACGCGCCCGACGACGCGGCACGCCTGCTTGCGCCCTTCGACCCGATCGTGTGGGACCGGCGCCGCTTCGAGCTGCTGTGGGGTTGGACGTACAAGTTCGAGGCCTACACACCCCCCGCGCAGCGCAAGCTCGGCTACTACGCGCTGCCCCTCCTGTGGGGCGACCGGGTGATCGGCTGGGGCACGCTGTCGGTGGCCGGCGCGCACCTCACGCATGCGCTCGGCTACGCCACGAAGGCGCCACGCGACGCCGTCTTCAGGCGCGAGCTCGATGCCGAACTCGCCCGCCTGCGCAGCTTCCTGCGCCTGGAAGGCTGAGCCGTGCTGCCTCAGCGCCCCAACGGATCGCGGTAGACGCGCGACAGCAGGCGATCAAAGGCTGCGGCCCGGTCGGGCGGCGTCGGACGCAACACCCCCTCGGCCTGCAGGACGTGGAGCAGTTTCATCGGTGCTTCGCGCTTGTCGCCCACGATCTCGACGTGGCCGGCGTTCACCAGCACGCGCTTCGTGCGCGGATCCCCGTCGACGGCCGGATGGCGCTGCTCGTCGAGCGTGAAGATGTCGTCGCTCTCCACGCAGCGACCGCCTTCCGTGCGGCGGCAGGTGTCGCGCTCGTCGGTGTCGATCTTCAGGTGATCTCGCACCGGTGCCGACAGCGGACCAGGCTCGCGGATGAAGCGCGACGAAAACGTGATGTCCGCCCACTTCGGCCCGGTGGTCACATAGCAGCTCAGCGGCAGCAGACCCAGCGTCAGCGGATACAGCCAGGTGCGCCCGCAGGGCCGCGCCGCCTCGATGCCGGCGAACGGGCCCGACACCGTGACCAGGCGCAGTCCGAGAGGTCTTGCCGGCAGCGGCTCGGCCAGCGTGTCAGTGAGTGCCCGGCGCGCGATCAGCGCGCCCTGGCTGTGCCCGATCACGGTGACCTGCGGCAACTGCGACTGGCTGGCAAGTTGCGTCACGGCCGAGCGCAGCTGCGCCGCGCTGTCAGCGAGCTTCGCGCGATCGTCGTAGGTGAAGCAGGCGGTCTGCTGGCCATGGAACGCGAGCACCTGGGCCAGCCCGCGGAACTGCCCCGAGGAACCGAAGCAGCCGTGCACGAGCACATGCACAGGCTGGCTCGCATCGATGCGCACGCGGCGGTCGGGGCTGTCGGTGCAGGGACCGAGGCCGGCAATGTCGAGCGTGGTGTCGGGAGCCGGCAGGCGCCCCGGCTCCAGATCGGCGGCCACGAAGCCGTCTGGAGAGGCACACCCTGCGAGGCCGCACACCAGCACGAGCGCAGCAGCAAGTCGTTTCATCATGTTCGGTCCTCCAGCGGGTTTGTGCTCAGGCCGGTTCGATGCGTTCGCCCACACGGCGTGCCGCACCGCTGGCCACCAGTTCCATCGCCAGCGCCTCGCTCCAGGCGGCCGCCGACGCTTCGAGGCAGCCCGCACCTTCCCACACGCTGGAAAAGTAACGCGTGCGGCCCACCCAGTCCTTCAACTCGGCGAGCGTCTCGCCCCGCACCTCCATCAGATGAAAGCTGATGAGGACCTTGGCCGCATACCGTGCATGTCGCTGACGATCCTGAACGAACGCCCCGAGCCGGGTGCGCGCACGGGCCAGCGCAGCGGGCAGGTCGGTGAACGGCCGCCCATGGCCCGGCACCACCATCGACACCGGCAGGCGCTCGATCACGTCGAGCACGGCGGCCACGTCGTCGAAGGCCGACTCGCCTTCAAGCTCGGGGAAGACGACGCCGAAGCCGTTTTCCCACAACGCATCGGCCGAGATCAGCAGGCCGGTGGCGGCATCGAACAGCACCACCGACTCAGGGTCGTGCCCGGGCGCCGCGATCACCTCGAAGCGCCGGCCGCCGACGTGCAGCGACTCGCCGGGCGCCAAGGTGCCATGCAATTCGAAGCGCTCGCAGCGCTGGCCGGTGGGGGCATAGGTCAGCACTTCTTCGTCCCAGCGCCGCACGGCCTCGGCATGGCCGGGCGGCGTGATCACCTGCGCACCGAAGGCGCGCTGCAGGGTCGCGTTGCCACCGCAATGGTCGGAGTGCAGGTGCGTGTTGACGATGCGTGCGAGCGGCTTGCCCTGCAGCGCATGGCGCACCAGCGCCTCGGTCTGCGCGGCGTGCGAGACATGCCCGCTGTCGATCAGCACGGCGCCGGGCTCGTCACCCTGCGCGTGGATCAGCACGTTGTTCGACGACAGCCAGCCGCGCTCGAAGACGGCGAGGCCGGCCAGCGCAGGGTGCGTCTTCAGGTCGGGAGACGGCAGATTCATGGTCGTGGATGATGCTCCGGCCGCGCCAATGCCCGCTGGCATGAGGCCAACACCGCGCCAAGCGCGAGCACGCCGGCCGAGACGGCGAGGCCCATGCGCAGCCCGCCGGCCCCATCGGCCAGCCAGCCCACGAGGCTCGGGCCCACGATCTGGCCCGCGGCAAACACGATGGTGAACGCCGCGATGCCGGCCGGCCACGCCGCGGCGGCGAGGTTGTGGCGCACCAGCGCCGTGGTTGATGCGACGACCGACAGGAACACACCGCCGAACAACACACCCGACACCAGCACCGCGGCCGGGTGCACGCTCAGCACCGGCAGCACGGTGGCCAGCGTGAGCACGCCGTTGAGCACCGCCATCGGCCGCCCGCTGCGATGGCGCTGCAGCAGGCCCGCCCACACGAACGACGACGCGATCACGCCCACGCCCAGCACACCGTAGAAGACGGTGATGAAGCCATGGCTCATCTGCTGCTCGCGCAGCAGCGTGACCACGAAGGTCATGTAGCCGATGTAGCCGAGGCCGAAGAGGAAGTACGACGCGAGGCCGAAGCCGAGGCTCGCCCAGCGGAAGCGTTCCGTCGCGTTGGCGGCCGCGGCCACGGCGGCGCCAAGGCCCCGCGTCGCACGTGCGGCCACCACGGTGGCCACCAGGGCCACGACGCCGAGCGCGCCCCAGGCCCAGCGCCAACCATGACCATCGGGCAAGCCCACCAGCGGCGGCACGAGCAGGGCCGAGGCGATGATGCCGGCGCCGGTGCCTCCGTAGTAGATGCCGAGCACCAGGCCGGATGGCGCCCCCGCGAGACGCGCGGCCAGCAGCCCACCCGAGACGAAGGTCGCCGCACTCGACACGCCGGTCAGCAGGCGCAGCGTGTAGAGCAGCTCGTCGCTGCGGGCGAGGCCGTGCGCCGCCATCAGCAACGCGGCACACGCGCTGCCGCCGATCAGCAGCGGCCGCGCCCCCCAGCAGGCCAGTGCGCGCGGCATGAGCAACGCACCCAACAGGTAACCGGCGGCGTTGGCGGTGTTCATCGCGCCGGCGGTGAGGTAGCTCCAGGCCAGGTCGTCGCGCATCGGCGGCAGCAGCAGCGCATACGAGAAGCGCGCGAGCCCGAGCGACACCGCCGCCCCCAGCGCCAGCGCTGCAGCCACCCCCAGCGCAGCCGAACGCGACAGCGAGGGCGCACTGTTCATGAGCGCTCACCTTGGCACAAGGTCGGTGCGGGTACTTTTCCTACCGGCAGATCAGCAGGGGGACGATGGGCAGCGCCGCACAACGCGGATGAAATTCGCGGCATGTCCCTCCAAGCAGAGAGCGAGGAAAGTCGCCGATGAGCGCTCACCTGTTCGACATCGATTGCAAGCTCGACTACGTAAACCGCCGGCCCCACCGACTTCCTGTTCCAGGTCCACGCCCTGCGGGGCATGGACCAGCGCGTGCAGGACGAATCGCTGGTCACCACGCCAGGGCTTGCGGTGCACGTCTACGAAGACCCGACGGTGCATCACCGCTTTGCGCGGGTGCATGCCGACGCGGGGCCGTTCAGCCTGCACTACCGCGCACGCGTGCACCGCACGCCGCCCTCGCGCAACGTGAGAGCGCCCGAGGTGCCGATTGCCGAATTGCCCGACGTGGTGCTGCACAACCTGATGCCCACCCGCTACTGCGAGTCCGACCTGCTGTCGAACGCGGCGCAGAAGATCTTCGGCGACCATCCGCCGGGCTACCCGCGGGTGCAGGCCATCAGCGACTGGATCCACGAGCACGTGGACTACAAGCTCGGGTCGACCGACGCCACCACCACGGCCTGCGACGTGTTCCGCCAGCGCGCCGGGGTGTGCCGCGACTTCGCGCACCTGGGCGTGACCTTCTGCCGTGCGCTCAACATCCCGGCGCGCCTGGTCGTGGGGTATGCGGTGTTCGACGAGCCGCCGCCGGACTTTCATGCGGTCTTCGAGGCCTGGCTCGGCGATGGGTGGGTGATGTTCGACCCGACACGGCTGGTCGAGGTCGACGAGATGGTGCGCATCGCCGTCGGCCGCGATGCAAAGGACGTGGCCTTCGCCACCCTCTTCGGCCCGGCCACGATGACGAGCATGGCCCCGCTCATCCGGCGCGTGACCTGAGCAGCGCCTGCGCCACTTCGGCAAAACCGACGCCCCGCTCGCCCACCGTGAGGTAGGCCGGCCAGGTGTGCAGCTGCTCGCGGAAGTGCACGAGGTTGGCCACGCCCACGCTCAACGGGAAGTGGGCAAACATCAGCTGGTCGTTGGTGGAGTCGCCCACGTAGACCCAGCGCGTGCGTTCCGCGTCCAGATCGCGGTTGAGCAGCCGCTGCACGATCCAGCGCGCCCCCGAGAGCTTGGTGTGCTCGCCGAACCAGCCGTTGATGTGGATCGAACTCACCGTGGCCGTCATGCCCTCTTCACGCATCACCGCCACGACCTGGTCGATGCGGGCCGCCTCCAGCTGCGTGAACTCGCTGTGGTCGATGGCGATGTCGGTGACACGGCCGGCGCTATCCTGCGCCAGCGTGGCACCCGGCACCTCGCGCAGCACGCGCGCGGCCACCTCGCGCAGCCGGCGCGCGTTGTGCTCGCGGGTGGGGGCGTCTTGTGCATATTCGACGCGCAACTCGTTGCCTTCGCGAAAGAGCGCCACCGCGCCGTTCTCGGCCACGATGGCGGCGATCGGCCACTGGCGCGCGAAGGGCTCGCTCCAGCCCATCGGGCGGCCGGTGATCGCAATCACCGGGAGGCCGGCAGCCTGCAAGTCGTGCAACGCGCGAAGGGCCTCGCCGGTGATGGCACCGGTGGTCGTGAGCGTGTCGTCGATGTCGGTCATCACGCCCAGCACCGAGCGGGCGTCGTCCGGGTTCAACTCGGGCCAGGGGCGGGCGGGAATCGGCTTCATCGGGCCGAGTCTCGCGCATCGCGATCCACCGCGACGCCGGCGCTGCGCAGCAGCACGCATGCCGCCTCGCGCGCCGAGTGGGCGACCTGCGGGTCGCCGCCGCGCACCAGCGACACCGCGACCGCGCCTTCGAAGAGCACCATCAGTTGCTCCGCGAGCCGGTCGGGGTCGTCGACGCCCAGACCTTGCAGCAGCGTGCGCACCTGGGCCAGCCGGCGCGCCTTGTGCTCGGCCGCCACGCCGATCGCCGGGTGTTGCCGCTCGCCGCTCAGCTCGGCCACCGCGTTGACGAACGCACAGCCACGAAAGCGCTTGCTGCCGAACCAGCGCGCGAGGCCGTCGAAGAGGCCGAGGATCTGCTCGACCGGCGTGCCCTCGAAGGGGATCGCCTGGCCGGTGCGGCGGGCGAGGTAGGCCGCCACCAGTTCGGCCTTGCTCGGGTAGTGCTTGTAGAGCGTGCGTTTGCTGATGCCGGCCGAGGCCGCGACCGCGTCCACGCCGACGGCCTGGATGCCCTGGCCGTAGAACAGGCCATCGGCGGCGTCGAGGATGCGGTCCTTCATCGGCACCGCCGAGACCGCGGCTTTCATGCAGGCACCGGCACTGGCGTGCGCGGCTCGGGCGGCCGCGCGAGCGCAAACGCACATTGCACGATGCCGGCCGCAAGGCCCACGCCCACGCCGACCTGCCAGGCGAGCGTGTACGAACCGAGCGCGTCGTAGATCAACCCGCCGCCGTATGCCCCGACGAAGCTGCCGATCTGGTGGCTCATGAAGGCCACGCCGCCGAGCATGGCCTGCCAGCGTACGCCGAAGGTCTCGCTGATCGAGCCGGCCACCAGCGGCCCGACGCCCAGCCACAGAAAGCCCATGATGGCCGCGAAGAGCAGCGTGCTGCCCGGCGTGGGTGCGGTCATGAAGTACCAGGCGATGCCGATCGAGCGCAGCAGGTAGATACCGCCGAGCAGCAGCAGCTTGTTCCAGCGCCCGCCGGCCCAGCCGAAGAAGAGGCTGCCCAGCACGTTGAAGCCGCCGATCACCCCGAGGGCCTGCGCCGACAGCATCGGGTCCATGCCGCACAGCGCCAGGTACGACGGCAGGTGCGTGGTCAGGAAGATGAGCTGCATGCCACAGACGAAATACGCCGCCGTCATCACCACGAACGGCGCATGGCGCAGCGCGCCCTTCACCACCTCGCCGGCACTCTTGTCGTCGCCTCCCGGCGAAGGCGGCACCGGCAGCGCGTCGGCGCGGCCGGCGTACCACGCCGCCGGCAGGATCACCAGCGACAGCACGATGAAGCCGTAGAGCCCGACACGCCAGCCCGAGGCCTGCGCCAGCGCCTGCCCGAGCGGCGCGGCCATCAGCGCGCCCAGCGACCCGGCCGCCGACACGATGCCCAGCACCGAGCTGCGCACCGCTGCCGACACCGCCCGCGAGGCCACCGCCATCGCAAACGCCGGCCCCGTGAGCGCCATCGACGCCCCGATCGCCACGCCCGCGCCGAGCAGCACGCTGATGAAACCCTGCGCCGTGGCGAGCAAGACGAGCCCGATGATGTACAGCAGCGAGCCGGCGAGCATCAGCCGCTTGTAGCCGAGCCGCACCGCCACCGCCCCGGCCCACGGCTGCAGGAAGCCCCAGGCCAGGTTCTGCACCGCCACCGCGAGCGTGAAGTCGGACACCGAGATGCCCACGTCCTTGGTGAGCGGCGGCATGAAGATGCCCAGGCTTTGCCGCAGTCCCATGCTGAGGCTCAGCATCAACGAGGCGCCGATCAGGATCGGCAGCGCAGGCCCCAGTGCACGCAGGTGGGTCATCGATGTCTCCGGTTATGGGTCGAAAAGTACACCGATCGGTGTACCCCTGGTGTCACCCGGGCGTCATGCCGCAACAAGCCAAGGGGAAACCCTGAGGTACTTGGGCGACTGTTGCCGGCGCGGCGACCGCCCCACCATGGGCCCATCGCAACTGCCCGACGAGTCACAGCATGGGTGTTTCCATCGTGGGCTGGGCCCACCTTCCGTTCGGCCGCCTCGACGGCCTCTCGCTCGAAGACCTCATCACCCGCGCCGCCCGCGAGGCGATGGCGCATGCCGGCGTGGACGCCGGGCAGGTCGACGGCCTCTGGCTCGGCAACCTCAACGGCGGCTTCACGCCGGATGTCTTCGCGTCGTCGCTCACGCTGCAGGCCGATGACGCGCTGCGCTGGAAGCCCGCCACCCGGCTGGAAAACGCCTGCGCCTCCGGCTCGGCCGCGGTGTACACCGCCTGCGACGCCATCGAGGCCGGCCGCTCGCGCGTGGCCCTGGTGATCGGGGCCGAGAAGATGACCGCCGTGTCGGGCGCCGACACCACGCGCATCCTCGGCCAGTGCGCGTACTCGGCGGAAGTCGACGCGCCGGCGGGCGGCTTCCCCGGCATCTTTGCGACGCTCGCGCAGGCCTACTTCGCGCGCCACGGCGACCACTCGGCAACGCTCGCGCGCATCGCCGCCAAGAACCACGCCAACGGCGTCGCCAACCCCTGGGCCCACATGCGGCGCGACCTCGGCTTCGAGTTCTGCAACACCGTGAGCGAGAAGAACCCGCTCATCGCCGCACCGCTGCGCAAGACCGATTGTTCGCTCGTCTCCGACGGGGCCGCCGCGCTGGTGCTGGTCGACGACAGCCTGGCCACAGACTTTCCGCGGGCGGTGGCGATCCGCTCGCGGGCGCAGGTCAACGACTACCTGCCGCTGGCCCGCCGCGACACCGTGAGCTTCGAAGGCCCGCGCCGCGCCTGGCAGCAGGCCCTCGGCGCGGCGCGCTGCGGCGTGCACGACCTGTCGCTGGCGGAGGTGCACGACTGCTTCACCATCGCCGAGCTGCTGAGCTACGAAGCCATGGGCCTTGCGCCCACCGGCCAGGGCCACCGCCTGCTCGAAGAAGGCGTGGTGATGCGCGACGGGCGCCTGCCCGTCAACGCCTCGGGCGGCCTCAAGGCCAAGGGCCACCCCATCGGCGCCACCGGCGTGTCGATGCACGTGGTGTCGGCCATGCAGCTGTGCGGCGAGGCCGGCGAGCTGCAGGTGCCCGATGCCTCGCTGGCCGGCGTCTTCAACATGGGCGGCGCGGCGGTGGCCAGCTACGTGAGCATCCTGGAACGCTCACGCTAAGCCGGCAGAAAGTCGCAACACCGGCCCGCATCGAGGGGGGCGAGCGCTGGAACCGGCGCCGCCCCTGAACTACAATCCCGCCACTTTCCGAGGAGCGTTGCAAGGCACACCCCTGTGCCCCAGGCTCGGAAATCTTCTTGCAACCGCGCTCACCCGCACGACAGTCCTCGTGGGTGAGTGGTGAACGTCCCCTTCGAACGTCTCCCTTCCCGAGTGCTGCGTGCGGGTTCCCTCATTGACCGGAGCCCGAACATGAACGCCGTCCTCAAACCCACCCAAGACCACGCCATTGCCGACCTGTCGCTCGCCGACTGGGGCCGCAAGGAAATCAAGATCGCCGAGAGCGAGATGCCGGCGCTGATGGCCATCCGTGCCGAGTACGCCAAGACCCAGCCGCTCAAGGGCGCCCGCGTCACCGGCTCGCTGCACATGACCATCCAGACCGCCGTGCTGGTCGAGACGCTGCAAGCGCTCGGCGCCGAAGTGCGCTGGGCCTCGTGCAACATCTTCTCGACCCAGGACCACGCCGCAGCCGCACTGGTGGCCGCCGGCACGCCGGTGTTCGCGCACAAGGGCGAAACGCTCACCGAGTACTGGGACTTCACCCACCGCATCTTCGACTTCGGCCCCAAGGGCTCGGCCACCGAAGGCCCGAACATGATCCTCGACGACGGCGGCGACGCCACGCTCCTGATGATCCTCGGCAAGAAGGCCGAGAAAGACCCGTCCGTCATCGCCAACCCGACCAGCGAGGAAGAGACCTGCCTCTTCGCCTCGATCAAGGCCAAGCTGGCCGAAGACCCGACCTGGTACACGCGCAAGTCGGCCAAGATCATCGGCGTGACCGAAGAGACCACCACCGGCGTGCACCGCCTGAAGGAAATGAGCGCCAAGGGAACCCTGCCCTTCCGCGCCATCAACGTCAACGACTCGGTGACCAAGAGCAAGTTCGACAACCTCTACGGCTGCCGTGAATCGCTGGTCGACGGCATCAAGCGCGCGACCGACGTGATGATCGCCGGCAAGATCGCCGTCGTGGCCGGCTACGGCGACGTGGGCAAGGGCTCGGCGCAGGCCCTGCGCTCGCTGTCGGCGCAGGTGTGGGTCACCGAGATCGACCCCATCAACGCCCTGCAGGCCGCGATGGAAGGCTACCGCGTGGTCACCATGGACTGGGCTGCCGACAAGGCCGACATCTTCGTCACCACCACCGGCAACAAGGACGTCATCACCCACGACCACATGAAGGCGATGAAGAACAACGCCATCGTGTGCAACATCGGCCACTTCGACAACGAGATCCAGGTCGCGTCGCTCGAGAAGTACGAATGGGAAGAGATCAAGCCGCAGGTCGACCACGTGATCTTCCCGGACGGCAAGCGCATCATCCTGCTGGCCAAGGGCCGCCTGGTGAACCTCGGCTGCGGCACGGGCCACCCGAGCTACGTGATGTCGTCGAGCTTCGCCAACCAGACCATCGCGCAGATCGAGCTCTTCACGCACCCCGACTCGTACGACATCGGCAAGGTCTACGTGCTGCCCAAGCACCTCGACGAGAAGGTCGCCCGCTTGCAGCTCACCACGCTGAACGCGCAGCTGACCGAGCTGACCGACGAGCAGGCCGCTTACATCGGCGTGCCGAAGCAAGGGCCGTTCAAGCCCGACACGTACCGCTACTGATCACGATGCGCGCCGACCAGTTGATCCTTCAACGGGGCCTCGTGCCCACCCGGTCGGCCGCGCAGCGCCTGATCGAGCGCAACGCCGTGCGCTGGCTCGGCCCCAAGGGCTGGGCCGTGGTGAACAAGGCGGGCCTCGACGTGCCCGAAGACTGCGAGATGGAGATCACCGACGACGCGGAGCTGCGCTTCGTGTCGCGCGGTGGGCTCAAGCTCGAAGGGGCCTTGAAGCACTGCGGCATCGATGTGACGGGCATTAGCTGCCTGGACCTCGGCCAGAGCACCGGCGGCTTCACCGATGCGCTGCTGCAAGGCGGTGCGGTGAAGGTCGTCGGCCTCGACGTGGGCCACGGCCAGTTGCACCCGAAGCTCGCGGCCGACGCGCGTGTCACGAGCTACGAGGGCATCAACGCACGCGACGTGACCGGCAGCGCCTTCGCCGCCGAGCATGCCGAGCACAGCTTCGACTTCGTCACCGCCGACCTGTCGTTCATCACCTCCACCCACGTGCTGCCGACGATGGTGACCTACCTGAAGCCGGGAGGCGACCTGTTGCTGCTGGTCAAGCCGCAGTTCGAACTGCAGCCGGCGCAGATCGGCAAGGGCGGCATCGTGAAAGACCCGGCGCATTTCGTCGAAGTCGAGAACCGACTGTGGCAGGCCTGCAAGGCGCACGGCCTCAAGGTCCAGCAGTACTTCCAGAGCCCCATCCAGGGCGGCAACGGCAACACCGAATTCTTCGTGTGGGCAAAACAGCCCGCCTGACATCGAGGACAGCAGATGAGCACCCTTCCCCTCAGCCTGGAGTTCTTTCCTCCGAAAACGCCTGAAGGCGTCGAGAAGCTGGCCGCCGTGCGCCAGAAGCTCTATGCGCTGAAGCCGCAGTTCTGCTCCGTCACCTACGGTGCGGGCGGCTCCACGCAAGACGGTACCTTGGCCGCGGTGCAGGCCATCCTCGCCGAGGGCGTGGACGCCGCCTCGCACTTCACCTGCATCGGCGCCAACCGCGAGTCGGTGCTGCAGAAGATCGAGCAGTTCAAGGCCGCCGGCATCAAGCGAATCGTCGCGCTGCGCGGCGACCTGCCGAGCGGCTATGGCGGCTTCGGGGAGTTCCGCTACGCGAGTGACCTCATCGCGTTCATCCGCCAGCAGACCGGCAACCACTTCCACATCGAGGTGGCCTCCTACCCCGAGATGCACCCGCAGGCCCGCTCGCCGCAAGACGACCTGCAGGCCTACCTCACCAAGGTGCGCGCCGGCGCCAACTCGTCGATCACGCAGTTCTTCTTCAACGCCGACGCGTACTTCCGCTTCGTCGACGACGCCCGCAAGCTCGGCGCCGACATCCCGGTCGTGCCCGGCATCATGCCCATCATCAACTCGGCCGGCATCATCCGCTTCGCCGACAACTCCGGCGCCGAGATCCCGCGCTGGATCCGCCTGCGCCTGCAGGCGTACCGCGACGACGTGGAGTCGATCAAGGCCTTCGGCCTCGACGTGGTGACCGCCCTGTGCGAACGCCTCATCGCCGGCGGTGTGCCCGCGCTGCACCTCTACACGATGAACCAGTCGGTGGCGCCGCTCGAGATCTGCCGGCGGCTCGGGCTGCACCGCTGAAGGGGCGCGGGCCCGGGGTGCAGCTCAGGCGAGCTGCGCCTTGTCCAATCCGAACGCCCTGTCCTGCGAACCAGGCACGTTGCGGAAGGCCACACTGACGCGGTTCCAGCCGTTGATGGCCATCACGAGGAAGCTGAGGTCCGACAGCTCCTTCTCCGACAGCTGCGTGCGCACCTTGTCGTAGACATCATCCGGCACGCCATGCGGCGGCAGCGTGGTCAGCGCTTCGGTCCAGGCCAGCGCGGCGCGCTCGCGTGGTGAGAACAGCGTGGACTCGCGCCAGATCGCGAGGTGGTGCAGGCGCAGCGGGCGCTCGCCGTGGATCGTCGCCTGCTTCACATGCATGTCGACGCAGAAGCCGCAGCCGTTGATCTGCGAAGCGCGGATCTCGATCAGGTGCTGGATCGACGCTTCGATCGAGCTGGCGGTCTTGGCGGCGGTGCTGAACTCCAGGTACTTCTTGAAAAGTTCGGGCGATTGCTGCACGTAGTTGATGCGCTGGGTCATGAATCACTCCTGTGGGTTGATGGAAACAGCTTCCATACCCACAAGACGTGCAACCCACTCAACCTGTGACAGCGGCGGCGATGCGCGCCAGCTTGTCGGGGTTGCGCTGCACACGGATGCGCACGATGTGCGTGCCATCGGTCTCATAGCTCTGCGCCGCCTCAAGCACACCATCGATGAAACGCAGCAGGCCCCATTCGCCGTTGAGCCGCACGAGTTGCACGCGCTGCCGCTCGTGCAGGCGGCGGTGTGTCGCGTAGAAAAGCTGCGCAATGCGGCGTGCGCCCCGCAAGGGCTTGGGGAAGCTCACCACCTTGCCGCCGCCATCGCCGATCAGCTCGGCTTCTTCGCTCAGCATCGAGCGCAGCGCGTTGAAATCCCCGGCGGTCATGGCGTGCGCAAAGCCGCTGAGCAGCCGGTGGTGCTGGTCGGGTGTCACGCGATAGCGCGGCCGCTCGTCCGCGAGCTGCTTCTTCGCGCGACTCACGAGCTGCCGGCAAGCCGGTTCGGCCTTGCCGACCATGCGGGCGACGTCCGGATAGTCCACGTCGAACACCTCGCGCAACAGGAACGCGGCGCGCGCCTCGGGTGACAGGCGCTCCAGCAGCATCAGGAAGGCGACCGAGAGGTCGTCAGCGCGCTCCAGCACGTCTTGCGGGCTGTCGGCTGTCGATCCAGTCAGCAGCGGCTCGGGCAGCCAGATGCCGGCGTAGTGCTCGCGCTGCACCTTGCTCGCACGCAGGCGGTCGATCGCCAGGCGTGTGGTCACGGTGATGAGCCACGCCTCTGCGTTGTCGGGTGGATCGGCCTGCGCCTCGTGCCAGCGCAGCCAGACGTCCTGCACCACCTCTTCAGCCTCGGCCACGCTGCCGAGCATGCGGTAGGCGATGCCCTGCAGGCGTGCGCGTAGGCGGGAGAAGTCGCGGGTGGGTTCGTCGGCGTCGGAGGTGTGCATGGGGATCCGCATCACGGCCTTCGCGAAGGATTGTCAATGCGCTCGTTCACTCCCTCAAGACGATCGGCCGCATGGTTTTGTGACATGGCCGGCGGGCAGCCCGCGCCGCCCGGCACAGGCCCTTGACCTGCCGCAAACCAGCTTTCGCGCGACGTTTGATGCGCCGCAACAATCGCCGGCCGTGCGAACGGTGAAATCTTTTCCGCGAGGACTTCTCCCTCGTAGACAGGACAGCACACCATGAAAACCACCCTCCTCACCCGCTCCGCTCTCGCATTGGCCGCCGCCGCCAGCCTGGCCTCGCCCCTGGCCGCTCTCGCGCAAGACGGTCCCTTCCTCGTGCGCGTGCGCGCCGTCAACCTCGACACTGCCAACAAGGACAGCACCGGCCTCGGCCTGAGCGTCAACGACAAGGTGATCCCCGAACTCGACGTGAGCTACTTCCTCTCGCCGCAGGTCGCCGTCGAACTCATCCTCACCTACCCGCAGAAGCACACGCTCAAGGCCGGCAGCACCGAGATCGGCTCGCTCAAGCACCTGCCCCCCACGCTGACGGCGCAGTACCACTTCACGCAGTTCGGGCCGTTCAAACCCTACCTTGGCGCCGGCGTGAACTACACGCGCTTTTCGGCGGTGAGGCTGCCGGCCGGCGTGGACATCGACCGCAACAGCTTCGGCCTGGCCGCACAGATCGGCGCCGACTACGCGCTGACGAAGAACGTGTACCTCAACCTCGATGTGAAGAAGGTGCAGATCCGCACCGACGTGAGTTCGGGCGGCGCGAAGATCGGCACCTTCAAGGTCGACCCGCTGCTCGTCGGGGCCGGTGTGGGCTACCGTTTCTGAGCGCGTCCCGCGGCCGCCTGGGGGAACCTCGGAACTGAGATCATCTGGGCCTGTTCCTCCGGCCCCGCCTCACCTTGATCTCCTCTGCCGCGCTCACCCCTGCCCTGCACACCCTCTCCAACGGCCTGCGCATCGTCGCCCTCCCCATGCCCTGGCGGCAGACGGTGAGCCTGAGTGTCTTCGTGCGCACCGGCAGCCTGCACGAGACGCGCGCCCAGAGCGGCATCAGCCACGTGGTGGAGCACATGGCCTTCAAGGGCACGGCCACGCGTGACTGCCAGCACATCAACCTCGATGCCGAGCGCCTGGGCGCCGAGGTCAATGCGCACACCGACAAGGACCACACCGCCTTCCACATCGAAGGCCTGCCCCACGACCTGCCGACCTTCGTGGCGCAGATCGCCGACATCGTGCGCCACAGCACCTTCCCCGCCGAGGAACTCGAGCGCGAGCGCCAGGTGATCCAGCACGAAGCCACCGAGTTCGAGGAAGACCCGGTCAACATCGCCTTCGACCTCTTCGACAAGGCGAGCTACGGCGACCAGCACCCGGCGGGACGCCCGGTGATCGGCAACCGTGCCAACATCAAGCGCTTCACGCGCGACGACCTGCTGGCCTATGTGCAGCAGCAATACACCGCCTGCAACATCGTGGTGGCCGCGGCCGGCCCGGTGGACGAGGCCGCGCTCATCGCCGCCACCGAGCGTGCCTTCGGCGACATGCCGCGCGGCGAGCCCAACACGGTGGCGCCGCCCGAGTGGCACGGCGGCGTGAAGCTCAGGCGCCTGTCGGGCAGTGCGCAGTGCCAGATCGTGCTGGGCTTCGAGGCACCGCCGCTGGCCGACGACTCGCACCTCGCCGACGTGCTGGCCGCGGCCTTGCTGGGCGAGGGCATGAAACTCGCCGCTGCTGGATGAGATCCGCGAGCGGCGCGGCCTGGCCTACCAGGTGGGCTGCTCGGCCGACGTGTACCCGCTCGCCAGCCAGTTCGTCATCGATGGCGCGACCGAGCCGCAGCAGGGCGAGGCCTTTATCGCCGAAGTGGCGAAGCTCTTGCGCCAGCACGCCGAGCACATCGACGCCGACAGCCTCACCCGCGCCCGCAACCAGATCAGCGTGCGCGCGCTGCGCTCGCTCGAGCAGCCGGCCAAGCGCATGGAAGCGGCGGCGCAGGAGCTCTTCACCTTCGACCGCCTGCGCGAGCCCGGCGAGTGGCTCACACGTCTGCAGGCGGTCGACGCGCTGCAGGTGCAGCGGGTGTTCCAGCGCATGCTGGCCAGCCGCGCCGCGGTGGGACTGGCGGGCAGCGTGCCGGCCCGGCTGAAGGAACACGCGGCCACGCTCGGCGGGGCCTGATCAGGCTCAGATCCGCGTCTCGCCGCCCAGTTGCTGGCGCAGTCGCTCTTCCTGCGCCTGCAGCTCGGGCGTGAACGCCTCGCCGAAGTCGGCGGCCTCGAAGAACGGGCGGATCTCGATCTCGGAATCGCTCTCCATCGGGTTGGGGCAGCGCTTGACCCAGGCGACCGCCTCGTCCATGTCCTTCACCTCCCAGACCCAGTAGCCGGCGATCAGCTCCTTGGTCTCGGCGAAGGGCCCGTCGATCACCGCGCGGCTCTGGCCTGAGAAGCGCACGCGCTTGCCGCGCGAGCTGGGGTGCAGGCCGTCGCCGCCTTTCATGATGCCGGCCTTGACCAGCTCTTCGTTGTAGTTGCCCATCGCCGCCATCAGCTCGGTGCTGGGCATCTTGCCGGCTTCGGATTCGGGGCTTGCTTTCACGATCACCATCACGCGCATGTCGTTCTCCTGTTGTGGGTTGGTCGAGCGAGCCGGGTTGAAAAACGGGTGGCTCTGATTACACGACGGGCGGGCCGCCGCGAAATCGACAGCTTCACCGATTTTTTCAGGTGGCGATCTCGTCGTACCCGCGGCCGATGAATTCGATCAGGCAGAAGCCGTTGCCATACGGGTCGGCCAGCATCGCGAGCTTGCCCCAACGGGCCACCTGCACCGGCGTTTCCTGCAACGCTCCGGCCGTCAGTGCCTGCCTCAGGGCGGCGTCGAGGTCGGGCACCACGATGTCGAGGTGCACCGGGCACCAGTGGCGCTGGTAGCTGCGAACCTGGGTGCCGCCCGGCACGGGCGAGGTGCCGGCCGCCTTCTGCAACAGGTAGATCGGCACCGGCGCACCGAGCAGTTCCAGCACCTCGGCCCCGATCCGCCGCCCGGGCCGCAGCCCGAACGCCGCCGTGTAGAAGGCTTCGGCGCGAGCCAGGTCTGGCACGTCGATGTTGACCAGCATGTCCATGCAAGCTCCGGAAGATGCGACCCTCGCACCGGCATTTGGCATGCCTGCGACCGCACGGGGTGCGGTCAGCGTCTCACGCGCCGGGCCGCTGCCACATCACGCCTTCTTCGGTCAGCATGACGTCGACCTTCAGATCGTCGGGCTCGGCGCGCAGCATCGGCTGGAAGCCGTGCGCGTAGCCCACGCCGATGGTGAGCGGGCGCGGGTTCAGGCTGTCGATGGTGCGGTCGTAGAAGCCGCCGCCATAGCCCAGGCGCACGCCGCCGGGGCCGTAGCCCACGCAGGGCAGCACCAGGATGCCGGGCTTGAACTCGTCGGTGCCCTTGGGCTTGGGAATGTCGTGGGCGTCGAGTTCCATCTCGCAGCCCGGGTACCAGACATGGAAGCGAAGCTCGCCGGTGAGCCGGTCGGTGACCGGCAGGCCGATGCGGCGCGGCGAGCCCTCGGGGCCACCTTCGCTCCAGCGGTAGAGCGCGGGCAGCGGGTCGAATTCGCCCTTGATCGGCCAGTAGGCGCCGATGGTTGATTCGCGGCGGCTCACGAGCCAGGCGCGCAGCACCTGCTGCAGTTGCACCGCGCGCTCCAGGCGATCGGGCAGCGCCTGGCGGGCGGCGATGAGCTTGGCGCGCAGGGCGCGGCGTTCTTCGGGGGTCATGGGCACGGTCTCCGGATCAGCCGCCGGCATTGTGCAGGAGTCACCCGGCCCGGCACGTTCAGGGGCGGAACTGCTTGCGCGCAAACGCCCATGCCAGGCGCGAGGCGTCGGGCCCGCGGCTGTCGCTGTAGGGTTTGCGGGCCGCACCGCCGCTCCAGGCGTGGCCGAGGGTGTCGATCTCCACCAGCGTGGCCACGTCGCGCCCGCGTCGGTGGTACTCGGTGATGGTCATCGCGTGGCGCTGCCCGCGCTGCACGCGCCGCGCTTCGCTGGCGGTGGCGCCGGCTGCATCGGCCCACAGGCTGGCCGCCGCGCGCGCATTGCGCGACGACACCACCGTGTCATGCGCCCCGTGGATGACCATCAGCGGCGGCAAGGCCTCGCCCACCGGCAACGGCGTGAGCAGCTGCCGCCCGCGCATGGCACGCATCGCGCCGGTGCTGCTGTCGGCCGAGCCGGGCGCCACGCCGGAGTGCATCACCACCGAACGAAAACGTTGTGGGTGCCGCGTGGCCAGCAAGGCGGCCATGCTGGCGCCGGCCGACAAGCCGACCAACGCGACGCGCGTCACATCGGCGGGGTAGAAGAGCGCGACCTGGTCGATCGCCTTGAGGATGAGCGCGGCTTCCTGGTGCGCGCGGCCGGAGCGGGTGTCGAACCAGTTCCAGCAGCCCTGCGGGTTGGCCACGCGGTCCTGCTCGGGGTAGAGCACCAGAAAGCGCTCCTTGTCGGCAACCCGGTTCATGCGGGTGCTGAGCGCGAAGCTGCGCGCGTCTTGCCCGCAACCGTGCAGCATCACCACCACCGGCACACGCTCCGCGTAGTGCAGCCCGGGTGGGCGGTACACATGAAAGCGCAGCATTCCGGTGAGGCCCATGGCCACGCCCGGCAGCCAGTCACCCGGCCCCGGCGGCGGCTGGCGTTTGGCGACCGCGGCCTTGGTGACCTGGCCGAGCTGCCGGCGGCCGTGTTGCAGGCCGGCGCGTGTCCACGCAGACACGCTGCGCTCGAACGATTTCGCCCAGGCGCTTGCCAGCGTGCGTTTGGCCATGGGCCGTGCTCACGCCGGACGCGCTGAACCGTGAGGAGCGGCGTGCGTCAGTTGACGGTGTCCTTGGCCGCGTCCTTCGCGTTCTCGCCGTGGCGCTTGGCCTTCGCCTTGTGCACCTTGGCCTTGCCCTTGTGCAGCGTCTTCTCGGGCTGGTCCGACACGGCGGCCTTCGCGTTCTCGGCACCTTGCTTGGCGGTCTCGGCGGTCGCCTTGGCACCTTCCTTCACGGCAGTGCCGGCTTGGGCGAATGCGGTGCCGGTGGCAAACAGGGCGGCGAGGGCAAGGGTCAGTGGCTTCTTCATGGAATTCATTCTCCTGAGGGCGTGGCAGACGCGGTCGACACGACCTGCGTTTCACGAGCACGGATGCTGCCTGCGCCGATGCGAAAGCCGCGTCAGGAGGCGCAGCCGCTCGGTGTAGGACACCGCCGCAAGCAAACGACGCCAGGCCCCCGGCCGGCTACGGGCGAAGCATCCGAGCCGGCGCACGGTAGACCGGCGCGAAGCCGCCGCCGGGCGTGCGGAAGTTCGTCGTCTGCCCCTGGAAGAGACGCGCCGCCACCCACTGCACCTGGCCGTCGTAGGCGTAGTTGCGCACGTCGTACTTGAGCGTGTCACCGGGTTCGGCGCCCTCTCCTTCCGTGTGCCGCTCGCCCGGCGGCACCAGCTCCTGCGCCACGTAGTCGCCCGCGACGATGCTCTCCCAGACGCGCCGGGTGAGCTTGTCGCCGCGGTAGGCCGCGCGGCTGCCGAAGCCACCCGCCGGCTTGAAGAAGAGCTGGCGGCGCCGCGCCCACAAGTCCTCGGCGTCGTTGGCGTGCACGACCTGCGTGCGCGGCACGGCCTGCAGCAGCAGCTCGCGCGTGGCGCCGGGCACGCCCAGCTCGCGCAGCGCGGTGTCGTCGCTCAACACGGCCAGGTGGCGCTTGTCGGCATAGAGCGCATGGGCGCGCGGGTTGGGCGTGACCACCACCGCATCGGCGAGGTAGGCCTCGCGCAGCGCTGCCACCTCGGGCCCGTCGAACGCGAAATCGGTGAGGCGGTTGTAGACGAGGTCGATCACGCCGGCCGCGTCGCGCAGCGACTGCCCGTCGAAGCGCAGCTCGGCCGGGTCGAGCACCACCGCCTCCAGGCCGTGTCGGCGGAAGAGTCGCTCGAAGAGCAGGAACTCCGGGTAGAGGTACTGCGCCTGCGGTGCCTCGTCGACGATGGCGATGCGCCGCAACGGGCGGGTGGCATGCGTCGCCGGGTGCGCGAGCTGCCATTCGTGGCGAAACATGGCGACGATGTCCTGCTCCAGCGCATCGGGCGAGCGTGGCAGCGGCAGCAGGCGCTGCACCGTGTCGCAGCAGCCGCGCTGGGCGCGGGCGGCCACCACGTTGAGCAGGGCCCCGCCGGCATTGGTGTTGATCTCGATCAGGCCCAGCCGGTCACCGTCGAGGTGGAAGTCGTAGCCGAAGAAGACTCCCCGCACGCCCTGCGCGCCGTGGCGCGCGATGGTGGGCGCCTGGGCGAGGGCACGCTCCTCCCACACCGGCTGCCGCACGAGCGCATCGATGGCCTTCACCACCTCGGCCATGCGCGCCAGCGCATCGGTGCTGGCGAAGACGGGCCGTGCGGCAAACACATGCGGGCAACGCTCGCGCACCAGCGCGTCGAGGTCGACCGCGTCACCAGGCGAGGCGAGCGCGCTCGACAGGGCCCGGTCGTCGAGGCCGATGCAGAAACAGTCTCGGTTGAGCGCCGTCATGCCCGCAGCCCGCGTGGCGCGGCCGGCGCGAGCCGCGCATGGATCGCCAACGCCACGGCAGCCCCTACCAGTTCAGCCGCCACAAAGCCCGGCGCGCTCTGCGGTGAGATGCCCGCAAAACTGTCGCTGAAGAGGCGGCCGAAGACCGCCGCCGGGTTCGCGAACGAGGTCGACGCGGTGAACCAGTAGGCCGCACCGATGTACGCCGCCACCATGGCCGCCACGCGCCCGGGCGGCGCACGCAGGATCACGAGCAACAGGCCCGCGGTGGCCACCGCCTCAGCCACCCACTGGCCCGTGCCCGTGCGCAGCTTGGCCGAGACCTGCAGCACCGGCAGCTCGAACATCAGGTGCGCGAGCCATGCGCCGAGCATGGCACCGACCAGTTGCGCCGCCACGTACGGCAGCAGTTCGGCGCGCGGCAGTTCGCCGCGAAAGGCCATCACTGCGCTCACCGCGGGGTTGAAGTGGGCGCCGCTCACCGGGCCCATCACCTCGATCAACACATAAAGACCGCCCACGGTGGCCAGCGTGTTGGCGAGCAGCGCGATCGCGACGTTGCCGCCCGACAGGCGTTCGCCCATGATCCCCGAGCCGATCACCACGGCCAGCAGCAAGGCCGTGCCCAGGCCTTCGGCGAGAAGCTTGCGCGACAGATCCATCGTCAGCTCCCGCCGATGTCGGCCAGCGCGCGCTTCAGCTCGGCGGCGCTCATCGTGGCGAGTGGCAACTGCAGCAGCTGCAGCATGCGGTAGCCGATGGCCTGGCGCGTCAACTCGAAGGCGCGGCGTTTGCCTTCGTCGCCGCCCTCGGCGTTCGACGGGTCGGGGTAGCCCCAGTGAACCTTGACCGGCTGCCCGCCCGTGCCGCCGAAGAACACCGGGCACTGCTCGGCAGCCGCGCTGTCGCACACGGTGATGACGATGGCCAGCGGCGGCGCGCCATCGCGGCTGAATTCGTCCCAGCTCTTGCTGCGGTAGCCCGCCGTGTCGACACCGGCGTTTTGCAGCGCCTCCAGCGCGAAGGGGTTGATGCGCCCGCTCGGCGCACTGCCGGCGCTGTGGGCCTGCACGTTCTTGCCGAGCCGGCGGGCCCAGTGGTTGAGCATGCCTTCGGCGAGCACGCTGCGTGCGGAGTTGTGCGTGCAGAGGATGAGCACGTGCGTGGCCGCAGCACCGCCTTGGCCGCCGATGCCGCGCACCGCGCTCTGCAGCGACATCCGGTCCAGCGCGGGCAGCGGCAAGGCGAGCATGAGCTCGATGCGCCGCTTGAGCAGCACCGCCGCGTCGAGGAACGCCTGCTGCCGCTCCGCATCGCTGCCTTCCTTGGCCGCCGGGTCGGGCAAGCCCCAGTGCGCCGTCATCGGCTGGCCGGGCCACACCGGGCAGGTTTCGCCGGCGGCCTGGTCGCACACGGTGATGACGAAGTCCATCGCCGGGGCATCGGCCGTGGCGAACTCCTCCCAGCCCTTGCTGCGCAGCCCCCGCGCGCGGCAGCTTCAGCTCGTCGAGCGTCTGCAGCGTCAATGGATGGACCTCGCCCTTGGGCGCGCTGCCGGCCGAGTAAGCCTTGAAGCGACCATGGGCCAACTGGTTCATCAGCGATTCGGCGAGGATGGACCGGGCCGAATTGCCGGTGCACACGAAGAGGATGTTGTAGGGGCGTTCGCTCACGGGAGTCTCACTGGGTGATCAGCAGCACGACGAGGCTGGCTTGACGGGGATGCCGACCGGCTTGCCGCGCGAGACGGGGGCGCAGCAGGCGCTGGCCGACGTATCGGCGGGCTTCTGGCTGAAGACGGGGATGTCGGCCAGCGTGTGGAAATGCTCCCACGCGATGCCTTGCGGGTCGGTCACCCAGTGCTTCTCGCTCTGCGCGTAGCAGCAGGTGGTGGCGCCCTCGTCGCGCAGCGCCAGCTCGGCGTGTTCGGCACGCGTCTTCAGCTCGGCCAGCTCGTCGGCCGAGTCGGTCTGGAAGCCGAGGTGGTCGATGCCCGGTGCGCCGCCGCGGGTGGAGATGGCGAAGTTGATGCGCGGGTCGTCGAGCATCCATTTCGCGTAGTCGCCTTCCAGCCGCGCGGGCTCGGCGGAAAAGAGCTTGGAGTAGAACGCGACGCTCTGGGCGAGGTCGTCGACATGCAGGTGAACGTGAAACCGCTTCATGAAAACTCCTTCTTCAGCACTCGCACGAGGTTGATGGTGCCGGCAGGCAGGCCTCACCCTGGCAGCAGTTTTCGGTGAGGTAGGCCAGCACCTCGTTCATGCGGCCGAAGGCCGCGTGGTAGATGAGGTGGCGCCCTTCGCGCTGCTGGTCGATGAGGCCGGCGTGGGCCAGCTCCTTCAGGTGGAAGGACAAGGTGGCGGGTGCGATCCCCAGCGCCTCGATGATGGCGCCGGGGGTCAGGCCCGTCCTGCCGGCCACGACGAGAAGCCGGAACACCTGCAGCCGGTGCTCATGGGCCAGGGCGGAAAGGGCGCGAACAATGTCTTTTTCTTCCATGATTTGATTATCATGGAATCATCGACAGATGGCAAGCTCACGCCGGCGCCAGCATCCGCTGCACCACCCGCCGTGCCAGCGGCGCGACGAAGAGCACGATGGGAAACGCCACCAGCCAGGCGGTGAGCCAGGCACCCACCCACAGGCCGGCGAAGCCGTCGACCAGACCCACGGCGCGGAAGGTGGAAATGCCTGCCACCACGAACGACATCAGGCCCGAGAGCACGAGGCCGAAGAGATAGGGTTCAAACTTTCTGGGAATCACGGGAAGCTCCTTTCAATGACAACAGCAGAGAGATAAAGGCCCACACCGAACACGGTGTGGGTAGCGAGGCTCTTGAGACAGTTCTTGAGCGGCGCCGGCGTCTTGCGCGACGCGATGCCGGCGCCCATCGCCGGTTGCATCACGAAGAGCGGCACCACGGCCGTGCCCACACCGAAGGCCAGCGCGGCGGACACGCTCGGCTGCTGCAGCCAGCCGATGCCGCACCAGGCCACCAGCACGGCCGCAAACGCAAGGCCCACGCCGTAGTGCACGAGCCAGCCGAGCGCCGCCTCGTGCCGCACCGGCGGCGCCTTGGCGATCGCTATGTGCGCCCATTGGCCACGCGCCAGGTGGCCGACCCAGCGACCCACGAGCGCAAAGTTGAGCGTGGGCACGCCGAGCCGCTTCAGGCCCCACAGCCACAGGTCCATCAGCACGGTGGCGCCGAGGCCGACCAGGGCGACGTGCAGCAGCATGTTCATGACACTCCTTTCGTTGACGGTTGACAGCATGGCGGGCACGATACGAGTTCAAGTCAACTTGAAGTCAAGAGGTTTTTGGATGGACATCGCCGAAGTCGCCAGGCGTTCGGGAGTGCCGGCCTCCGCCCTGCGCTACTACGAAGAGAAGGGGCTGATCGCCTCCACCGGCCGCCAGGGCCTGCGGCGCACCTTCTCGCCGCGCGTGCTCGACCAGTTGGCGCTCATCGCACTCGGCCAGGCGGCGGGCTTTTCACTCGACGACATCGGCCAGATGTTTTCGGCCGACGGGCGGCCACACATCAACCGAAGCAAGCTCGACGCCAAGGCCGACGAACTCGACGCGACGATCAAGCGCCTGAAAGCCGTGAGCCAGGGCCTGCGGCATGCGGCGGTCTGCCCTGCCCCCAGCCACGCCGAATGCCCCACCTTCCAGCGCCTGCTGCGTGCCGCTGCGGCGGGGTCATTGGCGCGGCGCCCCAAGCGGGCGGCCCCCTAAACTGGGCGCCATGAACCTCCACATCGTCGTCTATTCCAAGTCGGCCTGTCCGCAATGCGACCAGGCCAAGATGCTGCTCAAGACCAAGTCGATCGACTTCAAGGAAGTCAAGATCGACGACGAAGCCGAGCGCCTGGCCTTCTTCGAGAAGTGCGGCCCCTCGGTGCGCCAGATGCCGCAGATCTTCATCAACGACCAGCGGGTCGGTGGCCTCGCCGGATTGCGGGCCGCGCTCACCCAACTCGGGCGCTGACACCCGCTGTCGGGCCCTCACCCAATGCGGCTCGACCCTTACCTCTCGTTCGCGGGCTACGCGTTTTCGCTGCGGCCCGACGATCTGCTGAAGCAGCGCGGCACGCCGCTCCAGGCCGGCCGCAACGAGGTCGGCCTGAACGAGATGGACTACGGCGACGTGGTGCTGCGTTTCCAGGACAGCGGGCGGCTGGAGGAGATCACCGCCCGCTCGCCCGTGCTGCAGATGGGCGCGCTGGCCGTGCCCTTCGACCAGCTGCAGCCCTTCGTGCTGGCGCAAGACGCCACCGCCTTCTGGCGTGCCCGTTTCCTGGTCAGCCCGGCCCTCGGCCTGGCCTTCGACCCCACCGAGCCGGCGTGGATCACGGCACTCGCCAAACACTGCCTGCCGGAGTGGGAACAACTCTGAGCAGGCGTTGAGAGTCTCCTGACAAAGCGTTGTCAGGAACCCCTCTCTACAGTCTCCCTTGCCGCATCGATCGACACGATCGCGTCGCGGTTTCGCTGGCCCTCGCCACCCGGGGGCCCATCACGGTAAACAGGGAGATTTCAATGCAAAAAATATGGTGGACGGCCGTGGCCGCCCTGGCTCTGTCTGCGTGTGGCGGCGGTGAGGACGCTGCTGACACTTCTGCCAACCACGCGACCAACGCCGACACGTTGCGAGCGCAGGCACCGCAAGCGGCTTCGCAGGCCTCGCTGACGGCCTCACCCGGCAGCATCGACCTTCAGTTGACGAGCGGTGCCACGGCGGTGGCCGAGCTGGCCTTGCAGTACGCCGGCCCGGCCCCCAACCGGGTGCAGCTCGTCGTCGAAGGCGGTGTGCCGACGGCGTTTGCACCCAAGCCGGTGATCGAGTCGCAAGGCCAGGGGCGCTTCACGGTGCGCCTGAGCACGGCCGAGGGGCTGGCCGAGGGCCGGTACAACGGCGAGCTGAAGCTCGCCGCTTGCCACGACGCGAAGTGCAAGCACCCCACCCGCACGGCGCGCATCGTGGTGCCCTTTGGCATCACCGTCGCACCGAAGAGCGACTGGCAGACGCACCAGGGCAACGCGGCGCACACCGGCTACGTGCCGGTGACGCTCGATGCCTCGCGTTTCCAGTTCGCGTGGGAGTGGCGGCGTGCGCCGGGAGGCGTGATCGGGGCCATCAACGCGGTGGTGAGCGAAGGGGGCAAGGTCTTCGTGACCGAGGACGACTACTTCAGCAATGTGTCGATGCACGCGCTGAACGAAGCCGATGGCACGCCAGCCTGGCGGCACGACTTCGGCCGCATGCCGGGCCTCAACCCGCCGGCAGTGGCCAACGGCACCGTCTATGCGGCGACGACGGGCCACTCGGACACCTTCCTCTACGCCTTCAACGCGGCCGACGGCACGCAGCGTTTCCGCGCGCCCTTCGAGACGCAATGGGGCCATGTGCTCGCCCCCACGCCGAGCGACGGGCAGGTCTTCACCAACGGCGGCTACTACGGCGGCGGCATCTACTCGTTCGATGCCACCTCGGGTGCTCGCTCATGGCTGCAGACCGCGGGTGACGACGACATGAGCACGCCGGCGGTGGATGGTCGATACGTCTACCACTACAGCGGCCTTGGCCTGGAGGTGTACGGCAAGGTAGACGGCAACCTCGTCGCGTCGATCCCCGACCCGTTCGGTCCGGGCTGGGGCTACTCGTACCACGGCTCGCCCATCCTCGGCTCGGCCGACCACGTGATCGCCTTCAGCGGCGGCGCGTTCAGCGGCCGTGCCTCGTCGAGCGTGGAGCACTACGACAGCCGCCGCCTGGTGAACTTCTCGGTGGAAAACCGCAACACGCGGTGGATCACCCAGCAGGCCTACCTGACGACGCCGGCGCTCGCCAAGGGGGTGGTGTACGCGGGCCGCAACGCGCCGAAGTCGCTCGACGCGATCAGCGAAGCCACCGGCCAGGTGCTGTGGTCGTGGACGGGCACCTCAAGCGACAGCGAGTTCCATCGCAACGTGGTGGTCACCGACAACCTGCTCTTCGTCAGCACCGACCGCGCGGTGCACGCGATCGACCTCGCGACGCGCCAGTCGGTGTGGTCGCATCCGTCGCCGGGGATGATCAGCCTGTCGGCGAGCGGCATGCTCTACATCGTGGAGGGCGCACGCGAACCGACGGGCCGCCTGATCGCGATCCGCGTGCGCTGAGGTCCCGACGTAACGCGTGAGCTTGAAGGCGCCCCGCGGGGCGCCTTTTTATGCCACGGCGGGATTCATGTCGCCGCGTAGGAGGCAAGGCCGCGCCAGGCGGCGAGCAGCGACTCTTGCCACCGCGTCTCCCGCGCTGACCAGGGCCAGGATGTCGGGAGACGCGTGGGGGCGGATCGGGGAAGACACGCTGCATTCTTGCAGCGTGCCGCGCCCGGTGCGAATCACCAGGCCATGCGGATGCCGGCCTGGAAGACGCGGTTTTCGGCGATGTAGTCCTTCAGGTCACCGGTGGAGAACGATAGGCCGGAATAGAGAAACGTGCTCTTGGACAGGGTGTACCAGCCCATGAGCGCCGCCTTGCCGAGCGTGGCGTTGGCGCCGGCGGCGTTCTCGTACTTCACGCCGGTGTAATTGGCCCCGAAGGTGAAGCGGTCCACCGGCACCTGCACGCCCAGCGTGTAGCCGTTGATCTCGTCGGCGGTGAAGCTCGGGCCGGCGTGGGTGACGATCAGGTTGGCGCCGGTGAAGGCACCGTTGCCCGAGCCGAGCGCCAGGTCCTGGTTCATCTGGAGGCCGCCCAGGAGCTTCAGCGGCCCGAAGTTGTAGTTGGCGCCGAAGGTGAAGGACTTGTTGACGTCGGCCCCGGTGGTGCGCGACTCGTTCCACTCGTAGGAGGCAGCGATGTTGAGCGCGCCGCTGCCGAAGCCGAGCTTGACGCCGTGGAAGCGGTCGGCCGTGCCTTCGCCGGGGGCGATCTGCACGCTGCCGGTGAAGCCGCCGAGGTTGGGCGTGGCCAGTTGCACCACGTTGTTGGCGCGCGGGGCGTTCAGCCACAGCGGCAGGTTGCGCCCGGCGTTGGTGCTGGCGGTGCCGGGGTTGGCCACCGAGGCGTTGCCGTAGGGGTTGGTCATGCCCATCACCGAGTCGGAGAGGATGTACTGGCGGCCCACGCGCAGCTCGCCGAGCGAGGCCTGGGAGAAGCCGACGAACACCTGGCGGCCGAAGGCGAGGCCGCCCTGGCCGAGGGCGCCGGTGTCGGCGCTGAGGCCGCTCTCGAGCACGGCGTTGGCCTTGAGGCCGCCGCCGAGGTCTTCGCTCACGCGCACGCCCCAGCGCGAGCCGTTGAGGCCGTTGACGACGCCGTCGTTCAACTTCCACACGTTGCCGGCGCCAGAGGCGCTGCCGGCCTTGTAGTGGTCGACGGCCAAATCGATCAGGCCATAGAGCACGACGCTCGACTGGGCCTGGGCGGTGCAGGCCGCGAGCAGCGCAGCGGCGGCGATCAAGGTGGGTTTGAGAGCAGGGGTCATGGGGTCTCCTCGTGAATGCATGTGGCCCGTGTTGAGAAAACGCAGGCGTGAGAACGCCCTGCCCGGGCGCTGGGACCATGTCGCCCGGGGTGGTGGAAGGAAGTGCGTGATGCCTGTGGGTGGACGAACCTCAGCCGTGTGCTCGCCGCAGGCGAAGCTGGTTGGGCTGCGGCGCGGCACGCCTCAGCACGTCGTCGGCCAGCCACTGGGCCGAGCGCCGCGCGCGCTCGCACACCATCGGCAGCGGCATCTGCACATAGTCGTCGTTGAACACTTCGAAGCTGTAGTCACCGGCGTAGCCGAGTGCGTCGAGCCGGCGCACCATCTCGACCACCTGCGCGGTGTGAACGCCTTCGCCGGGGAAGACGCGAAAGGTGCGCGCGGTCGCCATGCGTTCCTCGAAGGTGCGTGTCTCCTGCCACATGAAGTCGGACAGCTGCACGAGGAAGATCTTCTGCGGGTCGATCTCGTCGATGCCGTCAAGCGGCGTCTTCGCGGCGAGGGCGTGGAAGGAGTCGAAGCACAAGCCGAGGTTGGGGCAGTCGGCGCGGCAGACCACGTCCCACGCGGTGGTGTATTCGTTGACCGTGCGGCCCCATGACAGGCCTTCGTAGGCGATGCGAATGCCGTGCGGGATGGCGAGCATGGCGAGCTTGCGCAGGTCGCGGGCGATGTGGTCGAGGTCGGCGCTCGCATGGGTCGAAGTCGACGAACACGCGAGCAGCACGTCGCAGCCGAGCGCGGCGCACATCTCGAGCATGGTCTTCGCGATGTCGAGCTTGTAGTGGTGCAGGTGGCCCGAAAGGCCTTCGAAGTCGCGCAGCACCTGGAAGCCGGTACCGCGCAGGCCGCTCGCCTTCACCGCGGCCACGGCAGCCCGCCAGCCTTGCGGATGGCCGACGAGGTCATTGGCCTTGAGCATCACCTGGTCGAAGCCGGCCCTGCGCATCGCGTCGAGCTTGGCTTCAAGCGGGCCGGCAAGGCTGATGGTGTCCATGCCGAAGCCCTGGGTGCTCATGATGCGGCCCCGCTTTGCACCAGCTCGAAGGCCACGCCGCCGAGGTAGGTCTTCGTCAGCGCGCCACGCCGCTCGGTGTGCGCCGCATCGCTCTCGACGAACTCCATGCCGAGCGCGCGCAGGCTGCGCACCGCCGCCAGCACGTCGGGCACCCCCAGGCCGATGCGCTGGAACTGCTCGGTGGCCGACTCCGCATCGAGCGGCGGCTCCACCAGTTGCAGCATGAAGCCGTTGGCCGGCTCGGTGGCCGGGGCCTGCAGCAACTTGCCCGCCGGCAGGATGCCGAAGCGCTGCTCGTCGGGGATCAAGGTGGTGCCCAGCAGCTCGGCGTAGAACTCGATCCAGTCGCTGCTGCGGCCCACGCCGATGTACTGCACGACGCCGAAGATGTGCAGGCCGGGGATGCCCGGCGGCTGCTGGTCGGCGGCCGTGATCGGCACGAAGTCCACGTCGTAGATCGAGAACTCGCGGTAGCGGTCGACGAAGTGGATGCGGCTGCCGCCGACGCCGTGGATCGCGGGAATGTTGAGCTCCATCGCCTGCGGGTGCGCCGGTGCATCCCAGCCGCCGCGGTCGAGCACATGGCGGTGCACCTCGTTGGCGTTGCGCACGCGCAGCGCGATGGCGCTGATGGTGGGCGTCGAAGGCGCCGTCGACGGCGCCTCCGGTCCGGCCGCGGGGTGGGCGTTGACGACGATGTTGAGGCCGCCCTGGCGGTACAGCATCACCTCGCGCGAGCGGTGCCGAGCAACCGGCCGAAAGCCCATCATCTCCAGCACCTGGCCCAAGGCCTGCGGCGCGGAGGTGGCGTATTCGACGAACTCGATGCCGTTCAGCCCGAGTGGGTTGTGCTCGTCGCTGAACGAGGCCTGCACGGGCTCGCGTGCACGAACGGGGTCCAGAAGCAGGTCGCTCATGAAACCTCCTAGTACTGCAGACGGGCGAGCGACCTGAGGTGCTCAGGCGTCGTCGTCGGGAAGCCGAAGAACTCGAGGTAGGGCGGGATCATCTCGAACAGCATGTCGCTGCCCACCTGCACCCGGCAGCCGCGCGCCTTCGCGGCCTGCAGGAAGGCGGTCATCTCGGTCTTCATCACCACTTCGCCGACGAAGGTGCCCGGTGCGAGGCGCGACACCTCCAGCGGCAACGGGTCGCCCGCGTTCATGCCGAGCGGCGTGGCGTTGACGACGAGGCTGAAGCCTTCGGGGTCGTTGCGACCGGTGCTCACCTCGACCGAGGGGAAGTGGGTGTGCAGGCGCTGCGCGAGCTCATCGGCCGAAGCGGCGTGCAGGTCGAAGAGTGCGATGTGAGAGACCTGCGCCGCGGCCAGCGACGCGGCAATCGCCGAGCCGACACCGCCGCAGCCCACCACCAGCGCCCGCGCGCCGCGCAGCACCAGGCCTTTGCGCTCGATGCCGCGCACGAAGCCGGTACCGTCGAACTGGTCGCCGATCAGGCGGCCGTCGGCGCTCCGCTTCACCGCATTGCAGGCACCGGCCACACGCACACTCGGGGTCGCCTCGTCGAGCAGATCGACCACGCTCACCTTGTGCGGCATGGTGATGAGCGCGCCGCGCAGGTTCTCCAACTGGAAGAGACCTCGGAGCGCGGCCTCGAACGCCTCGGGCCGGCAGCCCATCGGCACCACGACCGCGTTGATGCCGGCCGAGGCGAAGTACGGGTTGTAGACCAGCGGCGCCTTGAAGGCGTGCGTGGGAAAGCCGAGGTGCGCGATGACCTCGGTGCTGCCGTCGATCACGATGGAGGGCTCCGCGATGAGCTGGTGGAGGGGCGGCTTACTTGCGCGCGGCCTCGATGTCGGCCAGCACGGCCTTCACCGTCGCCTCGCCCACGCTCGCGGTGTGCTTGGCGATCACCGGCTTGATCTTGTCGCGCAGCTTGGCCATCTCGGCCGGCGGCAACTCGCTCACCTGCATGCCGGCTTTCTTCAGCGCCTCGAGGATGCCGGCCGCCGCCGAGCGCGACTGCTCGCGCTGGAACTTCGCCGACTCGAGTGCCGCGTCTTGCACGATCTTGCGCTCGGCCGCCGAGAGCGAGTCCCAGAACTTCTTGCTCACCACCACCGACTGCGGGTTGTACTGGTGGTTGGTGAGCGTCATGTACTTCTGCACCTCGAAGAGCTTGGCGCCCTGGATGGTGGCGACCGGGTTCTCCTGGCCGTCGACCGCCTTTTGCTCCAGCGCGGCATAGAGCTCCGGGAAGGGCAGCGGTGTCGGGTTCGCGCCGAGCGCGTTCACCCAGTCGATGTTGATCGGGTTGGGGATCACGCGCAGCTTCAGGCCCGCGATGTCATCGACCTTGGTGATGGGGCGCTTGCTGTTGGTGATCTGGCGAAAGCCCAGTTCGTAGTACGCGAGGCCGACGAGGCCTTTTTCTTCCAGCTTGGCATGCAGCGCCTGACCGACCGGGCCATCGACCACCGCCGCCACTTCCTTGGGGTTGGAGAAAAGGAAGGGGAAGTCGTAGACCGCGAAGTCCTTCACGATGCTCGCGAAGATGCCCGAGTTCATCGAGGCCATCTCCAGCGTGCCGCCTTGCAGCGCCGAGAGGTTGGCCTGGTCGCTGCCGAGCGCGCCACCCGGGAACACGTTGACCTTGAGCTTGCCGCCGGACTTGGCCTCCACGATCTCGGCGAACTTCTCCATGCCCTGCACGATGGGGTGGCCCTTGGCATTCTGGTTGGCGAACTTGATCGTGCGGGTCTGGGCATGGGCGCTGCCGATCGCGGCCACGGCGGTCAGGGCCAGCAGGCTCTTGAGGAAGATGCGTTTCATGGTGGGGTGTCTCCGTTGTGGAATGGAAGGCGTCAACCGTAGAACCAGCGGGCGGGCACGGTCACGAGCGAAGGGAAGAAGACCAGCAGGAACATCACGGCGAACTGCGCCAGCATGAAGGGCCACACGCCGCGCGTGACCTGGTCCATGCTGACTTTGCCGACGCCGGCCACGGTGCTGAGCACGGTGCCCACGGGGGGCGTGATGAGGCCGATGGCGTTGTTGATGATGAAGAGCACGCCGAAGTACACCGGGTCGATGCCGGCGGCCTTCACGAGCGGCATGAAGACCGGCGTGAGGATGAGGATGGTGGGCGTCATGTCCATCGCCGTGCCCACGAGCATCGTGATCACCATCAGCATGATCAGCAGCAGCGTGGGCTGGTCGAGCAGCGGCTTGAGCAGCGCGGTCAGTTCGGCGGGCAGGTTGGCCACGGTGACCATCCAGGCCGAGACCATGGCCGCAGCAACGAGGAACATGATCACCGCCGTGGTTTGCGCGGCGGCGAGGAAGAGGCCGTAGAGCTGCGACAGCTTGAGCTCCCGGTAGACCACGGTCGACACGAAGAGCGCATAGACCGCCGCCACCACCGCCGCCTCGGTGGGCGTGAACACGCCGAATTTGAGGCCCACGATCACGATCGCCGGCAGCACCAGCGCGAAGGTCGCGTCGCGCAGGGCCACCAGCACCTCGCGGCGGCTGGCGCGCGGCGCGGCCTCGATCTTTTCCTTGCGCACCAGCACCCACCAGGTGACCCAGAGCGCCGCTCCCAGCATCAGGCCCGGCGCGATGCCGGCCATGAAGAGCTTGGAGATCGACACATTCGCCGCCACGCCGAAGACCACGAATGCGATGCTCGGCGGGATGATCGGCGCAATGATGCTGGCCGAGGCGAGCAGGCCCGATGACCGCGCCGTGTCGTAGCCGGCGCGGTTCATCATCGGCAGCAGCAGGGCGGCCAGCGCGGCGGCATCGGCCACGGCCGAACCCGAGAGCGCCGCCATGATGATCGCGGCCATGATGCCGACGTAGCCCAGTCCGCCGCGCACGTGGCCCACGAGCGTCATCGCGAAGTTGACGATGCGTCGAGACAACCCGCCCGCGTTCATGATCTCGCCGGCCAGCATGAAGAAGGGCACGGCGAGCAGCGGGAAACTGTTGGCGCCTTCGATGGTGTTCTGCGCGAGGATCTGCGGGTCGAACATGCCCAGGTGCCACATCAGCGCGACGCCGCACACCAGCAGCGAGAACGAGATCGGCACGCCGAGGGCCATCGCGCCCAGCAGGGCGCCGAGGAAGATCGCGATCGTCATGGCTGCCCCGTCTCAGAAGGGTTGCCATGCGGCATGTCGTCGGACTCGACCACGCCGATCAGCTCGGCATCGGGCAGGCGGCCCGACAGGAATCGCAGCAGCTCGATGAAGATGAACGCCCCCGCCAGCACCGCGAAGACCACGCCGCTTGCGTAGAGCCAGGCCATCGGCAGCTGCATCACCGCGCTGGTGGTTTCGAGGTTGATCACCGTCTGCTGCCAGGCGCCTCGACCCATCAGCCAGCAGATGTAGAGCATCAGCCCATGGGCGGCCACGAAGCAGATCTTCTTGCCGACGAGCGGCAGGCGCGACACCAGCGCGTCGGTCCCCAGGTGCGCGTGCCGGCGCACCGCCACGATGGCGCCGAGGAAGGTCATCCAGACGAAGAGCCAGCGCGACAACTCCTCCGACGCGGTGATGCCCGAGTTGAAGCCATAGCGCAGCACGACATTGCCGAACACCATCAGCACCATCAGCGCGAGGCAGGCCACCATCAGCATGCCGAAGAGGCGGCACATCCCGTCGATCGATCTGTCGAGCATTCGTTGTCTCCGGCAGCGAGTTTTGTACGAACTGGTTAGTTTTAATCTCGGTGAAAACACCTAAGCCTCCGCCCGGCGCGGTGGCAAGACAAGAGCGGGGGAAAGCGGGACTCAGCCTTTGCGCACGAAGCGCACGATCATCTCGACCACGTTCTCGCGCCGCTCGGCGATGTAGGCCGGGGACGTCATGTCGAGCTTGAAGATGAGGCTGAAGGTATGGCGGTTGGAGACGTTGAAGAAGCTCAGCGCCGAGATCGACGCGTGGATGTCGATCGGGTTCAGGCCGCGGCGGAAGATGCCGGCCTTCACGCCTCGTTCGTAGAGGTTCTTGATCGCCGCAATCGCCGGCACGTTGAAGCTCCTGGATGCGCGGGCTTTGCGCGAGGTATTCGCCGCGGTGGATGTTTTCCGACATCACCAGGCGGATGTAGCTTTCGTGGTGCAGGTGGTGGTCGAAGGTGAAGGCGACCAGGCGGCGCAAGCCTTCTTCCGGTTCCAGGTCTTGAAGGTGCAGTTCGGCCTCGACGTCGCGCACGCGGCGGTAGGCCTCTTCGAGCACGGCGAGGTAGAGCCCCTCCTTGCTGCCGAAGTAGTAATAGATCATCCGCTTGGACGTGTTGGTCGCCGCGGCGATCTCGTCGATGCGTGCACCCGCCAGGCCCTTCTCGCCGAACTCGGCCTCGGCCACTTCGAGGATGTTGGCCTTGGTGCGCTCGGGGTCGTTGGTGCGGGTCGGCTCCTTGCGGGCGGCCCCTCCCGCACGCTTGGCAACGACACGCGCACGCTGTACTGGTTCGTTCATTCCGGCAGTTTAAGCGTGGAGCCCCTCGCCCGCGGGTGCGCGGACGATCCCCCGCCGGGATCGCGGGCCAGCTTGTGAGCGGCCCAGCGCTCGGCCCGCCCACGCTTGCCACCCCCATCAGCCCGCTTTCGCTTCCTTCGCCCACTCGGCCATCGTGCGCAAGGCCGCGGTGTAAGACCGCCAGCCCAACCCCTGCACCGTGCCCTTGACGGCGGGCGAGATGATGGAGTGCGCCCGCCACGCCTCGCGCGCCGCGATGTTCGACATGTGCACCTCGATCACCGGGAACGGCATGGCCTTGATCGCGTCGTGCAGCGGCACGCCATGCTGCGTGAGGCCGGCGGGGTTCACGAGCGCACCAGCCGCGCGGTCGATGTTCTCGTGGAACTTGTCGATGAGCGCGCCTTCGTGGTTCGACTGGAAGGTCTCGATCTCGACCTCCAGCTCGCGCGCCAGTGCCATGAGCTTCTCGTTGATCTCGGCCAGCGTGGTGGTGCCGTAGATGTGCGGCTCGCGGCGGCCAAAGAGGTTGAGGTTGGGGCCGTGCAGGACCAGGATCTTCGGGCGCGTGCTCATGGCTTCACCACTTTCGCGAGCTCGGCCTGGTAGAGCTTGACGATGACCGGGTCGTAGCTCGCGGCGAAGCGCTCGGTCACCGGCTTGGCGATGGCGCTCATGCGGGCGCGTTCGGCGGCACTCACCTCGTTGTATTGCATGCCCTTGGCCTGCAACTCGCTCACCGCCTTCTGCGCGGCGGCGCGGCTCGCCTGGCGCTGGTAGCTGCGCGCTTCGTTGGCCGCGTCGTGCAGGATCTTCTGCTCGGTGGGCGAGAGCTTGTCCCAGAACTTCTTGCTCACGAGCAGGATGTTGGCCGCGTACACATGCTGCGTCGCGCTCACGTACTTGTTCACCTCGAAGAACTTGTTCGACAGGATCACTGCCAACGGGTTCTCCTGTCCGTCGACCGCCTTGGCCTCGAGCGCACCGTACAGCTCGGCAAACGGCATCGGCACCGGGTTGGCCTTGAAGGCCTTGAAGGTGTCGAGGAAAACCGGGTTGGGGATCACGCGCAGCTTCAGGCCTTCCAGGTCTTCTGCCTTGGTGATCGGCCGGCGGCTGTTGGTCACGTTTCGGAAACCGAGGTCCCAGTAGCCTAGGCTCACGAGGCCCTTCTCGGGCAGCCGGGCCAGCAGCGCCTGACCGAACGGACCGTCGAGCAGGGCATCGGCCTGCGCATAGCTGCCCACGGCGAAGGGGAAGTCGATGAGACCGAACTCCTTCACGATGCCAGCGAGCGAGGTCGTCGCCGGGGCCGTCATCTCCTGCACGCCGCCCTGCAGCGCCGATTGCTGCTGCAGCTCGTTGCCGAGCTGGGACGACGGGAACTCCTGCACCTTCAGCTTGCCGCCGCTTTTCGCGGCCACGAGTTCGGCGAAGCGCTTGGTGCCCAGGCTCACCGGGTGGTCGGGGTTGTTGAGGTGGCCGAACTTGATCGTGCGGTCCTGGATGTCTTGCGCAATGGCCGGCCCAAGCGCGAGCGCGAGTGCAACCAACGAGATGAGGCGTTTCACGAGCGGTGTCTCCTGTGAACAAGGCCCTCGCCGGGGCCGATGAGCGGCATGATCGAGGCCACGGCTGAACGCCATTCCAGGCTGGAATTTCATTCCGAATCGTGAGAAGCACCTTGATCAGCAACGAAAGCGCCTCGCCTCCCACTGGCACACTGGAGCGGGCCTTCCGCATCCTCGAGCTGCTGTCGCAGCAACCGCAGGGCCTGGCGCTCGCGTCGATGGCCGACGAGCTGGCGCTGCCGCGGAGCGCCTGCCATCGTCTGCTCGCCGACATGGTCCGCTGCGGCTACGTGCGGCAGGTAAGCGAGCGGGGTGACTACGCCCTCACCACCAAGCTGCCGGCGATGGGCCTCGCCTTTCTCGGCGGCGCGGGCGTGGTCGACATCGCGCAGCCCATCATCGACCGCCTCGCCGAGCTGAGCGGCGAGCTGGTGCGACTCGCCCTCGTCGATGGCAACCGTCTCACCTTCGTCGCCAAGGCCCAAGGCGCGCGCACCGGCCTGCGCTACGACCCCGACATGGGCATCGACGTGCGCCTCTCCTGCAGCGCCGGCGGCCATGCCTGGCTGATGACCCTCACCGAAGAGCGCGCCGCCGCACTCGTGTCGCTGCAAGGCTTCGGATCGCCAAAAGAATTTGGACCCAAAGCGCCGACCACCTTCAAGGCCTTGTGGAAGGTGCTCGACGAAGACCGCAAGCGCGGCTTCAGCACCATCGTCGAGATGTACGCGCCGGGCATGTCGGCGATGGCCGCGCCGGTGCGCCGGCGTGGGCAGGAGGCGATCGGCGTGATCACCATCGCGGGGCCGCTGCTGCGGCTCACGCCTGCGCGCATGGAGGCGCTGGGCCGCGCGCTGGTGGACGCGGCCGGCGAGCTCGCGATGGCCAGCGCGAGCTCGCCGCTCTTCAGCCAGAAGGGCCGGATGGCCTGAGCTATTTCCTGGCCGCGGCCTTGTTGACCTCGGCCGCCGCCTTGAAGAGCGCCTTCAGCGCCTTCTTGTCGAGCGTGTCGCCCTCGCGGAAGTCGATCGCGCGGCGCACGTTGCCGTCGAGGCTGGCATTGAAGAGGCCGGCCGGGTCGGGCACCGAGGCGCCTCTCGCGAAGGTGGTCTTCACCGCGGCCTTGTAGCTCTCGCCGGTGCACAGGATGCCGTTGGAGGACCACACCGGGTTGTTCCACTTCCACTCTTCCACCACGTCGGGCACCGCCTCCTTGATCAGGGCGCGGATCTGCGACAGCGTCTCGCCGCGCCAGCCGCCCAGCTCGGCAATGCGCCGGTCGATGTGGTGCGCGGCCTCGTCATGGCCGAGGGCCGCTGCAGTCTTCTTCACCGTTGCCATGCCTGCGTCTCCATGGAGGCCTAGAACACACATGCCGCCCTCAGCGGCGCGACTGGATCATCTTCCAGCCGTTGCCCGAGGGATCGCGAAAGCCGGCGTCGACCGTGCCGAAGCGCTCGATCGGCGCCTGCGTGAACTCGACGCCCTGGCCGAGCAGGCGGTCGTGGGCCGCGCGGCAGTTGTCGACCTCGAGCACCAGCGGCGGCATCGCACCCTTGGCCACCATCTCGCGCAAGGTCTGCGCGGTGGCGTCGTCATGCACCGGCGGGCCGGGCACGAAGAGACCGAGCTGGAACGCCGGCTGGTCGGGGTGCTGCACCGTCAGCCAGCGGTAGGGGCCGTTGCGCACGTCGGTGTGCACCTGGAAGCCAAGCTTGTCGACGTAGAACGAGAGCGCCTCGTCTTGATCATGCACATACAAACCGACCACCTGGACTTGGTTCATGGAAGCTCCTTGTTGTTGAGGGTTCCCGTTATAGGTTCGGCCTCGCGGCGGCGCTTCTCCGAAACTGCTGTCGTCAGATGTGGTCGCTGCGCGGCGCTCACCACGCAGTGCGGCACCTGACTCAAATCCTGCGGCTCGGCCCGGGCACGCTCACGCACCGTGCTCGGGCTCTCGCCGGTGATGTCGCGGAAGGTGCGGCCGAAGGTGCCGAGGCTTTCCCAGCCGGTCTGGAACGCGATGTCGATGATGGGCTGGTCGGTGTCGCGCAAGAGCGCCGTCGCACGCTCGATGCGCCGTGTGAGCAGGTAGCGATGCGGCGGCGTTCCGAAGGCCTTCTTGAACTGGCGCGCGAAGTGGGCCGCGGAGACACCACTCACCTCGGCCAATCGCTCGACCGGCCAGGCCTCGTGCGAGGCGGCGTCCATGCGGTCTTTCGCGCGCAGCAGGCGGCGCAGCAGTTGCGGGTCTTGTCCGGTGAGGCCCGCCACGCTACATCGCCTTGCCGCCGGCACTCGGCGAGCCCCCGTCCCAGCCAGGGATGGCGGCGGCCTGCTTCAGCCACGACGCGAGCTGCTTCTCGTCGGGGATGCCGTCTTCGCGGATGTCGAGGTAGCGCGTTTCCGCGGTCTTCGATTCACCCGGCGGCATGGGCTCGAGCGAAGTGCCGCGGAAGAAGGTGACCTTCACATACTTGTTGAAGCAGTGGTAGCTGACGAACCAGCCCTGCCCCTCGACGCCATAGAACGGCGAATTCCACTTCACCGCTTTGCGCACGCCGGGCACGCTGCGCACGATCAGCGCATCGAGCTGGCGGCCGATGTCGCGCTTCCAGTCGGGCATGGCCTCGATGTAGGCCTGCACCGGCGCGTCGCCCTCGCCTTTGGCGATCTGCGGGTTGCCGCCGGAGAGCAGCTTGGGCTTCTGGGAAGTGGGCATCGCGGAATCCAGGCAGTGGCACACACGTGACGGACACAGGCATCGGCCTCACGTACTGTAGTGGCGCCCTGCCACTTCTTGCCACGAGGTCTTCTCCCGGCGGCTTCTGCGACCATCCCACCACCATGCACCCCGACACCCCCAGCGCCCGCTTCGGCCCCGTCACCGTGTACTTCGGCGAGAAGTCGGGCAAGTACCCCGATGGCAACCAGGTGATCGTCGAAGGCGGTGACACCGTGGTCGCGTTCGACACGCCGAAGGTCGCCAACCGCCTCGGCCCCGCGCGCTTCGACGACGCGGTCGAGATGGTGATCCTCGGCCATGTGCACGAAGACCACCTGTGCGGCCTGCACCGCCTGCCCCACGCGCCGGTGCATGTGCACGAGCGCGACGTGGAGGCCGCGCGCAGCTGGGACGGGCTGCGCCGCCACTTCGGCTACCCGGCGCCCGCGCTCGATGCGTTTCGCCACAAGCTCGACACCGAGTTCAGCTACGCTCCGCGGCCCGATGCGCTGGCCTACGCCGACGGCGCCGCGTGGGACCTCGGCGGCGGCGTGCGCGTGCGCGCCGTGCACCTGCCGGGGCACACCGCGGGCCACTGCGCGCTGGTGGTCGAGCCGGCCGGCATCGCCTTCATCGGCGACATCGACCTCTCCACCTTCGGCCCCTACTACGGCGACGCCACCTCCAACCTCGGCGACTTCCGGCGTTCGCTGGCACGCCTGCCCGAGCTCGACGCCGCGGTGTGGATCACCTCGCACCACAAGGGCGTGTACACCGAGCGCGCTGCGTTCGAAGAGGCCTTGCGCGCCTACACGGCCCGCCTTGACGAACGCGAGGCAGGGCTGATCGAGCGGCTGCGCGCCGCGCCGGCAAGCCTCGACGATCTGGCCGCCGGCGGCTTCCTCTACCCGCCCGGCTTCCCGGGGCCCTCGGCGCAGGCGATCGAGAAGCGTTCGATCTCTCAGCACCTCGATGAACTCATCGCCGCAGGCCGGGTGATCGCACAGGACGACCGTTACCGGCTGCGCGCCTAGGCTGACCTAAGCCGGCATCGCCACGAGGCCGCGCCGCTGCTCGCCTTGCATCAGCGTCGCCACCATCTCCGCGGTGACGGCCGAGAGCGTCCAGCCCAGGTGACCGTGGCCGGTGTTGTAGAAGACGTTGGCCTTCCGCCCTCGCCCCACCCGCGGCAGCATGTCCGGCATCATCGGCCGCAGCCCGGCCCAGGGCACCACCTGGCGGGTGTTGACCTGCGGGAAGCAGGCGTTGACCCAGTCGACCAGCGGCCTGATGCGGTCGGCGCGGATGTCGCGGTTGAAGCCGTTGAACTCGGCCGTGCCGGCCACGCGGAAGCGGTCCACGCCCAGGCGGCTCGTCACCAGCTTGGCCGCGTCGTCGAGCAGGCTCACGGTCGGAGCACCGGCCTGGCTCGCGGCGTCGAGCAGGTTCACCGTGATCGAGTAGCCCTTGACCGGGTAGACGTTGACGCGGTCGCCGAGCTGCGAGGCGAAGCCGCGGCTCGCCACGCCTGCACACACCAGCACGGCGTCGAACGGCTGCTCGTCGACGCTGCCGTCGGCGCAGCCCCGGCGCACCGTCGCGCACTCGCCGTCGCTGTGCAGGGAGCGCACGTCGGCACCGTAGACGAAGCGCACCCCCAGCCGCTCGCACGCCGCCGCCAGGCCGACGGTGAACTTGTGGATGTCGCCCGTCGCGTCGCTCTCGGTGTAGTAGCCGCCGAAGTAGTCGCCGGCCAGCGTCGGCTCGATCGCGCGCATCTCCACGGGCGTGACCGCGCGCCGCGGCAGGCCGCCGGCGGCGAGCAGCTTCGAGACCTCGCCTGCGTGCTCGAAGCCCGCGCGGTCGCGGTAGATGTGCAGGATGCCCTGCTTCCTGAGGTCGAAATCGATGCGCTCGGCCTCGGCCCACCCAAAGAGGTGCTCACGCGCGGCCACCGCGAGGCGCGCGGTCTCGATGGTGTTGCGCCGGTAATGCGGGATGTTCGCCAAGAACTCGGCGAACCACGACAGCTTGTGCCAGCCCGGGCGTGGGTTGACGAGCAGCGGCGCGTCGCCCTTCAGCATCCACTTCAGGCCCTTGAGCACGGTGGCGGTGTGGTTCCAGACCTCCGCGTTGGACGCGGAGAGTTGCCCGCCATTGGCAAACGAGGTCTCCATGGCCGCATAGCGGTGCCGCTCGAAGAGGGTGACCGCCAGGCCGCGGCGGGCCAGGGCGTAGGCGGAGGTCACGCCGGTGATGCCACCGCCGATGATCGCGATCGATTTCATGTTCAGGCTCCAGACGTCATGGGAGGGGAGCGCCTCGCAAGCTGCGTGGCGCCCGCCCCCTCTGTGCTGGACCTGAGAGATTCACGCGTGCCGTGGGCGGCGCCGCGCTTGCTCCTGCGGTGTGCCGGCAGACGACGCCGACAACTCTTCAGAGTGTGGTGGGATCGGCCGGTCCATTTGCCTGAGAGTTTCCGGGGCGGTTGCTCCTTCGGCGCCACCGCTTCGCGGCAGTGGTCTCTCCCGGCCGATTCCGGTGAGAGTGAGGCCAGATGATGCCCGTTCCGCTGGCAGCCGCCAAGCATTCACCCAGCCGCCGGGTCTGCAGTGCGCGCACCATGCGCACAAGGCCCCGGCCCGGTCTGTCGAGGACACCGCCGATGAACACCTCTGCCACAACTGCTTCGCTCCTGGTCTGCGATGCCGCACGCACCGCGCAGTTGCTCGACTTCGCATCACTGATGGAGGCACTCGCCCAGGCCGCGGCCGAGGTCGATGCCGGCACGCTGCTCAGCCCACCGCGCATGGCGGTGCCTTTCGGCCAGGGCGGCGTGCTGCTGAGCATGCCCGCCACCGCGCCCGACATCGCCGTCCACAAGCTCGTGACCGTGCAACGCGCCAATGCCCAGCACGGCCTGCCCACGATCCACGGCCTGGTGACGGCGTGCGATGCGGAGACCGGCCGACCGCTGTGCCTGCTCGACGGCCCGGAGGTCACCGGGCGCCGCACAGCGGCGGTGACGCTGCTGGCGATCCGTGCGCTGCTCGGGCACGCGCCGCAGCAGGTGCTGATGGTGGGCACCGGCGCGCAGGCGCGTTGGCACCTGCAGGCACTGAATGCGCTGCACCCGACGGCGCGTGTGTGGATCCGTGGCCGCACGGTGGCGGGTGCGCAAACCTTCTGCGACACCGCGCGCAGCCTGCACGCCCACCTGGCGCCCTGCCCGGTCGACGCGCCGGCAGACGTGGACACCGTCATCACCCTCACCACCAGCACCGAGCCCGTGTATGACGAAGCACCCCGCACGGGCCGCGTGGTCGTCGGCGTCGGTGCGTTCAAACCCGAGATGGCCGAGATCGGCAAGCACACGCTCGAGGGCAGCGATCTCTATGCCGACGACCCGCTCGGTGCGCGCCATGAAGCCGGCGACCTGCTGCGCGCCGGCGTCGACTGGTCGCGCGTGACATCGCTCGGCACGCTGCTGCGCGACGGGCCCGATCGGAGCCGGCCGGCGGTCTTCAAAAGCGTGGGCACCGCGGCGTGGGACCTCGCCGCTGCACGCACCGCATTGCGCGCGTTGAGGGCAAGGACCTGAAACTCAAGCCGAAAGATTCTTGCGAAATCAGACATGACCTGTTGCGCTGCAGCAGCTTGGTCGGCTCGCGGGTTCTCCCTAGCATGCCGCCCCAAGACGCAGCCGCCGGTCGGTGGCTGCCGCGTGAGGTGTCGAGGCCGCGTGGCCTGTTCGACTGACTGCACGCGCCCGCCTTGCGAGGGGGTCTGCCCACTGATTGGAGAAGTTTTCGCATGCGATCCAAATTCCAACAATTCGCTCTCACCACCATCGCGCTGGCTGCCAGCGCCGCGGCATCCGCCCAGACCACCGCAGCGCCCACGAAACCGGTCACCATCTACGGCGTCGCCGACGCCTTCGTGCAGTTTTCCGACGGCGCGAGCCGACTGACCCGTGCGCAAAGCGGCGGCCTCGCCGGCTCGCGCCTGGGCTTCCGCGGAAATGAAGACCTCGGCGGCGGCCTGCGTGCCATCTTCACGCTCGAGCACGGCATCAACCTCGACGACGGCACCAACGGCCAGGGCGCGTTCTGGGGTCGCCAGGCCTTCGTCGGCCTTGCCGACAGCAGCCTCGGCCAAGTGACGCTCGGCCGCCAGTACGGCAGCCTCTACGCCCTGTCCGGTGACTTCAGCGAATTCGCCAACGGCGTCTACGGCCCGAGCACCGCGGTGATCGGCGGCTTCGGCGGCTACGAGCCCGTGCGCGGCAGTGCCAACTCGGCCACGGCCAACGGCGGCCCGGCGCGTGTCAACAACTCGCTGCGCCTGGAAAGCGCATCGTTCGGCGGCGTGAAGGTCGGCGCGCTGTGGGGCTTCGGTGAAGCCACCGGCAGCACCACCGACACCCGTGTCGCCGACGCCTGGTTGCGCTACACCAGCGGCCCGCTCGATGCGATGGTCTCGTTCGTCGACGACAAGGTCAACGCCACCGGCTTCAGCGTGCGCTCGATCTCCGGTGCCGCGGCCTATTCGTTCGGCGCCGTGCGCCTGACCGGCGGTTATGTGTCGGTCGACGACCGCAACACCACCGACGCCGATGGCCAGGGCTACTGGATCGGCGGCGACTACCGCTTCGGCCCGCACCTGGTGAAGGCCCAGTGGGTGGAGAGCAAGGCCGAGAACGTGAACACCGGCAAGACCCAGGCGCTCGGCGCGGGTTACCAGTTCGACCTCTCGCGCCGCACCGCGATCTACACCTCGCTTACGCACTTCAAGAATGAAGGCACTGCCGGCTACGCCAACCGCTGGGCTTCCAGCCTGCCGGCCGGCCTGACCAACACCGACGAACGCGACATCACCGAGTTTGCGCTCGGCATCCGCCACAGCTTCTGAGGGCAAGACGACCTCCCTCACATGACCGGTTGAACACAGGGTCTCCTCAGGCCTTTTGAGCCCGCCACGGCAACGTGGCGGGCTTTTTTGCGTCTGGGGGGTGTGGCGTACTGGCGTGACGTTGATGTTGCGTTAGGCCGGGCATCCGCAAGTTTGATGATTCCCTTGCACCTGAGACGATGCAACGCTCCCTTCGCCATTCGTAGGCCCACCGTCGCCGATCTTCAGGAGGTCCATCGTGAACGACTACGAGTACGAAATGCACTTCGGGCGCTTCAAGAAATGGATCACGGCGGCGGTCATTGCCTTCAGTGCCATCACGGCACCCACGGTTGCGATCGTCTGGGACGACGGCGTCGAGAGCACGCAGGTCAACAAAGAGCAGACGGCCGAGATCGAGAAGGTCAAGACCGATCTCGCCAGCATGAAACTTGAAGTCCAGCCGAATGGAATTCGCCTTCGACCCCGACAAGAAGGCCAAGCTTCGCCCCGGCTTCTGCGCGTGCATCGCGAAAGACAACGCCATCGTCGAGCCGTCTCGAAAGTTCCTGGACTGCCCGGCAAAGAACTTCGTCTGCGACAAAGAATCACGGGAGATCTGCGACAAGCAACATCCGGCCTATGACTGCTAGGGTTGGAGGGATCGATCGCTTTTGACCAGGGGGAACGCCATGAGCGACAACAGGTATGTGGTCGGGGGAATGGACGGTTGGCTCAAGGTCAAGCGGGAGCCTTCCGGGGTCGTCGTGGCCTTGCCGGAGTTCACCAAGGTGGACGTCACATCGTCCCAGAATGGCCGGGATCACTTCATCGTGCAAGAAGGCGTGGAGCGGGGCAACCCCTTCTCTGTCATCGCGGGGCATCTCAAAGCAGGAAATCCCGGCTATCGCGCACCGGCGAACCTCGAATTCAGCTTGAGTCGCGGGCTGCTCACCTTCCTCGGCGGGCAGGTCAAGGCGGTCACCCACACCCGAAACCCGATACCCGCCGGCCTGCACCCGGTTCAAATACCGGACTTCCCTCACAGCCTGGGCGAGGGCTACATGGCGCAGTCACGCTATGCCAAGACGTGGTTCTACTTGGGCCAGGGGCATGCGGTCAGAGGCAACAACGATCGCTACCTGCATCCGGGTTCGGTCAGCGCGGGTTGTATTACCGTCGATCCATCGATGTGGACCTCCCTCTACCAATACCTGATCCGTTGCAGGAGCGGCAATGCAAAAACTGTTGGCAGCGTTTCTGTGGTGCGCTAGTGCGTGGGCAGTTGCAGATGCCTCCACGCCCAAGGAGGCCGCCGCTCCCCTGCTGACGGAGCAGGAGGTGCGCAACCCCCAGTTCGTCGCTCAGTGGCTGGGCAGCGCCAGTCCCAAGGGGGACCACAAGAGTGCGAAGTGGTTTTTCTCGCTCGGCCTGAAAGAGAAGAAGGCGAGGAACTGGTCCGGCGCGAGCAAGGCGTTTGGCGAAAGCGCGCGGCGCTACCCCAGCCCGCAGGCCCTTCTCGAACACGCCGATGCCGATCTGAAGATGCTAGGGCAGGTCCGCGCCCGCGAGGGCTTTCCACCCCAGCTCGTTCAGGGCGACATGGCACATGCGCTCGGGTTCTACGAGGCGTCGCTGGCAGGCCATGGGGTCACGAAAACGCTGTCGCCTCAGGAACTCCAGCGCGTCGAGCAGCACGTCTCTTGCCTCAAGACCTATCTTCAGTCGTCTCAGGTGCCCAGCGACTGCCCGCCGGCCACCTACTTCTCAACCGGCCAGGCCAAGAAATAACCCCTCAAGATACGACATGAAACTCGGCTACGTCATCACCTATGTTCCGGACGTCGAAGCGTCGCTCGGCTTCTTCACCCGTGCCTTCGGCTTCGAACGCCGCTTCCTGCACGAGTCGGGCACTTACGGTGAACTAAGCACCGGCGAGATCACCCTCGCCTTTGCCGCGCACGCGTTGGGCGACGGCAACTTTGCCGGCGGGCATGTGCATGCCGACGCCTCGCCACAGCCACTCGGCATGGAGATCGCCATCGTCACCGACGACGTGCCCGCCGCGCATGCGCAGGCGATCCGGCATGGCGCGCGGGAGTTGTCGCCGCCGGCGCAAAAGCCGTGGGGGCAGACCGTCTCGTACGTGCGGGCGCCCGATGGCCTGCTGATCGAGATCTGCACGCCGGTGTCGGCCTGAAGGCCAGGCCGCGTCACACGCCCTGCAACTGCCGCGCATGGTGCGCGAAGTGTTCGCCGAGGAAGCTTGCGATGAAGTAGTAGCTGTGGTCATGGCCCGGCTGCATCCGCAAGCTCAGCGGATGGCCGGCCGCGGCGCACGCCGCCTGCAGCAGCTCGGGCCGCAGCTGGGTGGCGAGGAATTCGTCGGCCTCGCCCTGGTCGATCAACAAGGGCAGTCGCTCCTTCGCTGAGGCCACGAAACCGACGGCATCCCATGCCTTCCAGGCTTGGCGGTCAGACCCGAGGTAGGCGCCGAAAGCTTTCTCGCCCCAGGGCACCTGCGTCGGCGCGACGATCGGCGAAAAGGCCGACACGCTCCGGTAGCGCCCCGGGTGGCGCATCGCAGTGACGAGCGCCCCGTGGCCGCCCATCGAGTGGCCGAAAATGCCCCGCACCGGCTTCGCCGGGAAGTGCTGCTCCACGAGCGCCGGCAGCTCCTCGGCCACGTAGTCCTGCATGCGGTAGTGCGTGGCCCACGGGGCCTGCGTGGCGTTGAGGTAGAAGCCCGCGCCTTGCCCCAGGTCGTAGGCCGGGTCGTTGGGCACGGCCTCGCCACGCGGGCTGGTGTCCGGTGCGACGACGATGAGGCCATGTCGCGCCGCATGCTGTTGCGCCCCGGCCTTGGTGATGAAGTTCTGCTCGGTGCAGGTCAGGCCCGAGAGCCAGTACAGCACGCTACAGGGCTCGCCACGCAGGGCGGCGGCGGGAAGGTAGATGCCGAACTTCATCTCGCAGCCGAGCACGCCAGAGCGGTGCTGCCACACCTCCTGCCGGCCGCCGAAGCTCGCGTGCTGTTCGATGCGCTCCATCGACATGCCCTCAGTAGTGGACCACCGAGCGGATCGACTTGCCCTCGTGCATCAGGTCGAAGGCCTCGTTGATCTGCGTGAGCGGCATGGTGTGCGTGACGAAGGGCGCAAGCTGGATGCTGCCGTTCATCGCGTCTTCCACCATGCCGGGCAGTTGGCTGCGGCCCTTCACGCCGCCGAAGGCCGTGCCCAGCCAGCGCCGGCCGGTGACAAGCTGGAACGGGCGGGTCGAGATCTCCTGCCCCGCGCCTGCCACGCCGATGATGACCGACTGGCCCCAGCCGCGGTGCGCGCACTCGAGGGCGGCGCGCATCACGTTGACGTTGCCGATACATTCGAAGGAGTGGTCGACGCCCCAGCCCGTCATCTCGACGATCACCTGCTGGATGGGCTTGTCGAAGTCTTTCGGGTTCACGCAATCGGTGGCGCCGAAGGTGCGGGCGAGGTCGAACTTCGACGGGTTGGTGTCGACCGCGATGATGCGCTTGGCCTTCGCCATCTTCGCGCCCTGCACGACCGCCAGGCCGATGCCGCCGAGGCCGAAGACGGCGACCGTGTCGCCGGCCTGCACCTTCGCGGTGTTCTTCACCGCGCCGAGGCCGGTGGTCACGCCGCAGCCGAGCAGGCACACCTGCTCGGGGTTGGCCTCGGGGTGGATCTTCGCAAGCGAGACCTCGGCCACCACCGTGTACTCGCTGAAGGTCGAGCAGCCCATGTAGTGGTAGAGCGGTTGGCCGTTGTACGAGAAGCGCGATGTGCCGTCGGGCATCACGCCCTTGCCCTGCGTGGCGCGCACCGAGACGCAAAGGTTGGTCTTGCCGCTCTTGCAGAAGAGGCACTCGCCGCACTCGGCCGTGTAGAGCGGGATCACATGGTCGCCCGGCTTCACGCTCGTCACGCCCTCGCCCACCTCGACCACAAGGCCGGCGCCCTCATGGCCCAGCACCACCGGGAACAGGCCCTCGGGGTCGTCGCCCGAAAGCGTGAAGGCATCGGTGTGGCACACGCCGGTGTGCGTGATGCGCACCAGCACCTCGCCTCGCTTGGGCGGGGCGACGTCGATCTCGACGACTTGCAGGGGCTCGCCTGCGGCGAAGGCAACGGCGGCGCGTGATTTCATGCGGGTTCTCCTTTGAAGCCCTGATCTTGGACCAGCCGCGAGTATTCACGCTGTCACGAGACTTTCACCGCTTGTGGCTACTTTGGCGGGTTTGCAAACAACAAGGTGCCTGCCGTGCGTCCTGCGCTCTCACTCCGAACGAGTTTCCTGATCCCTGCGATCGCGCTTGCCCTGGCCGCCTGCGGTGGCGGTGACGACGACGCGCCGGCCGCCCTCGCCGCCCCCACGCTCAGCTTCACCTCGCCGAGCGAGAGCCTGGACCTCAGCAACTACACCCTGACCGGCCGCTACACGCTGCCGGCCACGTCGGGCGCCACGCAGATCGCCGCCGAAGTCTCGGCCGTCACCTACGACGAGGCCACCGACAGCCTCTTCATCGTCGGCGACGAAGGCACCTACATCACCCGCATCTCCAAGACCGGCCAGGTGCTCGACACGATGGCGCTGCCCGCCGGCCTCTTCGCCGACCCGGAAGGCATCACCGCCATCGGCGGCGGCCGCTTCGTCGTGGCCGACGAGCGTGTGCGCACCGCCAACCTGCTGAGCTACACGGCCGGCACCACGCTCGATGCCGCCACCGTGCGCAGCGTGAAGCTCGGCCCGACGGTCGGCAACGTGGGGCTGGAAGGTGTGAGCTTCGACCCGTTGACGGGCGGCTATGTGTTCGTCAAGGAACTGACGCCGAAGGCCATCTTCCAGACGGCAATCGACTTCACCGCCGGCACCGCCACCAACGGCAGCGCGACCACCGAACCCACCAACCTCTTCGACCCCGACCTGCTGACCGTGGCCGACTTTGGCGACATCCATGCGCTGTCGAACACGCTGCCCGCCACCGCGCCCGACCGTGCGCACCTCATCGTGCTGAGCAACGACACCGGCCGCATCCTGAAGGTCGACCGCGCGGGGCGCGTCTTCGGCTCGCTCGACATCCGGCAGTCGGCGCAGCACGAAGGCATCACCTTCGACCGCCAGCTCAACATGTACGTGACCAACGAGTCCGGCGGTGGCTCGCAGGCGCTGCCGCAGCTGTGGGTCTACACGCCCACGCGCAACGCCGCCGCGGTGGGCCTGGGCAGCCATCTCTATCTCACCTTCGGCGCCAACGTGACGGCCGGCACGGGCAACATCACGCTCGTGGGCAGCGGTGGCGACACCCGCAGCATCGCCGTGACCGACACCACGCAGGTGAGCATCTCCGGCGCCACGGTGCGCATCAACCCGACGGCCGACCTGACGCCCAACACCACCTACAGCGTGCAGTTCGCAAGCGGCGTGTTCCGCGATGCCAACGGCAACGCCACGCAGGCGGTGAGCAATGCCAGCACGCTCGCCTTCACCTCGGTGCCCGACACCACGGCGCCCACGCTCGCCCTCAGCACGCCGGTCGACAACGCGACCGCCATCGCCACGGGCGACAGCATCACATTGACCTTCAACGAAAACGTGGCCATCGGCAGCGGCTCGATCACCGTCGGCAATGGCAGCGACGACGTGCGCAGCATCGCCGTAACCGACACCACGCAAGTGACGGTCAACGGCGCGGTGGTCACCATCAACCCGAGCGCCGACCTGCGCGCCGGCACCGGCTACCACGTGCTCGTGCCGGCCGGCGCCATCACCGACACGGCCGGCAATGCCTTCGCCGGCATCACCGACGCGACGGGCCTCAACTTCATCACCGCCGGCACCACACCGCCAACCACGCTGGCTGCGGGCGACCTGCTCTTCCTCGCGGTGAACGGCGACAGCCCCGATGCGTTTGCCTTCATGCTGATGCGCGACATCACCGCCGGCACGCAGATCGGCTTCAGCGACCGCGACAGCCTGACCGCCACCAACGAATCGGCCTTCCTGTGGACGGCCGACCAGGCGTATGCGGCCGGCACCATCGTCACGGTGCAGACCGATGTCTCGGGCTCGCCTGTCGCCGACCGGGGCCAGGCCATCGGGACGGGGGGCGGCGTCAGTACCTCCAGCGAGACGATCTTCGCCTTCCAGGGCAGCATCGTCACCACGCCGGCCCCCACGCTGGTGGTCGAGCGCTACCTCGCGGCCATCAACCTGGGCACCGCGGGCCCGCTGGACGCGACGCTTCAGACGGCGCTGAACGGCAGTGGCGCCTTCATCGCCTTCACGCCCGAAGACAACGTGCGCTACGGCGGCACGCTGTCGATCGCCGACCCGGCCGCACTGCGCGCGTCGATCGCCAACACGGCGAACTGGGTGCGCAACGACAGCGCCGCGTTCCCGCTCACCGGCGGGTCGCTCTTCCCCTGACGACCTGGCGCGGCCCCGACAATCGGGGCCATGCCCCGCCTCACCGTCCTCACGCCTGCCGCGCCGGAGCCCGCCGCGGCACCGGCGCGCCCACGCGGCGTACCGGCCGATCCGCAGAAGTTCGCGCTGCGGGTGGGGCCGAGCGCCATCGACGGCCAGGGCGTGTTTGCTGCCGAGCCCATCCCGGCGCGGCGCAAGATCGGCGAGGTGCGCGGCGAGCCCATCAGCCTGCAGGAAGCGCAGGCCCGCAGCCGGGGGCAGGCGCGCATCATGCTGATCGCGGTGTCGACACGGCGCGCGATCGACGCGTCGCAGTCGAGCGACGCGCTGCGCTTCATCAACCACTCGTGCCGGCCCAATGCGTCGCTCAAGCTCAACCAGGGCCGGGTGGAGTTCTATGCGCTGCGCGACATCGCCGCCGGTGAAGAGCTGACGGCGAACTACGGCCAGACGCACCACCAGGGCCGCCTGCAATGCCGCTGTGGCGTGGCCGGCTGCGTGGGCCGCCTGTAAGCTTGTGCGCCGGCGAGAGAGACTTCACGCGACGGTCATCCACCGCGCCTAGAGTCGGCGGCTTCGAGTCTGGCAGGAGGAAAGCCCATGTCACCGTTCAGCCTTGCACGTCGCCTCGGCGTCGCCCTCTTCGCCGCCGTGGCCTGCAGCGCCACCATCGCCACGCCGACGCACGCCGATGACAAGCCCGCACCGCTCGTGATCGCCCATCGCGGCGCCAGTGGCTACGTGCCCGAGCACACGCTGGCGGCCTACTGGCTGGCCATCGAACAAGGCGCCGACTACATCGAGCCCGACCTCGTCATCACCAAGGACGGCGTGCTCGTGGCCCGCCACGAAAACGCGATCGCCATCCTCAACGCCGACGGCTCGGTGCGCGAGGCCACCACCGACGTGATCGAGCGCCCCGAGTTCGCCTCGCGCAAGACCACCAAGCTGATCGACGGCCAGCGCATCACCGGCTGGTTCACCGAAGACTTCACCCTGGCCGAACTGAAGACGCTGCGCGCCCGCGAGCGGCTGCCCCAGGTGCGGCCCGCCAACACCCGCTTCGACGGCATGTTCGAGGTGCCCACCCTGGCCGAGGTGCTGGAGCTGGTGAAGGCAGCCAACGAGCGCCGCCGCGACGAGCCGCGCGACGGCCGCAAGCCGCGGCGCCCGATCGGCGTCTACCCCGAGACCAAGCACCCGACCTACTTCCAGAGCATCGGCCTGCCGCTCGAAGAGCCGCTCGTGAAGACCCTGCGCCGCCACGGCTTCGAAGGCCGCCACGCGCCCGTCTTCATCCAGTCCTTCGAAACGGCCAACCTGCGCAAGCTGCGCCGCATGACCGACCTGCCGCTGGTGCAGCTGCTGAGTGCGTCGGGCCGCCCCTACGACTTCGTGGTGAGCGGCGACCCGCGCACCTATGCCGACCTCGCCAAGCCCGCCGGCCTGACCGAGATCGCGACCTATGCGCAAGGCATCGGCGCCAACACCAACCTGATGATCCCGCTCGTCGGCGGCCGCCTGGGCACGCCGACCTCGCTGGTCGACGATGCGCACCGCGCCGGCCTCGTCGTCCACGGCTGGACCTTCCGCGCCGAGAACGTCTTCCTGCCCGACGATTTCGACGTCGGCACCGACCCGACGGCCCTCGGCCGGCTCGACGGCCAGATCCGCGCCTTCCTGCAGCTCGGCATGGACGGCTTCTTCACCGACCATCCATTCCTGGGCCGCCAAGCGCGGGATGCGTTCATGGCGAAGTGACACGACCGCAGCGGCGCCACGACTCGAGGGCGCGCCTATAGTGCCGAGGGCCCCTCCCCTCACTGGCCCGACAGGACGCAACATGACCCTCGACACACTCTCCACCTGGCACGACCTCGTCTCGACGCGCAACGTGAAAGGCCTCGACGCCCTGCTCGCAGATGGCGTCGTCTTCCACTCGCCGGTCGTGCACACGCCGCAGGTCGGCAAGGCGATCACCACGCAGTACCTGGGCGCCGCGTTTCACGTCTTCTTCAACGAGACCTTCCGCTACGTGCGCGAAGTCACCGGCCCGCGCGACGCGGTGCTGGAGTTCCAGGTCGACATCGACGGCATCACCGTCAACGGCGTCGACATGATCCAGTGGAACGACGAGGGTCGCATCGTCGAGTTCAAGGTGATGATCCGGCCGCTGAAGGCGATCAACCTGATCCACCAGAAGATGGGGGAGATGCTGAAGAAGGCCAGTGGCTGAAGGTAGGCGGCGATGCAGAACGATCGCATCTTCTCGATGGCCTTCGCCAAGGTGTACCCGCTGTATGTGCAGAAGGCCGAGCGAAAGGGCCGCACGAAGGACGAGGTCGACCAGGTCATCCGCTGGCTGACCGGCTACGACGAGGCCGGGCTGCGCCAGCAGATCGACCGCGGCACCGACTTCCGCACCTTCTTCGACGAAGCCCCCGCGCTGCACCCGAACACCGCGCTCATCAATGGCGTGGTCTGCGGCGTGCGCGTGGAAGAGGTGCCCGACCCGCTGATGCGCAAGATCCGCTGGCTCGACAAGCTCATCGACGAACTGGCGAAGGGCAAGGCAATGGAGAAGGTGCTCCGTGCGTAGTTCAGCCGGCCGCGCCACGACCGTGCCGGCGGGCACGCTCCTCCAGCCGCGCTGCATGCTGCGCAGCAGCTTGGCTCCTTCACCAGGGAGGGTGGGTCGTCGCGACATTTGTTCGAGCTGCGCGGCACCGGCCCGAGCGGCCCCCGGCGATCGTGGAAGCGAATCGCGTCGCGACCGAGGCCGGTCTGCGCTTCGAGTTCGCCAACGTTCATGAACGAATCCGCTTGACGGTGGACATGGGTCCGCCAGCTCAAGGCCAGACTCGAAAGCTGCGCGCCGGGACCTCGATCGGCGCGTCCTGGCGGCGAGACTCAGAGCCCCTCCGCCAGACGAACGAAGTCAGCAACCTGCGGTGACCAGCCCCTGTTGGAGCGGCCGATTCGATGCGGCGGTGCGCAGCGCCTAGGGCATGGGGAGGCGGACGCGCCCGCGTGAGCCAGTGGAAGAGACAGCCTGTGCACCGGTTCCGCTGCCCAGGCTGCGCGCGCCCACACGCGACGACTGCGGTTGGGCGGAGGTCACGCTTGCCGGCAATCCCAGGGCGGCCACACCCCGTGGTCCCATGACGAACGCGGTGCCGTCACCCGGGGCCACGGAGACCGAGGCCGTGTGCTCGCACGTTTCTCCTTCGACGAACGCGACGGTGCAGCCGACGGCCGACGGAAGCGACAGCGTCGCCACGACGGGCGCCCCACCGGCGCCAGTCCACCCCACGCTGTTGAGGTCGATGATCCACAGCGAGGCGGCGCTTGCACGTTCTGCGGCTCCTGCACCCGTCGTCTGGTAGCCGTACACGAGACCGAAGCGCCCACCGGAGGACAAACCGTAGCCCCCTACGCGATGGGTGAAGGGCACGACGCCGGCGAGGCTGCCGAGCACGGAACCGTCCTCGGTGATCAGCATGCCGTCGCTTCGCACGAGGCGAGTACCGCTGTCGGAGACAGCGACGATGGTGACGCCGCTCGGCAACGGCGCATGGGAGGTCCAGTGGCGCTGGTCGGCACGGTAGCTAGATCTCCGGCCTTCCGGGTTCACGCCGACCACCACACTGCCATTCGCGCTGCGCAAGGTGCCCGACGGCGTCGCACCATGCGCACCGCCAAGCGCACTGCCGGGGTCGCAAGACCGCGGCGAATCCATGAGCGTTCTTGGGGCTCGTGATGAGGGCATCACGCAGACGGTGCCGACGTTGTACGGCGGCTGGCTTGGCGACACGAGGAGGCTGGCGAGCGCACGCCCATCGGCACTGATCGACAGGCCACGCATCCGGTCCGCCGCGGGGCTGAAAGTGAGCGAAGCCCCCTGCCAGTCGACGACACCACGGGTGGACTGTGGCGCAAAGGTCTGCGGGTGCAGGGCGAGCAACTGCGACGACGTGAGGGCGTACACGTGGCGCTCGTCTGGGCTTGGCGCCATGTCGACCAAGCCGGTCACATGGGCCTGTGTCAGCGAGCCCGAGCCGATCTGCCACCGGTACGCCAACCCCGGCCTGGAGAAATAGAAGGCGCCGAGACCGGGTGCGTACTGTCCTGGTCGATGCACACCGTACGGCAACGCTTGAAAAGCGGCGGCAGTGCGCAGAGGTTCCTGCACCCGAAGCTCAACCTGTGACGGCTGCAGCGCGCTGTCGACATGCACCCGCACCGGCTGCCCGGGCACTGCACCGGTCAGGTCGAGTTGGAGCACCAGCACGTCGCCGATGTAGCGGGTGTCGGCGACGAGCCGTCCGCCTGCGAGCGTCGCGCCCTCGACCCGCAGGCGATTCGAAGCGAGCGGGTCGCCGTAGAAGTTGCGGAAATTGCCCTCGATGTACACGCGCCCGCTGCTGCCCACCAAGGTTGATGGCGATGCCGTGTGCAGCATCGGAATGAGGTTCGAGACCGTGTATTGGATCGTCTGCGGCAACGTCCCCGGTCGGTCGATGGAGAGCGTGAGCGGCAGCGAGTGCGACCATTCGGGCTGCGAGATGACCGAAGGATCGAGCCTCACGCGCAAGGGATCGGCGCCCGTGACGCCACTGCCATTCACCACCTGCAGCAGCGGCGACTGCGACACCGCCGTCCAGCGTGCAGGCACACCGTCGAAGGTGAGCACGGCGTTGGACCATTCGATGTCGGCCGACGTGCTGGTGGCCGTGAGCATGCTCCCGGTCGCCCCGTCGACGTGGAATGCATCGTTGACGACGATGTTGAAACTGACGAACGCCGGCGGGCCGCCAGTGGGCCCCGCGGAGAAGCGAATGCTGGGGTAGTAGCTACCGGGAGGCACGCCGGCCGTGTTGATCGCGGCTTCGTAGTGACCGTCCGGCGTCGAACTCAGCGTGACGATCCCGCTGTCGTTGTTGTGGATCAGCGGGGCGTCCCAGACATCCGTCCAGGTCGGTCGTGTCACGACGATGCGCTGCACATCCGTGACCCCTTGCCGATACGACATGTAGCGGTGAGGGTTGGCCACCGACAGCACCTGCTCACCGGCCGCTGGTGGGGCGACGGCGTACCGGATGTCGACGCTGCGGGCGTACCGAGGGTCGCTCGGCGAGCGAAGCGTCACCGTTGAGGTGTAAACGCCCGCAGGCACCTGCTGCGTGCTGACCCGAAGCGCGGTGCCGTCGAACTGCACCGAGATCGCGCTGAGCCATGGGTTGCTCACCTGCATCTCGACGGCGCCGGCCTCCGCGGGCACCGTGACCGGCACCACAGCCGACGGTGCGGCTTCGCGCCCCTGACGGTTCAGGAGGAGTTGGGGTTGGACCGCAATGTTGGGCAGCACGCGGTATTGAATCGGCACTCGCGCAGGCCCACCTTGTGGCAAGCGGGTGCACGCCTCATCCAGGCAGGCGCGAAGCACGATTTCACCCGAGTAGTCGCCCGGCGCGAGGTCTCCCCGCAGGGTGATGCCGAGGTTCAGCATGCCGCCAGTCGAAAAATGGCCTTCGACGTCGAGAAGGATCGCGTCATCGACCGTGGCGAACAGATAGACGCCTTCGGTCGCCGCCTCACCGGTCACTGCAAGGGCCACTTCGGCCCAGAACGTCGGCGGGGTGCCCTCGACACCGCTCACCTCATAGACCGGCTCGTCAAAGGTGGCCCGGAAGGTGCCGCCGCGCTGCGCCGCCCCGGATGCGTCGTCGCCACCCCCGCCGCCACAGCCCAAGAGCGCCGCGGCGCACAACCCCACCAGCGCGCGCATGAGTCGCACCATGTCCACTCCCTCGCCTTTCCCGCCGTCGCGGCCCGTCTTGTGGGCGGCAGTTTAGCCAGCGTGCCGCGGGCGGGCGAGGCGGGAAGGCCCCGCGCCTGAGTGGATGGACGCCGTCAGCCGACGCGCCTCTCGCTCTCCGCATCGAACACATGCAGGTCCCGCGCATCCCAGGCCACATTGACGGCGTCGCCCACACGATGGGTGACCCGGCCGCCGGTGCGCAGCACCAGCTGGCCGATCGCCGTGTCGACGAAGGCGTAGGTGTCGGGGCCGGTCGGCTCCAGCAGCGTCAGGCGTCCGGAGAGGCCGGACTCGCCGAGGCGCACGCACTCCGGCCGCACACCGAGCACGCAGCCGCTCTTCGGCGCTGCCGCGCGCAAGGCCTGCTGCTGCTCGGCCGCGAGCGTGATCGTCTGACCGTTCACGCTCAACGCTTCGCCCATCACCTCGGCCTTCACCATGTTCATCGCCGGCGAGCCGATGAACTCGGCGACGAACTTCGTCGCGGGGCGGCTGTAGATGTCGTCGGGCGTGCCGAACTGCTGGACCATGCCGTCCTTCATCACCGCGATGCGGTCGCCGAGCGTCATGGCTTCCACCTGGTCGTGCGTCACGTAGACCGTGGTGGTGCGTGTTCGCTGGTGCAGGAGCTTGATCTCGGCGCGCATCTCCACGCGCAGCTTGGCGTCAAGGTTCGACAAGGGCTCGTCGAAGAGGAAGAGCTTGGGATTGCGCGCGAGCGCCCGGCCCATCGCCACCCGCTGGCGCTGACCGCCGGAGAGCTGCGCGGGCTTGCGGTCGAGCAGGTGCTCGATCTGCAGCATCTTGGCAACGCGGGCCACGGCCGCTTCGCGCTCGGCCTTGGCAACCTTACGCATCTCGAGCGCGAAGCTGATGTTCTGCGCCACGTTCATGTTCGGGTAGAGCGCGTAGCTCTGGAACACCATCGCGATGTCGCGGTCGCGCGGCAACTGGTGCGTGACGTCGCGCTCCCCGATCTGGATGTGGCCGGAGGTGCTGGTGTCGAGCCCCGCGATGATCGACAAGAGCGTCGATTTGCCGCAGCCCGAAGGGCCGACGAGGATGAGGAATTCGCCCTCGTCGATTTCGAGGTCGATGCCCTTGAGGATGTCGACCGGCCCGTAGCTCTTGCGGACCTGGCGGATGGAAAGTGCGCCCATATCGTTCTGCTTAACCTTTGACTGCGCCGGCGGTCAGCCCACGCACGAAGTACTTGCCTGCCAACACGTAGATCAGCAGCGTCGGCAGCGCGGCGATCATGGCGGCGGCCATGTCGACGTTGTATTCCTTGACGCTGCTGCTGGTGTTGGCCATGTTGTTGAGGCCCACCGTCACCGGCTTGGCGTCACCCGCGGAGAACACCACGCCGAAGAGGAAGTCGTTCCAGATGGCGGTGAACTGCCAGATGAGCGTGACGACGAGGATGGGCGTCGACAGCGGCAGCACGATGCGCCAGAAGATGCGCCAGAAGCCGGCGCCGTCGAGCATCGCCGCACGGATCAGCTCGTCGGGCAGGCCCACGTAGTAGTTGCGGAAGAAGAGCGTGGTCGTGGCCAGTCCGACCAGCACATGCACGATCACCAGCCCCCAGATCGAGTCGGCCAGGTTGAACCAGCCGAGCACCTGCGACATCGGCAAGAGCACCACCTGCAGCGGCATGAAGGCACCGAAGAGCATCAGGCCGAACATCAGCTCGCTGCCCTTGAAGCGCCACTTGGCGAACACATAGCCGTTGATGGCGCCGAGCGCGGTGGAGATCAGCACCGCCGGGATCACCATCAGCAGCGAATTGACGAAGAAGGGCTTGAGCCCGCCGCAGTCGGTGCCGGTGCAGGCCTCGGACCAGGCTTTGCGCCAGGCGCCGAAGTCCAGGCCGTGGGGCAGGTCGAGCAGGCTGCCATCGCGCACCTGGGCCATGTCCTTGAGCGAGGTCGACACCATCACGTACAGCGGCACAAGGAAGAAGACCGCGAACAGCAGCAGCACCGACCAGATGGCGAGGCGGTGGAAGTGGCGGGAGTTCATCGGCGCGCTCCCCGCAATTCAGAGTACAGATAAGGCACGACGATCGCCGCCACCGTGCACAGCATGATGGTGGCCGACGCGGCGCCCAGGCCGATCTGGCCGCGCGAGAAGCTCATCGCATACATGAAGGTCGCGGGCATGTCGGTTGCGAAGCCGGGGCCGCCGGCGGTGAGCGCCATCACGAGGTCGAAGCTCTTGATGGAGATGTGCGCGAGCACCAGCAGCGTGCTGAAGAAGACCGGCCGCAGGCTCGGGATGACGATGCGCCAGTAGATGCGCGGCAGCGTGGCGCCGTCGATCTGCGCGGCCTTGAGGATGGCGTCGTCGATGCCGCGCAGGCCGGCGAGAAAGAGCGCCATCACGAAGCCCGCGCTCTGCCACACGCCGGCGATGACGACGGTGTAGATGGCCCTGTCGGGGTTGACCAGCCAATCGAAGCTGAAGCTCTCGAAGCCCCAGCCGCGCACCAGGTGCTCAAGGCCGAGGCCGGGGTTCAGGATCCACTTCCAGGCGGTGCCGGTGACGATGAAGCTCAAGGCCATCGGGTAGAGGTAGATGGTGCGCAACGCCCCTTCGGCGCGGATCTTCTGGTCGAGCAGGATGGCCAGAAAGAGGCCCAGCGCCAGGCCCACGCCGATGAACAGGAAGCTGAAGATGCCGAGGTTGACGAGCGCCACGTGCCAGCGTTCGCTCTCGAAGAGCGCCACGTACTGCGCCAGCCCGACGAACTCGTAGTTGGGCAAGAGGCGCGAGGCCGAGAACGACAGCACGCCGTTCCAGGCGATCAGGCCGTAGATGAAGGCGAACGACAACGCGAAGCCGGGCGCGACCGCAAGGCGCGGCATCCAGCGGGCGAGGCGTGTGGCAAAGGCGGAACTCATGGGGTGACCGGCTGCAGGAGAAAAACGCGGGCCGCGCGGTGACGCGGCCCGCCAAGAAACAAGCTTCTGACTTGCTCCTCTCTTCGCTCTAACTCATTTCGTCTTGGCAGCGGCCACCAGGCGGTCCATCGCCTGCTCAGGCGTCATGGTGTCGGTGTTCCAGAACTGCGAGACCACGTCCTTGATCGCCCCTTCGGCGGCCGACGAGACGGCCATGCCGTGCGCGATCGACGGCACCAGCGTGTTGCCCTTGGCAGTTGCCACGAAGTCCTTGCTCGACAGCTTGGCGCAGTCGTCGAACTTGGCCATGTCCATGTTCAGGCGCGCGGGGATGGAGCCCTTGTTCAGGTTGAAGGTCTCCTGGAACTCGGGCGACATGATCGCGGCGGCCATGTCCTTCTGCGCCTGCAGGTTGGCAGTGTTCTTGATCTTGAACATCGCAAAGCTGTCGATGTTGAAGGTGAACGCGTTGGCTGTGCCAGGGGCGGCGGCGCAGAGGAAGTCCTTTCCCGGCGCCTTGCCGGCGGCGATGAACTCGCCCTTGGCCCAGTCGCCCATCAGCTGCATGCCGGCCTCGCCGCGGATCACCATCGCGGTGGCCAGGTTCCAGTCGCGGCCGGGGGCGTTCTTGTCGGTGTAGCCCTTGACCTTCTTGAAGGTGGTGAGCACCTTGAGCATGGTCGGGCCCTTGATCGTGGCGGCGTCGAGCTGCACCAGCGCCTTGCGGTAGAAGTCAGCGCCACCGACGCCGAGTGCGACCGACTCGAAGGTGGTGAAGTCCTGCCAGTTCTGGCCGCCGTGGGCCACGGCGATGAGGCCGGCCTTCTTGAGTGCTTCGGCGGTGACGAAGAACTCGTCCCAGTTGGTCGGCATCTTCGCGTTGGCCTTCTTCAGCGCCTCGGGGTTGGCCCACAGCCAGTTGACGCGGTGCACGTTGACCGGCACGGCGACGTAGTGGCCCTTGTGCTTCATCACGTCGGAGACGACCTTCGGGAGCAGCGCGTCCCAGTTGTTGGCCTTGGCCACGTCGTCGAGGTTGGCGAGCACGCCTTCGTTGCCCCATTCCTGGATGGACGGGCCCTTGATCTGCGCCGCGGCCGGGGCGTTGCCCGAGACCACGCGCGACTTGAGCACCGTCATCGCGGAGTCACCCCCGCCGCCGGCGACCGCGAAGTCCTTCCAGCTGTGGCCCTTGCCTTGGAGCGTGGCTTTCAGCGCCGAGGCGGCCTTGGCTTCGCCGCCGGACGTCCAGTAGTGCAGCACTTCCACCTCGCCGGCACGCGCCGCGAGGGAAGCACAGAAGAGGGTCGCCGCGGCGGCAATGTGCAGCGCGCGTGTCGTGGTGCGGGTGGGGGTCATTCGCAAGTCTCCGTCGTGTGTTGTGTCGGGGGAGATCGGGTCGGGGCTGCAGCACTCGAGGGGCGATCGGGGCCGAACATTAACGTTTAATTAACTCGCCTGACCTCGGATTTACCCTTGGTTCCCCTCCGCTTCATAGGAAACCGGGGCCAAAGAGCAGTGTGCGTTTCGGGCAACTCATGGTTAACACCGAATTAATCTTGTTAATGTTTCTGAAAACAATGCGCGCCGGAGCCAGGGCCCGCCAGCCCACACCGAATGGCTTCGCTCTTTTCCCGACAACCACCTGGAGACATTCCACATGACAGCCTTTCGCACCCTCGCGCCCACCAGCCTGGCGCTGGCCGCGGCACTCGCCGCCGGCTCGGCCCACGCGGTCGACTTCGGCGCCTACTTCCGTGCCGGCCCCGGCGCCACCAAGAAAGACGCATCGCGCGCCTGCTACGGCCTGAGCGGCCCCGGCCTCAAGTACCGCCTCGGCAACGAGTGCGACTTCTACGGCGAATTCCTGCTGAGCCACACCGGCAAGGTGGACGAGGTGGAATACAAGGCCCACCTGATGACCAACCTCTACAACGGTGGCACCGACACCGGCGACGAGAAGGTCGGCATCAACCAGATGTACGTGGAAGGCAAGGGCTTCGACATCGCGCCCAACACCAGCTTCTGGATCGGCAAGCGCTTCTACCACCGTGCCGACGTGCACATCGTCGACACCTTCTATACCAACCTGTCGGGCGTGGGCGCGGGTGCCGATGGGCTCGTCGACGTCGCCGGCGGCAAGCTGAACCTCGCCTTCTTCCGCACCGACAACGCCAACCGCCCCGGCTCGCGCCTGAACCTGTCGCTGGCCAGCATGGACGTGAACCCGGGCGGCAAGCTGACGGCCGTCGGCACCTACACCAAAGGCCAGTTCAGCGCCACGCCGTCCGAAGCCGCGGGCACCAATGGCTTCGGCCTGAGCCTGCAGCACACGCAGGCCGTCGGCGCCAACGTCACCAACAACCTGTGGCTGCAGTACGCGCAAGGTTCGGCCGGCCTCGACGGCAACTTCGGCGACCTGAACGCTCCGTCGGCGGCGCGCGGCATGCGCGTCGTGGAAAGCGTCAACTGGCAGATGGGCCCCTTCGGCGGCCAGGCGCAGGCGATGTTCCAGCAGGACAAGGCCGAAGGCGGCGCGAAGACGAACTCGGCCACGCTCGGCGGCCGTGTCTCGTATGCCGTCAGCAAGCACCTCAAGCTGCTGGCCGAGGCGGGCTACTCGCAGAAGAAGCCTGACGGCTCGGCCACTCAGAAGCTGAGCAAGCTGACCGTCGGCCCGGCGCTGTCGGCCGGCCCCGGCTTCTTCACCCGCCCCGAGCTGCGTCTGTACGTGACCTCGGCCAAGTGGAACGACGCTGCCAACGCCGCCGCCGGCGCCGGTGGCGTGACCGGCATCGGCGACGGGAAGACGAGTGGCACCAGCTACGGCGCGCAAGTCGAAGTCTGGTTCTGAGCTGAAGCCCACGGCTCGGCAGTCGCCTCGGGGCAAACACTCCGAGGCGGCAGCAGGGGCTGTCATACCATCGCGGGCGCTTGAACACGCCCCGCCGATGAAGCTCCTGCTTGCCGAAGACGACACCATCCTCGCGGATGCACTCACTGCCAATCTCAAGGGCTGCGGTTTCGAGGTCGAGGTGGCCGAGAACGGCGCCGTCGCCGAGTACCTGCTGCTCAAGCACGACTTCGACCTCGGCGTGCTCGACCTCGGCCTGCCGCTGGTCGACGGGCTCACCGTGCTGAAGAAGGTGCGCGCCGCCAAGCCGGCGCTGCCGATGATGGTGCTCACCGCCTGGGATGGCATGGAGCAGCGTGTGGCCGGGCTCAACGCCGGGGCCGACGACTACCTCACCAAGCCCTTCGACTTCCCCGAGCTGGAAGCGCGCATCCGCGCGCTGCTGCGCCGTGCGCACGGCGCCACGACGGCCGCCGCGCCCCAGCAGGCGGGCCTGCTGCGCTTCGACCGCGAAGCCCGCCGCGTCAGCATCGACAAGACACCGGTCGACCTGTCGCCGCGCGAATGGACGCTGCTCGACCTGCTGCTCACGCAGCGCGACAAGGTCGTCACCAAGGAGCAGATCGTGCAAGGCTGGACCGGCGACACCAGCGAGCAGACGCCCGGCGCCATCGAGGTCTACATCCACCGGCTGCGGCGCAAGCTCGAAGGCTCGAAGGTGTCGATCCGCACGGTGCGGGGCCTGGGCTACCTGCTCGAAGCCGAAAGCTGAGGCCCCGCGTGGCACGCTGGAAAGCCTGGCTCACCCCGGGCACCCGTTCGCTGCACCGCCACCTGCTGCTGTGGCTGCTGCTGCCGCAGCTGGTGCTGTGGATGGCCGCGGCCATCTTCACCTACAAGCTCGCCGAGCGTTATGCCAACCAGGCGATCGACGCAAGCCTGTCCACCGCCTCGCGGGCGCTCGCGCGGCAGGTCAAGCCGAGCGGCAGCGGCCTGTACATCGACTTCCCGCGTGCCGCGCAAGACGTGATCGAGGCCGACCCCGACGACCGGCTCTACTACAAGGTGAGCTTCGCCACCGGGCGAGTTCATCCTCGGCAACAGCCAGATGCCGGCGCCGGTGGGCATCCCCAACCCGCAGCTCAACCAGCCCTACCTCTACGACGGCACGCTGCACGACCGCCACAACGACAAGCCGGGCGAGAGGGTCGGCACCCCCAGCACCGAGGCAGGCCGTGACATCAACGTGCGCGTGGCCGCGCTCTACCTCGCGTACGGCGAGCCCGGCAAGCCGCAGACGCTGCTGGTGCAGGTGGCCAAGAGCCGCACCAGCCGCGAAGAGCTGGCGCGGCAGATCCTGATCGACACCGCCCTGCCCTTGTCGCTGCTGATCGTGCTGATGTCGGTGATCGTGTGGGGCGGCATCCGCGGCGGCCTCGCGCCGCTCGCGCGGCTGCGCAGCCTGGTGGAGGCCCGCGCGATCAACGACCTCGCGCCGATCAAACTCGAAGCGGCACCCGAGGAAGTGAAGAGCCTGGCGCTTGCGCTCAACACGCTGCTGGCCGAGGTGCGCGAGAGCGTGCACGCGCAGAACCGCTTCATCAGCGACGCCGCCCACCAGCTGCGCACGCCGCTCGCCGGCCTCAAGAGCCAGACCGAGCTGGCGCTCGCCAGCACGACGGTGGCCACCGACCCCGAGCTGCGCGCCCGGCTCAAGCTCGTGCACGAGAGCGCCACGCGCAGTGCGCACCTGGTGAGCCAGCTGCTCGCCCTCGCGCGCGCCGAGCCGGAAGCGGCCGCGGCGCAGTCGCGCACCCGCTTCGACCTGCGGCGCCTGGCGCGCGAGGTGGCGGCCGAACAGGTGCCGCGTGCGCTCGCCGCCGGCATCGACCTCGGCACCGACGAGGGTGAAACCGGCGATGCGCCGCTGCCGGTGACGGGCAACGCGATGCTGATCCGCGAGGCGCTGGTCAACATCGTCGACAACGCGATCCGCTATGCCGGGCGCGGCGCAAACGTCACCGTGAGCGCGCATGCCGAGGGCCACGACGCGGTGCTGACCGTCGAAGACACCGGCCCCGGCGTGCCCGAGAGCGAACACGAGCGCATCTTCCAGCGCTTCGTGCGCGCCACGCACGAGGGCAACGGCTGCGGGCTGGGCCTGGCGATCGTGAAAGAGATCGTCGAGCGCAGCCACGGGCAGGTCGCCTTGCAGTCGGTGCAGCCGCATGGGCTGCGGGTGGTGGTGCGGTTTCCCTTGTCCACCGGCGTGGCAGGAGCTGGCAAGGGCGGCTGACGCGCCGCGGCGCTTTGGGCACACTGCGGCCCATGGCTTCGTCCAACGAGTTTGCGGCGCACTGCGTGGAAGCTCCTGAGCTCGCTCGGGGTCGCCCGATCGCGCCGCATGTTCGGCGGGCACGGCTTCTACATCGACGACCTCTTCGTCGCGGTGGCGGGTGACGAGCAGCTCTACCTGAAGGTCAACGACGACACACGCCCTCGCTTCGAAGCCGCCGGTTGCGGGCCTTTCGTGTTTGAGGCCAAGGACGGGCAGAAATTTGTGCTCGGTTTCTGGAGCGCCCCCGACGAAGCGCTCGAATCGCCGATGCTGATGCAGCCCTGGGCGCGCCTGGCGATGCAGGCGGCGCTGCAGGCCCGCAACGCGAAGAAGCCCTCCCCACGGCCGGCGAAGGCCGCGGCGAAGAAGGCTGCGGCGCGCAAGCCGGGAGCCCCCGCCGCGCGCAAGAAGCCGGCCTGAGTCAGTCGGAGAGGATTTCGTGCGTCACGTTGTCGACCACGACCGGGCTGTCGAAGTAGGTGACCGAAGCGTCGGTGCCGTACTTCTCGCGCACGAAGGCCCGCCAGGCGTCGGTGTACATCGCCTCGGCGTCGGCGCGCGTCTTCCAGAGGTAGATGCCGCCGACGGTGCGCCCGTCGTCCGCAAAGACATAGGCCTTGCGGAAGAGGCCGGGCACGCCCTGGTACTTGGGCGCGGTGCTCAGGAAGATGCTCTTCGCCTCCTCGCGCGTGATCGGCCGCGGCAGCTGGAAGGTCGTGAGGGTGGTGATCATGGTGCGGCGCCTGCGGATGCAGACTCAACCGAGGGCGGGCGACCCGAGCAGGACGCGGCGCCGTGCGGAAGACGGCCGCGCCACCGCAGCAAGCCGCCGCGCGAAGCTCGGGCAGGCCCGCGGCGGCACCAGCAGCTGGAAACCCGTCTCGCCCCAACCCTCGACCACCCACTCGCTGCCCGATTCGAGCGCGAGCGTGTCGCCGGCCGTGAGCCACAGGTCCTCGGCCGGCTCGTCGGCCGAGCCCTCGCGGGTGAGCCACAGGCGACCGCGGGTCACGCGCAGCTCGCGGGCCCCCGGGCCGATGTCCAGACGCAGGGCCTGGCCTTCGGGCAGGGCCCAGTCGGCGGAACCGGACTGTTGCGAAATTGTCATCGTTGCCTGGGTCATGATGTGCCTCCGTGGGATGCGATGGCTGGAGAATAGGCCCCTCCGGCACCCCGGTCCAATGAAATGGGCACAAGCCATTGATGCGATCTGATCATGAATAACCCACGCCGCCGCCCACTCGCCGTGGGCCCCATCCGCACCTTCGAGGCCGTGGCCCGGCACCTCAGCTTCCGCGCTGCGGCCGACGAACTGAGCCTCACCCAGTCGGCGGTCAGCCGGCAGATCCAGTCGCTGGAAGAAGACCTGGGCGCCTCGCTGCTCACCCGCGGCACGCGCAAGGTCGAACTGACCAGCGACGGGGCCGCCTTCCTGCGTGCGCTGGCGCCCAGCCTCACCCGCATCGACACCGCCGTGCAGCAGATCCGCCAGGCCCAAGGCCGCCGCGTGGTGAGCGTGAACACCTTCGCGTCGTTTGCTTCGATGTGGCTGATCCCGCCGATGGAGGCCTTCCAGCGCGAGCACCCGGAGATCGACATCCGCGTGCAGGCCACCGACACCCTGGCCAGCCCGCAAGACCCCGAGTTCGACCTCATCCTGCGCTACACCGGCCGCAACAACGCGCCCCCCGAGGCACAGCGCCTCTTCGGCGAGGTCATCACGCCGGTGATCAGCCCGTGGCTCGCCGAGCAGATCCGCCAGGGCGCCTCGCCGCCGCTCGCCAGGCCCGAAGACCTGGCGCAGTACACCGTGACCGAGGAAGACGACCACCGGCCGAGCGCCGAATTCCTGAGCTGGCGCTACTGGCTGGCGCAGCGCGGTGCGCCCAAGGTGCAGCCGCGGCGCTGGCTCTACCTCAACTACACCTACCAGCAGGTGCAGGCGGCGATGGCCGGCCAGGGGGTCGCGCTGGCGCGGCTGCCGCTGGTGTCCGAGCAGCTGCAGCGCGGCGATCTCGTCGAGCCTTTCGGCCCCGAAGGACGGGTGGCCACGCCGCAGACCTACTGGCTCATCACCACGCCGCAGGCAAGGGCGCGCAAGGAGGTGGAGGAGTTCTGCTGCTGGGTGGAGGCGCGGGCGGCGCAGACGCGGGCCGCGCTGGGGGAACGTTAGCAAGCCGCGGGCGAGCCGCCCCTCAGACCACGCCCCGCTCGGTGACGATCAGCGTGAGCGGCTGGTCGTGCGGCTCGGGCGTGAACTGCGACTCGTCGATCTGCGACACCGACCAGGCCACGCCCACCGCCGTGACATGCGGATGGGCGGCCAGCCAGCGGTCGAAATAACCGCCGCCGTAGCCGAGGCGGTAGCCACTGGCGGTGAATCCCACGCAGGGCACCAGCACCACGTCGGGCACGACCGGGTCGCCGTCGCTCGTGGCGATGCCGCACTCGTCTGTCAGGTGGGGCGCCTGCCCATCCCACCGCCGGTAGTGCATCTGCCGTGCGGCGCGCTGTGCGAAAGGCAACGCCAGCGGGAAGGTGGTGTCGCCGTTGTCGTCGATCCAGAGGGCTGCTGCGTTAAATTCCGATCGCATCGCCCAGTACAGCCCCAGGCACTCGGGCTCCAGGCGGTCGGTGACCTGCCTCAATTCCCGCGCGATGGCCTCGACGGCCGCTGAAACTTCTGCCGATGCGACGAATCGTTCACGGGCAGCCAGCAGTTGCGCGCGCAGCGCGGGGCGGGTGAGGCGGGGTGATTCAGACACGATGAAGGGCGACGAGACGTGGTGTTGAGAGCAGTATTGGAACCCGGCTTGCGGGCCACGCGGCTGATGGTCGCGGGCCTCGGCCTGGCCATCATGGGCCCGGCCGGCCCGGCGTTTGCACAGACCGGCAACGACGCCATCGTCGCCGCACGCGACGCCTTCGGCAAACGCGACACCGCCCGGCTCGCCCAGATGCGCAGCGCCGCGATGATGGAGCGCCACCCGCTGGCCATGTGGACCGACTACTGGCAGCTCAACAGCCGCCTCTACGCCGCCTCGCTCGATGAGGTGGAGTCGTTCTACCGCCGCTGGAACGGCAGCTACGTCGAAGACCGCCTGCGCAACGACTGGCTGCTCGAACTCGGCCGCCGTCGCGAATGGAAAGCACTCGCCGCCGACTACCCGCGCTTTCGCATGAACGACGACCGCGAGGTCATCTGCTACGCGCTGCTGGCCGACCACTTCGACGGCAAGGACGTGCGCCAGGCCGGCCGTGCCGCCTGGTTCGCGCAGCGCGAGGGCGACGACGGCTGCAACCTGCTCGCCAGCACGCTCTACGACGCCAAGCAGCTGAAAGACGACGAGGTGTGGCGCCGTGCCCGCCTGGCCGTCGACGCCAACAAGCCGCGCGCCGCACGCCAGGCCGCCGCGCTCATCAGCCCCAAGGCGGGTGACGACGCCGGCACGCTGCTCGACAAGCCCGAGCGCTACCTCCAGGCCTTAAGCCCGCGCAGCCGCACCGAACGCGAGCTCGCCACGCTCGCGCTGATGCGCTGGTCGGCGAGCGACCCCGATGCCGCTGCCGCCGGGCTGCGCGGCAAATGGGAGGCGCTGCTGCCGCCCGAGCTCGGCGCCTGGGCCTGGGCCGCCGTCGCCAAGCAGGCCGCGATCAAGCTGCTGCCCGATGCCTCCGAGCACTACCAGCGCGCCGCACTGCTCGCCGGCAAGGCCTCGGTCGACATCGACTGGGCCGACGAGACGCTCGCCTGGAAAGCCCGCGCCGCGCTGCGCGCCAACGGCGGCAAGCCCCGCTGGCAGCAGGTGGTGCAGGCCGTCAACGCGATGGCGCCAAGCGAGCAGCGCGAGCCGGTCTGGGTCTACTGGAAGGCACGGGCGCTGCAGGCCATCGCCAAGGATTCGAGCAACCCTCAGGCGATGAACGAACAATCTCAGGAGATGCTCGCCACCATCGCCGGCCAGCTGAGCTTCTACGGCGCACTCGCCGCCGAAGAGCTGGGCCGGCCGATCACGCTGCCAGAGCCGCCCGCCCCGCTGACCGACGCCGAACGCCAGGCCGCTTCGCGCGAGCCCGGCCTGCAGCGTGCGCTGCAGCTGATCGCCATCGGCCTGCGCCAAGAAGGTGTGCGCGAGTGGAACTTCACCCTGCGCGGCATGGACGACCGCGCCCTGCTCGCCGCCGCCCAGCTCGCCTGCGACCGCGAGGTGTGGGACCGCTGCATCAACACCAGCGACCGCACGCGCGGCGAGATCCACCTCGCGCAGCGCTTCCCCACGCCCTTCCGCCGCGAGGTGCAGACCCGCGCGAAAGAGATCGGCCTCGACCCGGCCTACGTGTACGGCCTCATCCGCCAGGAGTCGCGCTTCATCATGGACGCCCGCTCCCACGTGGGCGCCTCGGGCCTGATGCAGATCATGCCGGCCACCGCCCGCTGGACGGCGAAGAAGATCGGCCTGCCCTTCACGCAGGACATGATCTCCGACCGCGACACCAACCTGAAGCTCGGCACCCAGTACCTGCGCATGGTGCTCGAAGACTTCGAGGGCTCGGAGCTGCTCGCCGCCGCCGCCTACAACGCCGGCCCCAGCCGCCCACGCCGCTGGCGCGAAGGCCCGGTGCTCGAAGCCGCCATCTGGGCCGAGAACGTGCCCTTCAACGAAACCCGCGACTACGTGAAGAAGGTGCTCTCCAACGCCATCTTCTATTCGGCCCTGCTCAACGCACCCGCCAGTGCCGCGCCCGGCCAGGCCCCCTCGCTCAAGGCGCGCCTCGGCCGCATGATCGGCCCGCGCCTCGCCTCGGCCCCGATCACCAACGGAGAGTTGCCGTGAAGCCCGTGCTCGTGCTGGGCGGCAGCGGCTTCGTCGGCCGCACCCTGTGCGAGCAGCTCATCGCGGATGGCGACGGTGCCGCACGCATCACGGTGCCGAGCCGCCGGCCGGCGCGGGCCAAGTCGCTGTCGATGCTGCCCGGCCTCGAACTGCTGCCGGCCAAGACCTACGACGAACCCGCACTCGTGCGGCTGCTGCGCGGCAAGCATGCAGTGGTCAACCTGATCGCCAGCTTGCACGGCAGCGAGGCCGCCTTCCGCGAAGTGCACGTGGAACTGCCGCGCCGGCTCGCACGCGCCTGCGCGATTGCCGGCGTGCGGCGGGTGGTGCATGTGAGTTCGCTGGGCGCCGCACCCGATGCGCCCTCCCGCTACCAGCGCAGCAAGGCCGAAGGCGAGGCCGTGCTGCGCGCCGCGAGACTCGACCTCACGGTGCTGCGCCCGTCGGTGATCTTCGGGGCGCAAGACCAATTCCTCAACCTCTTCGCGCGCCTGCAGGCGCTCTTGCCGGTGATGCCGCTCGCGTGTGCCGACGCACGGTTCCAGCCGGTGTGGGTGAACGACGTGGCGCAGGCCATCGTGCGTGCGCTGAACTCGCCCCAAACGATTGGCGCCAGCTACGAAGCGGTCGGGCCGAAGACCTACACCTTGAAGGAGCTGGTGCAGTACGCCGGGGCCTGGTCGGGCCACCGGCGGCCGGTGCTGCCGCTGCCGGCCTTGCTCGGGCGGCTCCAGGCGGGGCTGCTGGAGCTGTTGCCGGGCGAACCCATGATGTCGCGCGACAACCTCGACTCGATGGCCGTGCCCAACGTGGCCACCGGCCAGCTGCCGGGGCTCGATGCACTGGGCATCCGCCCGACGGCGCTGGAAGCGGTGATGCCCGAGGTGCTGTCGCGCCGCGGCAACCCGGCGCGCCTCGACGGCTGGCGGCGCGAGGCCCGGCGCGGCTGAATCGCCCCGCCGCCGATGACGCGGTGGCATCACCGCCATGCGGGGTTGTCATCGACGGGCCCGGGCGGCTGCCCTAGCATGGCAGGCCCCTTCGACCGGACCCAAGGACTCTCATGACACTGCAGCTCGTCATCGGCAACAAGAACTACTCGTCATGGTCCATGCGCCCCTGGGTGCTCATGACGGAAACCGGCATCCCCTTCGAAGAAAAGCGGATGCGCCTGGACTACGCCGCCGCCGATTCGATCTTCAAGAAGGAGATCGTCAGGATCAACCCCGCCGGCCGAGTGCCCGTGCTGGTGGACGACGGTCTCGTGATCTGGGACTCGCTGGCCATCGCCGAATACCTGCACGAGAAATTCCCCGAGAAAAAGCTCTGGCCCGCCGACACGAAAACCCGCGCCCGTGCGCGCAGCGTGGTGGCCGAGATGCACTCGGGCTTCGGCGCGCTGCGCACGCACTTCAGCATGAACATCGAGGCACAGCTGCAGCACGTCGGCCCGCGTGTGCTGGCCGAGCAGCCGCAGGCCCGCGCCGACCTCGACCGCATCGTGCAGATGTGGAGCGAGCTGCTTGCCACCTCGGGCGGGCCCATGCTCTTCGGCAGCTTCTGCGTTGCCGACGCCTTCTACGCCCCGGTGGTCAAGCGCATCGTCACCTACGGCCTGCCGGTGCCGCCGGTCGTGCAGGGCTACATCGATCGCGTGCAGGCCTTGAAGAGCGTGGCCGCCTGGACGAAAGACGCGCTGGCCGAGCACGACTTCCTGGAAGGCAACGAGGACTACCGCGCCTCCCGGTAGCGCACGCGAGAGCGCACGCGCCGAACCTACACTGCCGGCCATGAAAACCTACATGGTCGGCGGCGCGGTGCGCGATGCCCTCTTGGGTCTGCCGGTGAACGACCACGACTGGGTGGCGGTGGGTGCCACGCCCGAGGAGATGGTGGCCGCCGGCTACACGCCGGTGGGCCGCGACTTCCCGGTCTTCCTACACCCGCAGACGAAAGAGGAAGTGGCGCTTGCGCGCACCGAGCGCAAGTCGGCGCCGGGCTACCGCGGCTTCACCATCCATGCCGACCCGGGCGTCACGCTCGAAGAAGACCTGATGCGGCGCGACCTCACCATCAATGCGATGGCACGCGACGAAGACGGCACCCTCATCGACCCGTACCACGGCCAGCGCGACCTGCAGGCCAAGGTGCTGCGCCATGTGTCGGCGGCGTTTGCCGAAGACCCGGTGCGCATCCTGCGGCTTGCACGCTTCGCGGCACGCTTCTCCGACTTCAGCGTGGCCGACGAAACCACCGCGCTGATGCGGCAGATGGTCGACGCCGGCGAGGTCGACGCGCTGGTGCCCGAGCGGGTGTGGCAGGAACTCTCGCGCGGGCTGATGGAGCCCAAGCCCTCGCGCATGTTCGAGGTGCTGCGCAGCTGCGGCGCGCTCGCGCGGCTGCTGCCCGAGGTCGACCGCCTCTGGGGCGTGCCGCAACCCGAAGCGCACCACCCCGAGGTCGATACCGGCCTGCACCTGATGCTCGTGCTCGAAATGGCGGCGCAGCTGCAGGCTCCGCTCACCGTGCGTTTCGCCTGCCTAGGCCATGACCTCGGCAAGGGCACCACGCGCGTGGACGAGCTGCCGCGCCACATCGCGCACGAAGCGCGCAGCGTGAAGCTCGTCGAAGCGGTGTGCGAGCGGCTGCGGGTGCCCACCGAGTGCCGCGAGCTGGCGGTCGTGGTGGCGCGCGAGCACGGCAACGTGCACCGCAGCGGCGAGCTCAACGCGGCCGCGGTGATGCGGCTGCTGGAGCGCTGCGACGCCTGGCGCCGGCCGCAACGTTTTGCCGAGATGCTGCTCGCCTGTGAATGCGATGCGCGGGGCCGCACCGGGCTCGAGAACCAGCCGTACCCACAACGTGCCCGCCTGCAGCGGGCGCTCGATGCGGCGCTGGCGGTGGACACGGCTGCTGTCTCGACCGAAGCGCTGGCACGCGGCTGGAAGGGCCCGGCGATCGGCGACGCGATCCGAAACGCGCGGCAGGCCGCGGTGGCCGCAGCACTCGAAGGCTGAGGGCTTCAGAGGCCCCGGCAGCGCTCGCCGAAGTTGGTCTGGAAGCGCTCGAAGTCGCCGCGCTCGCCAGGGGTCATGCTGTCGAAGCGCTTCTTGCGTTCGGCCACGATGCGGCCCATCTCGCGGCACTGCTCCAGGGTCATCGTCGCCTGCACACGCTCCTGCTGCTGGGCCACCCGCTGGTCACGGGCTTCGATGCGCCGCTGCTTCTCGGTTTCGTGCAGCTGGCGGCGTGCCTCGCGCTCTTCTTCGCCACACTTGCGGCGGAACTCGTCGCGCAGGTCCTGCTGGGTGTCGTAGCCCACGCCACGGGTGCGCGCGGTGCGGATGGCCTCGCTGAGCGAGGCGCACTCAGGGCTCATGAAGCTCAGGTGGTCAGGCGCCTTCTGCAGCCGTGTGGACGACGAGCCCGAGTACGCGTCGCGCGTCGGCGGCGGCCCGTAGGCGGTGATGCGGGTGGCACCGTTCGCCGGGCAGGGCTTGTCGGAGTAATAGGCTTTGCCGTTGTCGGAGCAGCGGTGCAGCGACTGCGCCTGGGCCGCCGGCCACGCCGCCAGCGCCACCAGCGCAAGTGCACCCAGCACGCAGCGGTGGTGGTGTGAACGTGGTGAATGCATAGGTCCTCTCCCGGCGCGAAATATAGCGGCGCGCCGGGCGAGGATGGCGGTAGGAATCCACGCTCAGCGGCAGACCGCTCCCGGCGCCAGCACCACCTGCTTGCCGCAATGGGTCACCACCGCGGCGCTCTTCACGCTGTCGGTGATGCGGTCGACGAGGAAGCTGATCTCCCCCAGCGCCGCAGCGTCGTAGCCGGCGATCCACGCGCGGTGGGCCTGGCTGCGCGAGGTGGCGCCGTATTGCGCGGCGACGAGGTGCCGGTCGGCGGTCTTCAGCCCTTCGGCCACCGACGCACGGTGGCGCTGCAGGGTGGCACGGTGCACCCGCAGGGCTTCGGTGTCGCGGGCGATCATCAGCGGCAGCGCGGCGCTGGCGTACGCATCCCATGCCGCACGGCAGCCGGCGTCGCAGCCGATGTTTTCCCATTCCATGCGGGGCTTGGCCACACCCACCTGCAGCGGTTTCTCGCGCAGCTTCGCCGCGGCCTCATCGGCCTCGCGCCACCACTTCTGGTGCGACTGCAGGCGCGCGAGCTGGCCGTCGGTGTAGGCGCGGCCGGCCTCGGCCGCGGCGCGCACCACGGGGGTGTCTACCACCATCGCCTGGGCCTGGTTCCGGACCCTTGGGTCGGCGTTCAGCGGGGCGTTCATCTTCTGCGACATCGCCATCAGCTCCTGCGGCGACATCTGGCGCATGCGGTCCTGCACCTCTTTCGCATAGGCCGGGTCGCGCTGCATGCGGGCCATGTCGATGCCGACGTCGGCCAGGCCCTTTTGCAGGTTCTCGGTCACCACCGCGCCCTGGGCCTGGTGGTCGTGCGCGGTGACGAGCTGCACCTGCTCCATCGCGCGCTGATGCGCCGCGATGTCGGCCTTCAGCGCCAGGAGGCCCGGGTGGACCAGGCGGCCGGTCTTGTCGACCCAGGTGGCGGCCTCTTCGGCGTTGGCCGGCAGGTCGGGCACGCGCTGGAACAGGGCGGCGATGGACGGCGGCGCATCGGCGGCCTGGGCGCCGGTGGTGACGAAGAGGGCCGCCAGCGCGGCCACGGATGCGAGGCGAAGGGTGCGGGACATGGCAAAGGACTCCTTGGGGACTGCCGGCAGTGTCGCGAGCGGCCGCGCGCGCGACATCGCCCAAAGGAGCCATGGCCCGTCCCGTGCACGGCCCGGGTCAGATCAGCTTCGACAGCCCCATCGCCACCAGGCTCAGCAGCACGCTGCTGGCCACCGGCAGGAAGAAGTCGCGGCCGAAGAGCTTGAAGCGGAAGTCGCCCGGCAGGCGGCCGAGGCCGATCTTCTCCAGCCAGCGGTGGAAGCCCTGGAAGATCAGCAGCAGCAGGAAAATGACGATCAGCCAGCGGATCACGAGGGATGTTCCAGAAGATGCCGGCCGATCACAGGCGGTGCGTCCGGTCGCCTTCGGTGAACCCGAGCGGCTGTTGCATGAACGCGGCATCGCAGCCCCGCGCGAACGCGATCACCTTGAAGATCTCGCCCATCTCGTGCTCGTGGATGAGCTTCTGCGCATGGGCGATGGTCGGGATGTCGGCGCCCTGCAGCAGCTCCATCACGCCGCAGTTCAAGAGGAAGCGCGCCTGCGAGGTGTAGCCCAGCACCTCCAGCCCGGCGTCCTGTGCAGCGAGTGCGATGCCAGTGAAGTTGACGTGGGCGGTGATGTCTTTCTCGCCCACGTCGCTGAGCGGGTCGGAGTCGGCCTGGTGCGCGCGGTGGCACATCAGCGTGCCGCCGTGGCGCTGCAGGTGGTAGTACTCGGCCTCGGGGAATCCGTAGTCGATGAGGAAGATGGCGCCGCGCTGCAGGCGGTCGGCCAGCGTGGCGATGAAGGCCTCGGCCTGCGGGTGGATCTCGGTGACGGTGCCGGGCAGGAAGGGCCCTTCGTGCGGCGGGCGCTCGTCGCTCGGGCGGTCCTGCCAGGTGAAGGCCTCTTCGCCGAGCGCCACGCCGCGCTCCTGCCACTGCGCGCCGTCGAAGTGCAGCAGCTTCACCGGCATCGCATCGAGCACCTCGTTGCCCACCACCACGCCGCTGATGCGCTCGGGCAGGCTGTCGACCCACTGCACCCGCTCGCCGAAGCGCGCGAGCCGCTCGCGCTGGCGCTCGCGCAGGCTGCCGGAGAGGTCGACGATGGTGTAGCGGGCCACACGCTCGCCCAGCGCCTCGAGCAGCTGCTCGGCCAGCGCCCCGGAGCCGGCGCCGAACTCCCACAGCTCGCGGCTCTCGCAGGCGTCGAGCGCCTGTGCCAGCTGCCGAGCCAGCGCGCGGCCGAAGATCGGCGACAGCTCGGGCGCGGTGACGAAGTCGCTGCCCGATTGCGGCAGCAGGCCGAACTTGCGGCTGCCGTGCGCGTAGTAGCCGAGGCCCGGCGCGTAGAGCGCCATCGCCATGAAACGGTCGAAGGGCAACCAGCCGCCCGCCTCGGTGAGGGCCCGCCGGATCAGGCGGACAAGAGGCGTCGGGGCGGCAGCGGTCATCGCGGCATTGTAGGAAGGGCGTGTGTGTCGACCGGCCGGCCGCGGTTCAGCCACCACTGCGCGATCACGAGGTGCGGCACCCAGCACATCCAGGCGATCACCGGATAGGCCTCCTGGAAGGGCACCCCGTTCGCCAGGAAGAGCGGGATGTAAATGCGCAGGCTCACCGCCGCGAGCGTGAGCGCATGGTTGCGCAGCATCCAGCGCCGGTGCTGTGCACGCTCGCCGCGGCGGATGGCGCGGTAGCCCCGGTAGCCGGTGTAGAGCCACACCACGGCGAGGCAGGCAAAGCCGAGCTGCGCCACCCAGCCGCCTTGTGCCAGGCGCGACAGCAAAAGCCCCGACACCCCGCCCACCACGATGCCGGCCACGAGGTAGACACGCCCGATCCAGCGGTGCACCTGCGGCCGCCGCGTGCGCAGGCGTGTGGAGAACTGCCACGGCCCGAGCAGTAGCGCGAGGCCGGCCGCGAAGGCGTGGGTATGGATGACGATGGGGTTCAGGCGGTACACCTCCTGCATCGCCTCGCCGACCTGTGCGCCGGCGGGCTGCAGGGCATAGGCGAGGAAGGCGTAAGCGGCGACGGCCACCGCCATCAGCGCGAGCATCGCTTCGGTGCCACGGGTGGAGAGTGTGGAGAGCTTCATGGCGGACCTCACAGCTGGAACTCGTAGCGCAGCGCCAGCATGCCACTGGCCTGGCGCGTGCGTTGGGTGATGGGACTGTCGGCCGCATCGCCGGCGAGGCGCTGCACGCGCAGCAGCGCCTGCAGGTGCCAGTGGCGGCTGAACGCCATGTCGAAGTCGACGACGAGCTGCTGGCTCTTGAGGCCGGCACCAGCCTCGAAGGCGGCGTAGCCGCTCGCCGCCGATTGCTGCGGTGTCACGCCGAAGTAGGCCTGCGTGTGCCGGCGATCGGCCCAGATCACCCCGGGCGTGACAGTGAGCTTGGCGTGGCGGTGCAGTTGCCACGGCAGCGCAAGGCCGGCTTCGACCAGGGTGCCGCGGTGGCTCGACACCGCCTTGCGCACCGCCCCGGTGAGCGACACCGGGCCGAGGCTGAGCGAGCCCGCGGCCGAGACGAGCGCACTCATGTCGACCTCGCCCATGCCGCGCAGGTCGGCACTGCCGGGGCGCAGGCCGGCGGGGGTGAGCTTGCGCTCGTCATCGTCGACGCGGCCGGGGTCGACCGAGAGGCCGAGACTGGCGCTGCCGGCCGTCGTCTGCCACGGTGTCCACACCAGGCCGCGGCTGCCCATTGCGACGCTTCCCCCCACGCCGGGCCGCCAGAACACCTCGCCCCCCAACACCGGCTGCACACGGGTGTGGCGGCTGCCTTCGAACTCGGGCACGGCAGCCACGCCCATCAGCACGCCGCCCGACCAGCCCGGCGCCGGCCCCACCCAGCCGGGCGGCGGGCCGTCTTGTGCGTGGGCGATGGACACCAGGGCGGCAGCGCCCAGGGCCGAGAGGGCAGGAAGCATCTTCACGATCGGTCAACCTCGGTAAGTGGCAAGGTGTCCAGTGTGGAAACGCGGCGGTGCTCGCGGGGGACCCGATCCGCGAACGGCGGGCCGAAGGGGGCGAAGCGTCGAAAACCGACGGCGACCGTCGGCCGCGCCTCACATCGCCTTGAAACGATGCGCGAAGAGGCGGCTCACGCCCAGGCGTGCGGGGTGGTCGCGCAGGCCCAGCCAGAGGCGGCCGTCGTCGCTGCGCTCCACCTGCGCGATGCAGCGCGCCTGCACCACCAGGCTTCGGTGCACCTGCCAGAAGCGCTCGGCATCGAGCCGCTGCAGCAGATCGCGCAGGCTCATGCGGATCAGCGCTTCGCGCTCGCGGGTGATCACGCGCAGGTACTTGTCGGCGACTTCGAAATACAGCACGTCCTCGATGGGGATGAGGTGCGTGACCGCGCCCACCGCCGCGTTGATGACCGACAGGCGGGGCACGCTCGCGGCCGGCTGCAGCGCCTGCGCCACCCGCTGCAGCGCGCCGCCGAGCAGCTCGCCGCTCGACGCGTCGAGCAAGGCCAGCCGCTCCTGCAGCCGCTGCACCGCGCGCTGCAGGCGCTCGGTGCTCACCGGCTTGAGCAGGTAGTCGATGGCGCCGTGCTCGAAGGCCTGCACCGCGTACTGGCCATAGGCGGTCACGAACACCAGCTGCGGCAGTGGCACGCCGTCGGGCCAGTCTTCGACGATGGCCTCGGCCGCATCGAGCCCTGAGGCGGCGGGCATGTGGATGTCGAGAAAGATCACCCGCGGCAGGTGTTCGAGCGCGAGCGCGACGGCCGCGGCGCCGTTGTCGGCCACCGGCAGCAGGTCGATGCCGGGCCAGAGGGCGGCCAGCTGCTGCTGCAGACGGCGTGCGAGCACGGGCTCGTCTTCGACCACGAGCACGGGGATGTTCATGCGGTGCCCGCCCCGGGGAGGCGCACGGTGGCGCGCACGCCGTGCGGTGCATGGTCGGCAAGCGCGAGGCTCGCATCGCGGCCGAAGGCATAGGCAAGCCGCTGGCGCAGGTTGGCCAGGCCGATGCGGCCGGCCGCGAAGGGGTCGTCGACCGCCAGGCCCTGGCCGTCGTCGACCACCTCGACGATCACCTGAGCGCCCTCGCGCCTCGCGCCGACGGTGATGCTGCCGCCCTCGGGACGCGCATCGAGGCCGTGGCGCACCGCGTTTTCCACCAGCGGCTGCAGCGTGAGCGGCGGCAGCCGGCCGTCGGCCAGGTCGTTCGGCAATCGAAGCTCGTAGCGCAGGCGCGGGCCCATGCGGATGGCCATCAGCTTCAGGTACTGCTCGACCAACGTGAACTCCTGCTGCAGCGTGACCAGCGGCTGCTCGCCCGTCTGCATGCTCGCGTGCAGCAGCTCGCTCAGCGCTTCGAGCGTCGCCTGCGCGCGGGCCGGCTCGGTGTCGATCAGCGCGTGCGCATTGGCCAGCGTGTTGAAAAGCATGTGCGGCTCGATCTGCTGCTGCAGCAGCTGCAGGCGGGCGGTGTCGGCGCGCAGGCGCTCGGCCTCGATCCCGTCGCGCTGCATGATGAGGTGCACCGCCACCAGCGAGGCGACGATGGTGGTGAAGATCACCAGCACCAGCGCCGGCTCCAGCGCCGCGGGCAGGCCGGCCGAGACGCCCATGAGGGTGCCGGCCACCACGCGCCCGAACGTGTGGCCGACGGGGATCGCCACCAGCGTCACCGCCCCCAGCGCCAGCCAGCCGGGCGGCCGCTGCCACCAGATGGTCAGGCGCGGCCATTCGATCAGCCCGAAGATGCTCAGGCCGATGCACTGCGAGAACACGAGGTGCGTACACAGCGCATGAAGCTGCAGCTGCGAGCGGCTGTCGGGCGCCAGCACCAGCACGATGAGCCAGAGCGCCACCGCGACCACGGTGTTGAGCACCAGCACGATGCCGAGGTCGCGCAGGAACACCCGACGCCGGCCGGTGCGTGGCGCAGGCCGCAGGGCGGGCAAGGGGGCAGCCAGGTTGCTCGGGTTCATGAGGGGTGGGGGAAGTCGCGCCAGTCTACGCACGCCACCCCCGCCCGCCGCCTCGACAGGTGCAAAAGGCGTTCCCATGGGTCCGAAGCGCCGCCAGAGGGTGCCGAACGGCATCCCGCCCACCACCCCGGCAGGCGCTCGAAAAAGGGCACGCCGATACACTGTCGGCCTCTGTTGCAGCCCCCCGCCACCATGTCTGAACGCCCGGTCGTGCTCGTCACCGGCGCGGCCCGCCGCCTGGGCCGCGAGATCGCGCTCGACCTGGCCGCGCATGGCTTCGATGTGGCCGTGCACTACCACCGCTCGCAGGGTGACGCCGCCGAGACGGTGGCGCAGGCGCGCCAGGCCGGCGCCTTCGCCGACAGCGTGAGCGCCGACCTGGCCGACGAAGCGGCCTGCCGCGGCCTCGTGCCGCAGGTGCTGGCGCGCTTCCGCCGGCTCGATGCGATCGTCAACAACGCTTCGACCTTCGAGTACGACAACGCCGAGAGCTTCGGCATTGCGTCGATGGAAAAGCACTGGCGCGCCAACACGGCGCCGGCGGTGCTGCTGGCGCAGGCGCTGCACCGCCATCTGGCGGGTACCTCGCGGCAGGGCTGCGTGGTCAACCTGCTCGACCAGAAGCTGTGGAACCTGAACCCCGACTACTTCTCGTACACGCTCTCCAAGGCGGCGCTGCAGACGGCCACCGTGATGCTGGCGCAGGCGCTCGCGCCCAGCGTGCGGGTGTGCGGCGTGGCGCCCGGCGTGACGCTGCTGTCGGGCACGATGACGGCCGACGAGTTCGCCCGGTCGCACCAGCTCACACCGCTGCAGCGCTCGTCGACGCCGCAGGACATCGCCCGCAGCGTGCGCTTCCTGATCGAGTCGCCGGCCATCACCGGCACCACGCTGCTGGTGGACGGCGGCCAGCACCTGCAGCCCCAACCCCGCGATGTGATGTTCATCGCCAACCCTGACAAGAAGACCTGACATGCAGAGCCTGCTCGGCCACCTGGATTTGCGCGATTGCCGCCGGTTGTTCCTGCGTAACTACGAGGTGTGGATCAACATCGGCGTGCACGACTTCGAGAAGCGCGGCGAGCAGCGGGTGCTGATCAACGTCGACCTGTACATCCCGCTCACGGTGTCGACGCCCCAGAACGACGAGTCTCGACGAAGTGGTCGACTACGACTTCATGCGCCGCAGCATCGCGGTGCGCATCAAGCAGGGCCATGTGCACCTGCAGGAAACGCTGTGCGACGACGTGTTGAAGCTGATGCTCGCGCACCCGCGCGTGAAGGCAGCGCGTGTGTCGACCGAGAAGCCCGACGTCTACCCCGATTGCGACGCGGTGGGCTGTGAAGTGTTTGGAATCAAGGAAGTGATGTGATGGGTGCCGTGATCGACCAGAAGGAAGACGCCAAGCTGGCGTTCGAGACCAACAAGCTCAGCAAGCGCCTGCACCGCCAGGTGGGCCAGGCCATCACCGACTTCAACATGATCGAAGACGGCGACAAGGTGATGGTGTGCCTGTCGGGCGGCAAGGACAGCTACACGCTGCTCGACATCCTGCTCAACATGCAGCAGCGCGCGCCGATCCGCTTCGAGCTGGTCGCGGTCAACCTCGACCAGAAGCAGCCGGGGTTTCCGGAGCACATCCTGCCCGAGTACTTGAAGGCACGCGGCGTGCCCTTCCACATCGAGAACCAGGACACCTACTCCATCGTCAAGCGCCTCATCCCCGAGGGCAAGACCATGTGCAGCCTGTGCTCGCGGCTGCGGCGCGGCATCCTCTACCGCGTGGCGGGCGAGCTCGGCGCGACCAAGATCGCGCTCGGCCACCACCGCGACGACATGATCCAGACGCTCTTCATGAACATGTTCTTCGGCAGCAAGATGAAGGGCATGCCGCCGAAACTCGTGAGCGACGACGGCAAGAACATCATCATCCGCCCGCTCGCCTACGTGGCCGAGACCGACATCGAGCGCTGGGCCGCACACCGGCAGTTCCCCATCATCCCGTGCTCGCTGTGCGGCAACCAGGAGAACCTGCAGCGGGTGCAGATCAAGGCCATGCTGCGCGACTGGGACAAGCGCTTCCCCGGCCGCATCGACAACCTCTTCACCGCCATGGGCAACATCGTGCCCTCGCACATGATGGACCGGAACCTCTACCCGTTCACCACGCTCAAAACCACCGGCGTGGCCGATCCGGCGGGCGACATCGCGTTTGACGAAGACGAATCGTGCGCAACGCCCTCGGGCGCTTCGTCCACACCGGCCGAATCGGTGATCCGGTTCGCAGACTGAGATTTCGCGGATTGAGAGACAGCATGCGCATCACGCTCGTGGCAACCCTGGCGCTGGCCGCCGCCCTCGGCGGCTGCGCCAGCCTGAACACGGTGGACAGCGAGGTCTCCACCTACAGCCAGTGGCCCGCGGCGCGCAAGCCGGCCACCTTTGCCTTCGAGCGCCTGCCTTCGCAGCAGGCGCGGCCCCAGGAACAGTCGGAACTCGAAGCCGCCGCCCGCCCCGCCCTCCTGAGCGCCGGCTTCCAGGAAGTCAACGACCTCAAGACCGCCGACACCACCGTTCAGGTCGCCGCCCGCGTCTCGCGCACCGATCGCGGCTTCTACGACGACCCCTTCTTCTGGCGCGGCAGCCTCTTCTATTCGCGCTACGGCCGGCCGTACTGGGGCCCGGGCTTCGGGATGATGGTCGACAGCCCGCGCTACGACCGCGAGGTGGTGGTGCTGATCCGCGACCGGCAGACCGCGCAGCCGCTCTACGAAGCGCGCGCCGCCAGCGACGGCCTGAGCTCCGGTACCACCCAGCTGCTGGCCGCGATGTTCAAGGCGGCGCTGAAAGACTTCCCACAGACCGGCATCAACCCTCGCCGGGTGAGCGTGCAGCTCACGCCCTGATCGCGGCCCGATCCTCGAGGCGACCCGTCAAGGCGCCCGGCGCTCGTCGGTCGCCAGCGAGCGGGCGTCTTCTTCCCAGCCCTTGAAGCGCTTCACCGCCGAGGCCCGCTGCTCGCGGCTCGCGCTGTTGTGCAACTGGGCGGCGAGCTTGCAGTTGTAGGCCAGCAGCTTCTGCTGGTACTCGAGGTAGTGCGGGCGCGGCGAGCGCCGCACATGGGCCACGACGACGCGCAGCGACGCCAGCGCCTGGTCAGGTGGCATCGCCTTGTCGTTCGCGATGCGCCGCAGCATGGCCAGCGCCTCCTGCTGACGCAGCATGCGCTCTTCCAGCCACAGCTCGGGGTTGAAGGGCGACGCGGCGACGCCTCGCCGCAGCGCTTCGAGCTGGGCGTCGTCGAGGCTGCCGTAGAACATCTCGGCACGTTCGAGCGCACGCTTCACCGAGGCCTCGAAACGCTCGGCCGGGTCGGGCTGCAGGAAGTCGCTGCGGAACTCGCGGTTCACCTTGGCGTACTTGCGCTCGATGTGCTGGACCTGCGCCGGTGTGAGGCTTCGCACCAGGTCGACGGCCATCGGCAGCGCCTTGTCGAGCATCGGGTCGACGCGCGAAAGCGCCTCCTGGTAGGAGCGGCACACGAGCTCCGGCGTCACCGGCCCGGCCGCATGGCCCTGCAGTCGCACCAGGAACTGGGCGTAGTCGTCGAGCTGGGTCTGGCGGTGCCAGCGGAACCAGGCTTCGAGCGTGTCGCGCACCTTCGGGATCTGCGGCTCGCTGAAGTCGGCATAGCCGTCGAGCCACCAGTAGCTCAGCTCTGGGCCCTGGCTGTACGCGAAGCGCACCGCGGTGCACCCCGACAGCAGGGTGGCGAGGGCGAGGCACCCGCCGATAATCCAGGACTTCAGCAGAGGAAGACGTTGCATGGCACTCGACATCGTGATCATGGCCGCGGGCAAAGGCACCCGCATGAAATCCAGCCTGCCCAAGGTGCTGCACAAGCTGGCCGGGCGGTCGCTATTGCAGCACGTGTTGCAGACCGCTGCGCGGCTGTCGGCCGATCGCATCATCACGATCACCGGCCACGGGGCGGAGCTGGTCGAGGCCGCCGTCAGCGCGCCCCAGCTGAAATTCGTGCGGCAGGAGCCGCAGCTGGGCACCGGCCATGCGGTGCAACAGGCCGTGCCCTCGCTCCACGAGACGGGCACCACGCTCATCCTCAACGGCGACGTGCCACTCATCACCGAGCGCACGGCAAGAGCGCTCATCGAGGCGTGCGGTGGACAGAAGCTCGCGCTGCTCACCATCGAACTCCCCGACCCGACCGGCTACGGCCGCATCGTGCGCCAAGGTGAGAGCGTGCGCGCCATCGTCGAGCACAAGGACGCCTCGCCCGAGCAGCGCCAGATCCGCGAGATCTACACCGGCATGATGGCGGTGCCCACCGCCGCGCTGAAGCGCTGGCTCGCGAAGCTGTCGAACGACAACGCCCAGGGCGAGTACTACCTGACTGACATCGTCGCGATGGCGGTGGCCGACGGCACGCCGGTCGTCGCCGCGCAGCCGCTGACCGAAGCCGAGGTGCTGGGCGTCAACAGCCCGGCGCAGCTGGCTGACCTGGAACGCCGCCACCAGCGCGCGCAGGCCGAGCACCTGATGAACGACGGCGTGCGCCTGGCCGACCCGGCGCGCTTCGACCTCAGAGGCGAGCTGCACTGCGGCACCGACGTCGAGATCGACATCAACTGCCTCTTCGAAGGCACGGTGCACCTCGGCAGCGGCACACGCATCGGCGCGCACTGCGTGATCCGCAACGCGCGCATCGCCGACAACGTGACGATCCACCCCTTTACCCATATTGACGGCGACAAGGACGGCGCAAGCGTCGGCGCCGGCTCGATCATCGGCCCCTTCGCCCGCCTGCGCCCCGGCGCGCAGCTGGCGGAAGAGGTGCACATCGGCAACTTCGTCGAGGTGAAGAACTCCACCCTCGCCCGCGGCGCCAAGGCCAACCACCTCGCCTACCTGGGCGACGCCACGGTGGGCGAGCGTGTGAACTACGGCGCCGGCAGCATCACCGCCAACTACGACGGCGCCAACAAGCACCGCACCGTGATCGGCAACGACGTGCACGTGGGCAGCAACTGCGTGCTGGTCGCTCCCGTCACGCTGGGCGACGGCGCGACCATCGGCGGTGGCTCCACCATCAACAAGCCGGTGCCGGCCGGCAACCTCGCAGTGGCACGCGGCAAGCAGACGCTGATCGCCGGCTGGGTGCGGCCGGTGAAGAAGAAAGGCTGAACCGTTCCTCAGTAGGCACAGTAGGTCACCGTCACGAGGCCCGATCGCACCGAGCTGTAGTTGCGGGTCTGGCCACCACCGAAGGTGCTCTGGAAGCCAGAGTTCGGCGAGCAGGTGGCGCCGGCGTATTGCTCGCACCAGCGTACCGTGATCGCGCCGCTGCAGGCGTTGCGGATGGTGTAGCCGGTGCTGCTGTTCGAGGCCGAGACACACTGGTTGGCCGACCCGCAGCTCGGCCCCTCGTCTTCATCGCCCCCGCCACATGCCAGCAACATGGCAGCACACGCCGCGGCCAGCCCGACCAATGCAATTCTGGAAATCAACATGAAGTTCCCTCTCTCGAAGACGCGCTCTCGACATGGAGCGACTGTTCTGAGAAGGGACTCTAGGCACGGCCCGCGTGCCTCACATCATTCAGTGGAATGAGACACCTGCGGGGTCTGAACCTGCCGCAGCACCCAGCGCGCGAAGTCGGCTGCGGCGAGCGGCTCGCCCACCAGCAGGCCCTGCAGCTCGTCGCAATCGAGGCGGGCGAGGAAACTGCGCTGGGCTTCGGTCTCCACGCCTTCGGCGATCACCGACAGCCCGAGGCCACGCGCCATCTGCACGATCGCACGGGCGATCGCCGCCGAGTCGCTCTCGCCGGGCAGGCCGAGCACGAAGGAGCGGTCGATCTTCATCTTGTCGATCGGTAGCTCCTTCAAGTGCGCGAGCGATGAGTAGCCGGTTCCGAAGTCGTCGACCGAGATGCGAATGCCCAAGGCCTTCAGCTCGGAGAGCTTGCGCTTCACCTCGGGCAGGTCGTCCATCAGCATGCGCTCGGTCAGCTCGAGCTCGAGCAGCTCGCCGGCCACGCCTTCTTCGGCGAGCAGCTGCTCGATCAGCGCGGTGAAGCCGCTGGTCTGGAACTGCACCGTCGACAGGTTGACGGCCACCGGCACGTTGCACACGCCCGCTTCGTGCCAGCCGCGCACGCAGCGCATCGCCTCGCGCAGCACCCACTGGCCGATGGGCAGCATGACGCGCTGCTGCTCCGCCAGCGGAATGAACATGTCGGGCATCAGCAGGCCACGCTCGGGGTGGTTCCAGCGAATGAGGGCCTCGGCACCGACCAGCACGCCGTCGCGCGAGCGCACCTGCGGCTGGAAATGCAGCACGAACTCGCCGCGCGCCAGCGCCTGCGACATCTGGCTCTCGAGCACCAGCGCGTCGTAGGCGGTGCTGGCCATCGCCGGCGTGAAGAACTGGTAATTGGCGCGGCCACGCGACTTGGCGAGGTACATCGCGGTGTCGGCATGCTTGATGAGGTCGTCGGCCGTTTCGCCGTCGTGCGGGAACATCGAGATGCCGATCGACGGCGTGACCGAGATCAGCCGGCCATCCACATTCACCGGCACCTCGATGCGCGCGAGCAGCTTGTGCGCCACTTCTTCCACGTCCATGCGCTGCAGCGTGCGCGGCAAGAGCACGATGAACTCGTCGCCACCGAAACGCGCCACCACGTCGGTGCCGCGCAGGCTCTCGGTGATGCGGCGGGCGATGGTCTGCAGGAGCGTGTCGCCAACCAGGTGGCCGAGCGAGTCGTTGACGCGCTTGAAGTGGTCAAGGTCGATGAAGAGCAGCGCCACCTGCGAATCGTCGCGGCGCGCCGCGGCGATCATGTGGCCCAGGTGCTCCATCAGGCTCAGGCGGTTGGGCAGGCCGGTAAGCGAATCGTTGTGCGCGAGGCGGCGGATGTGCTCCTGCGCTGCATGGCGGTCGCGGATGTCGCGCACGATGCTCATGCGCAGGCGCTCGCCGTGGCGCTCGATGCTGCGCACGATGAATTCGACCGGGATGCGGCGACCGTCGCGGTGCAGCACCACGCTTTCGTAGGCGACCTCGCCGTGGGCCTCCATCACTTCCGAGACTTTCGCGATCTGGTCGGAAGGCAGGAAGTCGAACACATGCCGCCCGAGGATTTCTTCCAGCGGGTAGCCGACCAGCTGGCACAGCGGCTCGTTGGCGTCGGTCAGGTAGCCGTTCTTGTGGAAGAGGATGCCCTCCACGCTGGCTTGCATGAACTTGCCGAGGCGCTCTTCCGATTCGCGCACCGACTGCTCGGCCAGGCGGTGCTTGGTGATGTCGGTCACCAGCACGAAGGCAGCGAGCAGCGTGCCATCAGCGGCCAGGTGCGGAATGAGGTTGACCTCCAGCCAGTGGCGCTTGCCCTCGGGCGTGCGCAGCTCGCGCTCGTAGGAAGCGGGCTTGTGTTCGCGCAGCACGTAGTCGACATAGGGCCGGATCACCTCGGCCGCGGCATCGCCGACGATCTCGGCGAACGTGCGGCCGATCACCGAGTGCTCGTCGAAACCGAAGGTCTGGGCGTAGAGCTTGTTGGCGTAGAGGCAGCGAAAGTCTTGCGCCTCGTAGTACGAGATCAGCACCGGCACGTTGTCGGCCAGCAGCTGGAACTGCTCGGCCCGCGAGCGCGACGAGATCTCGGCGCGGCGGCTGTCGCTCACGTCGTGCAGCACGCAGACGTAGCAGTTCTGTGCGTCGAGCCAGCTCACCTGCAGGTCGAGCCAGGCCTCGCCGAAGCGCTGGGCGCCTGACAGCGGCATGCGCACGCTCAGGCGGAAGTCGCGGCGCGCGGCGAGCTGGGTGGTCAGTGCCACGCCGGAGTCGGCGGTCAGCAATGAGGGCAACGAGATCGACGCGCCGGCCGAGCCCATCTGCTCATGGAAGCCGCGGTTGGCGTGCAGCACCGTTCCATCAGGCGCAACCCAGGCCAGCATGCAGGGCAGGCTGTCTGCGTCGGGCAGGTCGCTGTCGCGCAGGAACGGGCGGAGGGTCATGGCGGACCATGATAGCCGTCACCCTCTGGTTTTCACGCTCGGAGAGACGCTCAGGCTAGGGGGTGGCTACGCCGTGTGGGCGGTCTTCGCGAGCACCTCGCGAGCGAGGCAGAGATCGTCCCAGGACTTGGCTTTGTCCTCGGGATTTCGCAGCAGGTAGGCCGGGTGGTAGGTCACGATCAGCGGCACGCCCTGGTACTGGTGCACCCGGCCGCGCAGGCGGCCGATCGGCTCGTCGCTCCGCAGCAGGCTCTGCACCGCGAAGCGCCCCATTGCGAGGATGATGCGCGGCTGCACCAGCGCGATCTGGCGGATCAGGAAAGGCTCGCACTGCGCCAACTCGGCCGGCTCGGGGTTGCGGTTGCCGGGTGGGCGGCACTTCACCGTGTTGGCGATGTAGACCTGCTGTGCTGCGGGCGCGTCACCCCGCGTAAGGCCGACGGCGCGCAGCATGTTGTCGAGCAGCTGGCCCGACTTGCCGACGAAGGGCTCGCCCTGGCGGTCTTCCTGCTCGCCGGGGGCTTCGCCGACGATCATCCAGTGGGCGCGTTCGTGGCCGACGCCGAAGACGGTCTGGGTGCGGCCGCTGCACAGCTTGCAGGCGGTACAGCCCGAGACGGCGGCGCGCAGCGCGGGCCAGTCCATCGTGTCGACGCCGGTGGCTCGGGAACCGGGCACGGCCTTCGGCGTGGGTGCCGCCGTGGGCACAGCTGCGGGCGCGGGTGCCACCACCGCCTCGGCCACGGCAGCCGTCGCCACGGGCTCGGGCTCGCCGGAGTTCCACACACGGATGCCCATCTCGGCGAGCATCGCGACCTGGCGTTCAGTCCAGCCCACGTGAGGCCTCCTGCAAGGTGCAGCTCATCACGATCGCGTCTTCGCGGCCGTTCGGGTGCTCGTCACGCGACGCCGGGTAGTAGCCGCGGCGCAGGCCGATGTGGCGGAAGCCGTAGCGTTCATAGATCGCCCGGGCGCGCAGGTTGCTGCCGCGCACTTCGAGCCAGATCTGGTGCGCCCCGCGAGCGCGGCCGAGGGCGCACAGCTCGTCGAGCATGAAGCGGGCGTGGCCCTGGCCTTGCGCGGCAGGGGCGACGGTGATGTTGAGCAGGTGCAGCTCGTCGACCCCCTCCATCGCGACGAAGTAGCCGAGCAGCTCGCCATGCGCGCCATGCAGCACCTGCGCCGCGTAACCGGCGGCGAGCGAGTCGATGAAGTTGCCGCGCGTCCACGGGAAGGCATAGGCCTGCAACTCGATGGCGAGTACGGCATCGAGCTGCTGCACGGTCATGGGCACAAGCAGGCGCTCGTCGCGCAAGACGGCGCTCATCAGGCGCTCTCCTTCGCCAGCCGCACCGCCTCGCGCTCCTGGGTGGTGAGCGCCACCTTGTCGCGCAGGTACACCGGCAGTGCATGGGCGGCGTCGACGGTGTGACCTGCCGCCAGCAGCTGGGCGGTGACGTCCACCAACGCGGCCGCACGAGAGCGCTCGCGCCGCACGGTCAGGGCAGCGCCGAACTGCAGCCGATCGCCGAAAGCGTCGAGCGCCGAGCCGGCGACGAGCGTGGGCAAGGCCGCCTGCCAAAGCGCATTCAACGCGTCGAGGGTGTAGAGCGCGGGCGCTGATTGCGTGACCCAACGGCCATCGTCCCAGCGGTAGGCGCCGGCGTAGACCTCGTCCATGCGCGCGTCCATCGCGACCCACAGCTCGACGGGTGCCGCATCGCCGAGCTGGGTGCGGGCGTCTTGCGCGACGATGATCAGGCTGTCGACCGGCACCACCGGCTTGCCGGCCCCGAACGCGAGGCCCTGCGCGACCGAGCACGCGGTGCGCAGGCCAGTAAACGCGCCCGGGCCGCAGCCGAAGGCGATGGCGTCGAGTGCCTTGATCGGGCAGTCCGCCTCGGCCAGCAGCGCCAGCACATCGGGCACCAGCCGCGCCGAGGCCTGCGCCCCGCCGGCCGCGTCGCGCGTGAGCACGCCATGCGGCGTGCGCAAGGCGATGCTCATCGCATCGGTCGAGGTGTCGAAGGCCAGCAGGCGGGTCATGCCACGAGTCTACCGGGCGCCCCTCTCGCCGCAGGTCGCGTGCGATCATCCCCCCATGCTGATACGCGACATCGTGCGCGGCCTGGCCGCAGCCAGCCTGATCTGCCTGAATTCGCACGCCGGTGGCACCACCCATAACGGCCTGCCGCCCGAGGTCGACGCCGCCCTGCAACGCGCCGGGGTGCCGCGCGAGGCGATGGTGGTGGTGGCCCAGGAGGTGGGCGCGCCTGAGCCGCGCCTCGCCTGGCAGCCGCAGCTCCTCGTGAACCCCGCCTCGCTGATGAAGCTCGTGACCACCAGCGCCGCGCTCGACCTGCTGGGGCCCGCCTGGGCCTGGAGCACGCCAGTGTGGATTCAGGGCACCACGCTCAACGGCGTGCTCGACGGCAACCTCGTCATCAAGGGCACCGGCGACCCGAAGTTCGTGCAGGAGCGCCTCTGGCAGGTGCTGCGGCGGGTGCAGCAACTGGGGGTGCGCGAGATCCGAGGCGACATCCTCCTCGACCGCAGCGCCTTCAAGCTGCCGCCGCACGACCCGGCCGCATTTGACGCCAAACCCCACAGCCCGCAGAACACCGGCGCCGATGCGCTGCTGCTGAACTACAAGTCGGTGCAGCTGACCTTCACGCCCGACACCTCGCGGGGCGTGGCCGTCGTCTCCAGCGAGCCGCCGCTGGCCGGTGTGCGCATCGACCACACGGTGCCGCTCGCCAACGGCGGCGGCTGCGGCGACTGGCGCGAGTCGCTCAAGCCCGACTTCACCGAACCGCTGCGCATCCGCTTCACCGGCAGCTACCCGGCGGCCTGCCCCGAGCAGTTCTGGCAGGTCGCCTACGCCGACCCTGCAAGCTACAACGCACGCGTGCTGGCCGGCCTGTGGCGCGAGATGGGCGGCAAGCTGATCGGCCGTGTGCGTGAAGGGCAGGCTCCGAACGATGCTCCGAGCTTCCAGGTGACGTCGCCATCGCTGACGGAAGTGGTGCGCGACATCAACAAGTTCAGCAACAACGTGATGTCGCAGCAGCTCTTTCTCACGCTGCCCATGACGCAGCGCGGCGGCACCGGCACTCCCGAGCAGGCGCGCGACCTGCTGCGCGCATGGCTGGCCGAACGCTTCGGCGACGCGGCCCGGGGCTCGGTGATCGACAACGGCTCTGGCCTCTCGCGCGACACCCGCTTGAGCGCCCAGTTGCTCGCCCGCTTGCTGCAGGCGATGTACGCCGGGCCCACGATGCCCGAGTTGATGGCGTCGCTGCCGGTGATCGGCGTCGACGGCACACTGCGCCGCGCCCGCAACGGCGCCACCGGTCGTGCCCACCTCAAAACCGGCTCGCTCAACGGCGTGGCCGGTGTCGCCGGGTATGTGCTGAGCAACGGTGGTCGCCGCTACGTGCTGGTGGCGGTCATCAACCACCCGAACGCCAACCTCGCGCGACCGGCCCTGGAGGCGATGGTGCAGTGGACGGCGAACGACCTCGCACCGCCCATACCGCCGCAGCCGCTGGTGGCGCCGCTGCCTGCACCGCCCTCGCTTGCGCCGCCGTCACCGGCCCCGTCTGCGCCGATCGCGCCGCCTCCCTTGCCCGCGCCGGCCTCGGCACCGGCGTCCGCCGCACCACCCGGCTGACCGATGAACCTGCTCTCGCTCGATTGGCTCGGCTACGTCGCGGCCACGCTCACCACCGGCTCGTTTGCGCTGCAGGCCTGGCACACCTTCCGCACCCGCGACGTGAGCGGCATCTCGCTCGGCATGTACAGCGCCTTCACCGTCGGCGTGGCGCTGTGGCTGGCCTACGGGCTCGTGCTGCGCTCATGGCCGATCACCATCGCCAACGCTGTGACCTTGGCGCTCGCGCTGAGCATCCTCGCGATGAAGGTAGGGATCGAGACGCGCCGGCGCCAGCGCCGGCATTGACTCAGAACGGGTTGTTGCGCGCCCGGTAGACGGCCGACGAGCCGAGACGCGACTGCGCGTTGGCACCCAGCTGGTAGGGGCCGGCCCAGAGGAAGTCCGAGGCGTGGTTGGTGCGCGCCGCGGTCACCAGGAAGGGGTCGGACTCATCGCAGTCGGGCAGCGCGTTCACACACGCGGCATCGACGATGTTCGCGATGCCGTAGCCCGAGGGCGAACGCTGGATCACCAGCACCAGCTCGTCGCCAAGCACGAGACCGGCCGAATGGCCACCGCCGCGCACCTCCTGGAGCTTGACGCGCAGGCGAGAGTTGAAGCGCGCCGTGAGCGTCTGCAGCAGCGCCGCTTGCGGAGACACGCGGCCGGCCGGCGTGGTGCCCACGTCGGGGATGGTCGACACGATGACCCGCGCCCCGCGGTCGGTGACGCGGATCACCTCTTCTCCCACCGCTGTCCCGGCGGCTTCGGCCGCTGCGATCGCGAGCTCGGGCGTGGCCAACGCGGCAGCGGCCAGCACGTCGTGCGTGCCCACCATGATGGTCACCAGGTCCTGGCCATTGAAGCCCGGGCCGGCCATGTATGCATTGATCTGCGCGCGCATCATCGCGACCGTGCTGTTGGCCTGGGCCCGCATGAAGGCCCGTGCAGTGGTCGCGGTGGTCAGGCACTCGGCGAACTGGTAGCCGTAGTCGTTGGCCAGGACCTGGACCCAGATCGGGTTGCGCGTGCAATCGCGAACGGTCGGCGTGGCCAGCGTCGTGCCATCCGGCGCACGCTCCACCCCATTGACGGTGTACTTGCGGCCATCGCTGGGGAAGCCCGGATCGGGCTCGATCAGGCTGGCCTCGTCACCGAACACGATGATGCGGTCGGGGATGAACTTCTCGATCTGGTCCCCACCCCCGCACGACGCGAGCAGGGCGAGGGCGGCACTTGCCAGGGTCACACGCACCAGGTTCAGCTTAGCCAACGACAACTTCATGAAGTCTCCAAAGACGAGGGTCAGGCAGCCGCAGCACGTTGCAGCCGGTCGCGCACGCCGTCCCACTCGGGGGTGTCGGGCGGCGTTTCGACCCAGATGAGATGCGCGCCCTGGTCGTCCAGTTCACGCAAGGTGGAAAAGAGTTGGTGGGCGGCGGGCACCGCCTCGGTGGGCATGGCCCGGTAGACCACCCCGCGCGCCGCGCCACGCGGCACGGTGCGGCAATATACCGCCAGCTTCAAAGCCGCCGGTTGGCCCGGTGCATCGAGCACCTGCAGCGCCTGGCGCAGCATCTCGGCCGTCATCAGCCGCAGCTTGGCACGCGGCGCATAGTGCGCCTCCAGCGTGCCCGAGGCCTTGGGGGCGGCCTCGTCGCGGTCGAACACCGGCTCGCCGGCAATCGCCTCCAGCCGGGCGCGTGTGAGCACCCCGGGGCGCAGCAACACCGGCCGCCCGCGCGAGCAGTCGACGATGGTCGATTCGATGCCGCCTTCGCACGGGCCACCATCGAGCACAAGCAAATCGTCGCCCAGCTCTTCAACCACATGGCGTGCGAGCGTGGGGCTGATGCGGCCGAACCGGTTGGCGCTCGGCGCCGCCACGCCTTTGACGCCCAGGCGCAGCGCCTCTTTGAGCAGCGCCTGGGCTACGGGGTGCCGCGGGCAGCGCAGGCCCACGGTGGCTTGCCCACCGGCGGCGGCCGAGGCCATCTCGGGGCGGCGCGGCACGATCACGGTGAGCGGGCCGGGCCACAGCGCCTCGGTCAAGCGCTGCGCCACCGGCGGCCACTCGGCCGCGAAGGCCGACGCCTCGGCCGGGGTGGCGATGTGCACGATCAGCGGGTGGTCGGCAGGCCGGCCCTTGGCCTCGAAGATGCGCGCGACGGCGGCATCGTCATCGGCGCGTGCGCCCAGGCCATAGACCGTCTCGGTGGGCACGCCGACGAGCTGCCCCGCCGCGAGCGCCTGCGCCGCACGCAGCACCGCATCCGCATCGCGCCCGTCGAGCAGCATGTGGCCAGGCCCCCCGCTTGTCACCAGGGCGCCAGGCCCAGCAGCGAAGCCGCCTTGAGCGCCGTGGCACGCGCCGCCTCGGCGCTGGCCGCGGTGACGGTGAGGTGTCCCATCTTGCGGCCACGCCGCGCGCTGGTCTTGCCGTAGAGGTGCAAATGCACGCCGGGCAAGGCAAGCACTGCATCCCACGGCGGCGTGGTTTCGGCCTCACCGTGGCGGAACCACAAGTCGCCCAGCAGGTTGAGCATCACCGCCGGTGAATGCAGGCGCGGCGTGGCAAGCGGCGCGCCGGTCAGCGTGCGCACTTGCAGGTCGAACTGCGACAGGTCGCAGGCATCGAGGGTGTAGTGGCCGGAGTTGTGGGGCCGCGGCGCCATTTCGTTGGCCACCAGCGTGCCGTCTTTCAGCACGAAGAACTCGACGCACAGCACCCCCACGTAGCCCAGCGCCTCGGCGATGGTGCCGGCAGCAGCGACCGCCTGCTGCTGCACGGCGGGTGTCACGTCGGGTGCAGGCACTTGGGTGACCGCGAGGATGCCGTCACGGTGCAGGTTCTGCTGCAGCGGGAAGTGCACCCACTCCCCGGATGCGCCACGCGCCACGATCACGCTCACCTCGTAGGCCAGCGGCAGCATCTTCTCGAGCACGCAGGTGACCTGCTTGAGCTCGACCCAGGCGCGGGCCAGATCGTCACGCGTGGCCACGCGCACCTGGCCCTTGCCGTCGTAGCCGAGGCGCGCTGTCTTCAGCACTCCGGGCAGCAGGTCGTCGGACACGGCGGCCAGTTGAGCCGCGGTCTCGATCACCGCGTGTGGTGCACACGGCACGTCGCAAGCGACGAAGTGGGCCTTCTCGAGCGCACGGTCCTGACAGGTGGCCACCGCATCGCCCGCGGGCGCCACCGGGCGCGTTTGCCCAAGTTGATGCAAGGCCGCAGCCGGCACGTTTTCGAATTCGGTGGTGACCGCGGCCGAGACACGCGCCAGCTCGGTCAGGCCCGTCGGGTCGAGGTAGTCGGTACGCAGATGGTGGTGCGAGACCAGCCCCGCCGGGCTCGACACATCGGGGTCGAGCACCGACGTCGAATAGCCCATCTGCTGCGCCGCGTGCACGAACATGCGGCCCAACTGGCCACCGCCCATCACGCCCAGCGTCGCGCCGGGGGGATGAACTTGAACGTCATTTCAGCTCGCCGGTCATCGCGCGCGCCACCTCGGTCTGGCGGACGCGGTAGGCCTCCAGCTCGGTGCGCAACGCCGGCTGTTCGTTGGCGAGCATCGCGACGGCAAAGAGCGCGGCATTCGCGGCACCGGCCGTGCCGATCGCAAAGGTGGCGACCGGAATGCCCTTGGGCATCTGCACGATGGAGTGCAGCGAGTCGACGCCCTGCAGGTGCCGGCTCGCCACCGGCACACCCAGCACCGGCACGGTGGTCTTGGCGGCCAGCATGCCCGGCAGGTGGGCCGCGCCGCCCGCACCGGCGATGATGGCCTTCAGCCCGCGCGAGGCCGCGCTTTCGGCATAGCTGAACATGTCGTCCGGCATGCGGTGGGCCGAGACCACCCGCGCTTCGAAGGGGACACCGAACTCGGCGAGAATCTCGGTCGCGAGGCGCAGGGTCTCCCAGTCGCTGCTGGACCCCATCACCACGCCGACCACGGGGGCGCTGCTCAAGGCTCGCTCCAAGTGCTCAAAGAACCTTGAATTGTAGGCGGGCAGGCTTCACCTGCCCTGCCCGACCCACTGGCGCACCACCCATGGACATCACCCTCCAGAACTTCGAAGCCGACCTCATCCAAGCCTCGATGCAGCAACCCGTGCTGCTCGACATCTGGGCGCCGTGGTGCGGCCCGTGCAAGTCGCTGACGCCGGTGCTGGAGAAGCTGGAGGTCGCCTACGCCGGCCGCTTCAAGCTCGCCAAGTGCAACGCCGACGAGCAGCCCGAGATCTCGGGTCAGCTGTCGCAGATGTTCGGGGTGCGCAGCATCCCGTTCTGCGTGCTCTTCAAGGACGGCCAGCCGGTCGACGGCTTCGTGGGCGCTTTGCCCGAAGCGCAGTTGCGCGAGTTCCTCGACCGTCACGTGCCGAGCGCCGAGGCGATGGCCGCCGATGAAGACGTCGCCGCCGCCGAAGAGTTGCTGGCCGAAGGCGACACCGAGAGCGCCCTCGAAAAGCTGCAGGAGGCGGTGGCCATCGACCCGGCCAACGACGCCGCGCGCTACGACTACCTGCGTGCGCTGCTGCTCGCCAACCGCGTGGCCGAGGCGCGGCGCGCCTTCGAGCCGGTGGCGAGCAAGGTGATGCTCGATGCGCGCCTGGCCGCCGCCGGCCACTGGATCGATGCCTGCGAGAAGGCCCCCGCCGCGCGCAGTGCCGACGTGCTGGCGGCCGCCATCGCCGCCAACCGCCGCGACTTCGACGCCCGCTTCGAACTCGCGCAGACGCATTTCGCCGCCCAGCGCTTCACCGAGGCGATGGACGAGCTGCTGGAGATCGTGATGCGCGACAAGGCCTGGAACGGCGAGCTGGCGCGCAAGACCTACGTCGCGATCCTCGAACTGATGAGCAAGCCGGCGCCGAAGAGCACCGAGGCCGCTGCGCCCAAGAGCGCGCTGGAAGTGACGGCCAAGGTCAACACGGCACCAGCCGACCCGGTCGTCGACCAATACCGCCGCAAATTGAGCATGGCGCTCTTCTGAGCGCCCAAAGGGGCCGCTGGAAGCTTCAGCCGGCCAGGGTGGCGACCGCCTTTTCGATCGCCGCGATCGACATCGCCTGCTCGCGTTCGTGCGTCTGCCAGTCGGCAGAGGCCAGCTCGCGGTGACGGGCTGCCACCTCGACCTGGCCCAGCTGCGCGAACACCTGCGCCAGCCGGTAGTGCGCCGCCGCGCGATCATCGGCATCCCGGTCATGGCCGACCGCCACCTGCGCGGCCACCGCGTCCTTGCGCGCCTGCTCGGTTTGGCCGAGTTGCAGGCGACACCACGCCAGGTCGGCACCGAGCGATGCACGCATGCGGTCCAGCCCTTGCAGCAAGCCGTCGCTGAAGTGGGCCTCATAGAGCGAGATCGCCTCGGCCCACTGGCCCTGCATCGCACACACACGGGCGCGGTGCAGCGGCACCAGCGCATCGAGCGAGCCAATGCCGATCAGCGCGTCGAGGTTGGTGGCCGACTGCAGGCTCAGCTCGGCGCGGCGCAGCATGGCCGGGTCCTGTTCGCGCGTCATCATCGCGTGGCGCGATTGATCGGCCAGCAGGCCCGCCATGTTGTACATGATGGCGCTGAGCATGGTTTCGTCACCCTCGGCGCTCGCATGCAAGCGCGATTTGGCGTACCAGGGCTGTGCGGCATCGAAGCGGCCGCCGAAGTGATAGGCCAGCGCCACCACCAGGCACGCCCGAGCGCGGGCGCTGTGGTGCTCGGCATCGGCGAGCTGCAGGGCCTCGGCCACGTGACGGCCCATCGCGTCGAGGTCGTACGCGGTGTAGTCCATGTGCGCCAGCCACGCGGCGGCCAGGGCATTCAGGCGGCGGTCACGTGAGGCGGCGCTCAGGGCATGCGCCCGTTTGATCTTGTCGTGTGCAGTCTGGCCGAGATCGCTGAAGTAGCTGGTGAGCCCTTCAGCGAGACTGATCCACGCGTTGACGCGCGGGTGCGGGTTGTATCCGTACTGCGACTGCAGGCCGGCGATGATGCTGCGCGCTCCGGTGAGCTGGCCTTGGCGGGCCAGCAGACCAGCCCGTTCGGCCCGCAGGCAGTCGGCCTCGGGCGGCGACGACGCGGCCGCGATGGCCGCATCCAGGTGGCTCAGGAGGCGCGACTTCATCGAGCTTCAGCCGGTCAGGCGCTGCAAGGCCTCTCGGTATTTGTCGGCGGTCTTGGCGACCACGTCCGGCGGCAGGCTCGGCGCCGGCGCCTTCTTGTTCCAGGGCTGGCCATTCACGCGCGCCTGCTCCAGCCAGTCGCGCACGAACTGCTTGTCGTAGCTCGGCGGGTTGCGCCCTTCGCGGAACGCGGCCTCGTAACCCTCGATGGGCCAGAAGCGCGACGAGTCGGGCGTGAGCACCTCGTCCATCAGCGTGAGCGTGCCATCGGCATCGAGGCCGAACTCGAACTTGGTGTCGGCGATGATGATGCCCTTCTTCAAGGCGATCTCGGCCGCAGTGGTGTAGAGCTGGATTGCCGTCGTGCGCACCTTCCCGGCCAGCTCAGGGCCGATGATCCCCTGCATGCGCTCGAACGAGATGTTCTCGTCGTGGTCGCCCATTTCGGCCTTGGTGGCCGGCGTGAAGATGGGCTCGGGCAGGCGGCTCGCGTTCTTCAGGCCGGCGGGCAGCTTGACGCCGCAGACCGACTGCGAGGCCTGGTATTCGGTCCAGCCACTTCCGGCCAGATACCCGCGCACCACCGCCTCGACCGGCAGCGGCTTCAGGCGCTTGACCAGCATCGAGCGGCCACGCACCTGTTCGCGCTCGGCGGCCGTCACCACCGAGGTCGGGTCGTCGCCAGTCAGGTGGTTGGGCACGATGCCCTGCAGGTGTGCGAACCAGAACAGCGCCATCTCGGTGAGCAAGGCGCCCTTGCCCGGGATGGGCTCGCCCATGATCACGTCGAACGCGCTCAGGCGGTCGCTCGCGACCATGAGGATGCGGTCGCTGCCGACCGCGTAGTTGTCGCGCACCTTGCCGCGTGCAAGCAGCGGCAGCGAGGTCAGCGTCGAGTTCAGCAGGGCCTGCGGCATGCTCAGACCACGGTCTGGGCGAGCTCACCCTTGGCATAGCGCTGGGCAATCTGCGCCAGGCTCTGCGCCTTGATCTTGCCGGCCTGGCCTTCGCAGCCGAACTGCTGGTAGCGCGCCTTGCACACCGCCTTGGCGGCCTCACGCGCGGGCTTGAGCCACTCGCGCGCATCGAACTTGTCGGGGTTCTCGGCCAGGAACTTGCGCACGGCACCGGTCATGGCGAGGCGGATGTCGGTGTCGATGTTGATCTTGCGCACGCCGAACTTGATGGCTTCCTGGATCTCTTCGATGGGCACGCCGTAGGTCTCTTTGATCTTGCCGCCGTACTGGTTGATGATGGCCAGCAGCTCGGCCGGCACCGACGACGAGCCGTGCATGACGAGGTGCGTGTTGGGGATGCGCTTGTGGATCTCTTTCACGCGCGAGATCGCGAGGATGTCGCCGGTGGGCTTGCGCGAGAACTTGTAGGCGCCGTGGCTGGTGCCGATGGCAATGGCGAGTGCGTCGAGCTGGGTTTCGCGCACGAACACCGCCGCCTCCTCCGGGTCGGTCAGCATCTGGCTGTGGTCGAGCTTGCCTTCGGCGCCGATGCCGTCTTCTTCACCGGCATCGCCGGTCTCCAGATTGCCGAGGCAACCCAGTTCGCCTTCGACGGTCACGCCGACCTTGTGCGCCATCTGCACGACCTTGCGGGTCACGTCGACGTTGTAGGCGAAGTCGGCCGGGGTCTTGCCATCTTCGCGCAGCGAACCGTCCATCATCACCGAGCCGAAGCCGAGGTTGATGGCGCCTTCGCACACGGTGGGCGTGGTGCCGTGGTCCTGGTGCATCACCAGCGGGATGTGCGGATACGCCTCGGTGGCGGCCTGGATCAGGTGCTTGATGAAAGGCTCGCCTGCGTACTTGCGCGCACCAGCGCTTGCTTGCAGGATGACCGGAGCGCCCACTTCATCGGCAGCGGCCATCACGGCCTGCACTTGCTCGAGGTTGTTGACGTTGAAGGCCGGGATGCCGTAGCCGTTTTCTGCGGCGTGGTCCAGGAGCTGGCGCATTGAGACGAGTGGCATGGTCGAGTCCGGAAGTGATGAAACCTGCGGCCGGGTTGGCGATGTGCGCACACCCGGTGAAACAGCGATGTAACCGCTGCAAAACCGGTCGATTGTAGCGGCCGACCCTCAGTGAAAACCCTTCGCCCGAGGCCGTCTCCCATGTCTGGGGGACCCTGCTCCCCGGGATGTGCAAGCGAGGAATTGCGGGGTGTTGGCGGCGCTTTTCGCGCTTCAGATCCGCAGGCTCAGGCCGACACTGGACTTCCGCTTTTCCACGCGAAGAGACCTCCATGGCACGACTCGACCTCAACGCCCTCACCCTGCACATCACCGCGTCTGCGTTGCAGCACCCGGACGATCTGGCCACGCACATTGCCGAGGTCGGCCAGGTGAGCCGCAGCACCGCACGCAAGGCCCTGCAGCGCCTGGTGCAGCTGGGGTGGCTCAGGCGCGAAGGGTCGACGCGCCAGCCGCGCTTCCAGCCCGGGCTGCTGCGCCAGGTGGTCAAGCGCTACGCCCTCACAGGACTGCAGGAAGACCTGCCCTGGTCGCGCGACTTCGCCCGCTGCTTCGACCTGCCGGCCGAGGTGCGCCGCATCACGCAGCACATCTTCGGTGAGCTGCTCAACAATGCCATCGACCACAGCGGCGGCGAGAGCGTGACCGTCTCGCTGCGCCAGACGCCGAGCCACGTGCAGCTGCTGGTGTCGGACGACGGCTGCGGCGTGTTCGATCAGCTCTCGCGCTCGTTCTCGCTCGACGACCCGGCACTGGCCATGCTCGAGGTCAGCAAAGGCAAGCTGACGAGCCAGCCCGCACGCCACGCCGGCCGGGGCCTCTTCTTCAGCTCGCGCCTCGCCGACGTGTTCGACCTGCACGCCAACGACACCGCCTTCCAGCACCGCCTGTGGGACCGCGGCTGGCACCCGGGCCGCGCCCTCAAACGCCGCGGCACCTCGGTCTATGCCGCCATCGCACTCGACACCACGCGCAAGCTCGACGACGTGCTGCAGGCCTACAGCCTCGACGGCGCCGGCTTCGGATTCGAACGCACCACCGTGCCGCTGCGCCTGCTGGCCACGCCGCTCGCAGGCCTCGATTCACGCGCGCAGGCGCGCCGCGTGGCCGCACGCCTTCAGCAGTTCCGCCGCGCCGAGATGGACTTCGACGGCGTCACGGCCATCGGCCACAGCTTCGTCGACGAACTCTTCCGCGTGCTTCCGATGGACGGCGTGGAGATGGTGCCGACGAACATGTCGCCGAAGATCGAAGCGCTGGTGCGCAGCGTGCGCGAGGCCTAAGCGGGTCGAACGCCGGGCCGCCCCAAGCCGGCCCGCATCCCCTCGGGGGATCGGCTGGCGGACTCGCCAGCCGAGGGGCTGGCACTAGCCGATTCGCTCTGCGCGGTAGCCCGCGGCGCGCATCGCCGCGAGGATTTCCGCAATGTGCTCCACCCCGCGCGTGTGGACCACCACCTCGATCTGCACCCGCTCGACCGACACCGAGCTGAACGCCCGCTGGTGCTGCACCTCGTCGATGTTGGCACCGAGCTTGCCGAGCAACGTGCACACGTCGGCCAGGGCGCCGGGCACATCGCGGATGTCGAGCCGCAGCCGTGCGAGGCGACCCGACTTCACCATGCCGCGCTCGATGATCTCGGCCAGCACCAGCGGTTCGATGTTGCCGCCGCTCAGCACCAGGCCCACCTTGCGCCCGTCAAAGCGGCCACGGTGTTTCATCAGCGCGGCCAGCGCCACCGCGCCCGCGCCTTCGACCACCGTCTTTTCAATCTCCAGCAGCAGCACGATGGCCTGCTCGATGTCGTCTTCGTCGACCAGCAGCACATCGTTCACACGCTCCTGAATGAGCGGCAAGGTGAGCACGCCCGGCGCCTTCACGCCGATGCCGTCGGCAATCGTCGCCTGCTGAACTTCGCGGTCGCCGTGATGCTTCACGTTCCACGCCGCAGGAAAGCGTTCGGTCTGCACGCCCACCACGTCGAGGCCCGGCTTCAGCGCAAGCGCCGCTGAGGCCATGCCGCCGATCAGGCCGCCACCGCCGATTGGCACCACCAGGGTGTCGATCGCCGGCTGTTGCGCCAGCATCTCGAGCGCGACCGTGCCCTGCCCGGCGATCACCGCCGCATCGTCGAAGGGGTGGATCAGCGTGAGCTGTCGTTCGCGCGCCAGCAGCAAACCATGTGCCCGCGCGTCATCGAAGGTGTCGCCGTGCAGCACCACCTCGGCACCGAAGCGGCGGGTGTTGGCCACCTTCACCGGCGTCGCGAAACGCGGCATCACGATGGTCGCGGGGATGCCCAGCCGCTGGGCGTGATAGGCCACGCCCTGCGCATGGTTGCCAGCCGAAACAGCAAGCACACCGCGTGCGCGCTCTTCCTCGCTCAGCTGTGAGATCTTGTTGAGGGCGCCGCGCTCCTTGAACGACGCGGTGAACTGCAGGTTCTCGAACTTCAGGAACACCTCGCAGCCCGCCAGCTCACCCAAGGTGCGCGAAGGCAGGCACGGCGTTTCGAGCACGTGCCCGTGCAAACGGCGTGCCGCTGCACGGACATCGTCGAGCGTTGGGAGCAGCGTTTCCATGGCGCGATTGTGGCCTCGCCCAACGCATTCGCGTGAACGCGTGATGACGCGATAAGGTCGCCCGCCAGCATGAAGCAGTTCACACGCACCCTGGCCGCGATGGCCCTCGTCCTTCCCACGCTTGCCTGCGCCCAAGTCACGATGAAGCCCGACGGCGTGCTGCGCTCGTTGTGGACCTTCGCGTCCAGCGTGAGTGGCGGCAACACGAGCGCCACCACCGCCACGCTGACCGGCGAGACGGTCAAGCAGACCGACCACAGCAAATGGCTCACGCTCGGCCGCGTGTTCTATGCACGCGACGACCAGCGGGCGACAGCGGCGACCTATGCCGTGACCACGCAGTACGACCAGGATCTCATCAACCAGGACTACTTCGCCGTCGCGAAGATCGACTACCTTCGCGATCGGCCGGCCAACATCGCGTCACGCGTGTCGGCCTACGGCGGCCTGGGCCGGCACGTAATCCGCGAGGACAACAATACCTGGGACGTGTTCGCCGGCTTCGGCTACACCGACGACCGCTACGTGGGCACCGCCGACGTCAATGGCGAGCTGCGCAGCCGCTACGGCCGCTCGGAAGCGCTGCTGAGCGAAAACTCCAACCACAAGCTCACGCCCAACACCACGCTGCGGCAGAAGCTGGAGTACTACGCCGATCTGCGCAACAGCGGGGAATACCGCGCGGTGTTCGACACCGGGCTGTCGGTGGCGATGACGGCGACCTGGCAGCTCACCACAGGCCTTCAGTACCGCTACAACAGCGCGCCCGGGCGGGACCTCAAGCACTACGACGTGCAGTTCCTGACCGGTATCTCGCTGCGCTTCGATTAGCCCACCAGGCAGACCTTCAGCATGTTGGTGCCGCCCGGGTAACCCATCGGCTCGCCGCAGGTGATCGCGTAGGTGTCGCCGGGCTTCAGCACGCCAGCCTCCACCAGCATGCTCTCCGCATGCTTCAGCGCCTCGTCGCGGTCGGTGTGGCTGGACATGAGCAGGGGCCGCACGTTGCGATAGAGGCACATGCGGCGCTGGCTGCCCACCTGCGAGGTCAGGCCGAAGATCGGCACGTGGATCTTGTGGCGGCTCATCCAGAGCGCGGTCGAGCCCGATTCGGTGAGCGCCACGATCGCCTTGCAGCCAAGGTGGTGGGCGGTGAAGAGTGCACCCATCGCGATCGACTGGTCGATGCGGCCGAACTTCTTGTCGGTGAAGCTCGCATCGAGCGAGATCTCTTCCGCGTTCTCGGCCTCGACGCAGATGCTGGCCATCATTTCCACCGTCTCGACCGGGTACTTGCCGGCGGCCGTCTCGGCGCTCAGCATCACGGCGTCGGTGCCGTCGAGCACGGCGTTGGCCACGTCGCTCACCTCGGCGCGCGTGGGCACCGGGTTCACGATCATCGACTCCATCATCTGCGTGGCGGTGATCACCACGCGGTCGAGGTCACGCGCCATCTTGATCATGCGTTTCTGCAGCGCCGGCACGGCGGCGTTGCCCACCTCGACCGCGAGGTCACCGCGCGCGACCATGATGCCGTCGCTGGCCTTGATGATCGATTCGAGCACCGGGATCGCTTCGCTGCGCTCGATCTTGGCGATCAGCGCCGGCTTGTGGCGGTATTGCTCGCCCGCCACGTTGGCGAGCTGGCGCGCCATCTCCATGTCGGTCGCGTTCTTCGGAAAGCTCACCGCCAGGTATTCGCATTGGAAGCTCATCGCGGTCTTGATGTCTTCCATGTCCTTGGCGGTCAACGCGGGCGCGGTCAGGCCGCCGCCAGCCTTGTTGATGCCCTTGTTGTTCGACAGCTCACCGCCGATCACGACGGTGGTGTGCACCTCGGCGCCCTTCACCGCATCGACCGTCAGCTTGAGCAGGCCGTCGTTGAGCAGCAGCGTGTCGCCGGGGCGCACGTCGCGCGGCAGCTCCTTATAGTCGAGGCCCACGCGCTCGTTGTTGCCGAGCGCGGTGGTCGCGCCGTCGAGGATGAACTTCTGCCCCGGCTCGATAAAGGTCTTGCCGCCTTCGAACTTGCCGACACGGATCTTCGGGCCCTGCAGGTCGGCCATGATGGCCACTTCCTTGCCCACCGCCTGAGCCGCCTCGCGCACGAGCCGGGCGCGGTCGATGTGGTCTTGCGCCGTGCCGTGCGAGAAGTTGAGTCGCACCACGTCGACCCCGGCCCGGATCATGCGCGCCAGCACCTCGGGGGAACTGGAGGCGGGGCCAAGGGTGGCGACGATCTTGGTGGCGGGCATGCAGGGTCTCCGTTCAGGGCAGTCGTGAGTCGTTCAAGCGGCGCGCTTTTGCAGGATTTCGAAGGCGGGCAGTGTCTTGCCTTCCAGCACTTCGAGGAAGGCGCCGCCACCGGTGGAGATGTAGCCCACGTCCTTCTCGATCTTGTACTTGGCAATCGCCGCCAGCGTGTCGCCGCCGCCGGCGATGCTGAAGGCGCTCGACTCGGCAATGGCACGCGCCAGCGTCTCGGTGCCCTTGGCGAAGGCATCGAACTCGAACACGCCGACCGGGCCGTTCCAGACGATGGTGCCGGCCTTCTTGAGTTGCTCGGCGAGCTGCGCGGCCGTCTTCGGGCCGATGTCGAGGATCAGGTCGTCGGCGGCCACGTCGGCGGCGGCCTTGACGGTGGCGGGCGCGTCGGCGGCAAAGCTCTTGGCAGTCACCACGTCGACCGGGATCGGCACCGCGGCGCCGCGTGCCTTCATCGCCTCGATCACCACCTTGGCTTCACCGACCAGGTCGGGTTCGGCGAGCGACTTGCCGATGGGCAGGCCGGCGGCCAGCAAGAAGGTGTTGGCAATGCCGCCGCCGACGATCAGGCCGTCGACGTTCTTCGCGAGCGATTGCAGGATGGTCAGCTTGGTGCTGACCTTGCTGCCGGCGACGATGGCCACCAGCGGGCGCTTCGGGTTGGCCAGCGCCTTGGAGATCGCGTCGATCTCGGCCGCCAGCAGCGGGCCGGCGCAGGCGATCTTGGCGAATTGCGCGATGCCGTAGGTGGACGCCTCGGCGCGGTGGGCGGTGCCGAAAGCGTCATGCACGAAGATGTCGCACAGCGCGGCCATCTTCTTCGCCAGTTCTTCGTTGTTCTTCTTCTCGCCCTTGTTGAGGCGGCAGTTCTCGAGCATCACGAGTTCGCCCGGCGCGACCTGCACGCCATCGACCCAGTTGGCCACGACCGGGATCTCGCGGCCCATCAGCTCGCCCATGCGCTTGGCGACCGGCGCCAGCGAATCCTCGGGCTTGAACTCGCCTTCGGTCGGGCGGCCCAGGTGTGACGTGACCATGACGGCCGCGCCGGCCTTCAGGGCCCTCTCGATGCAGGGGATGGAGGCGCGGATGCGCGTGTCTTCGGTGATGTTGCCGGCGTCGTCTTGCGGGACGTTGAGGTCGGCACGGATGAACACACGTTGACCGGCTGCCTTGCCTTGGGCGGCAAGGTCTTCGAAGCGGAGGACTTTCATGGTGGGGCTGAACGTGATGACGTGAATTGCAGCCCGCTATTGGACACCAGGAACTCGGCTGTAACTCACCACCCCAGGCCGAGTTTCAAGGGAATCAGCACCACCATGCCGGTGACGATGGTGCCGAGGATGCCGCGGCGCCAGAAGAAGTAGCCGGAGGCGGCAGCAGCCGCGTACAGCCGTGCATCTTTCCAGGTCTCGATGAGCTCGCCCTGGGCCATCACGACCTCGGGCACCACCACCGCGGCCAGTGCGGCGAGCGGTGCATAGCGCAGGCCGCGCTTGACCCAGTCGGGCAGCACCAGCTCCTGCTTGGAGATAAGGAAGAAGCCGCGCGTGAGCACCGTGATGACGGTCAGGCCGACGATGGTGACGAGGGCGTAGCCGCTGTTCATGTGGCCGCCCTTTCGGCCACCGATTCGCGCGGGCCCGGCGGGCGCGCACGTTCGAGGGCGGCGCGCAGGCGACGGCCGGCGTCGCCGCCGCCGTCCATCATCAAGCCGATGCACACCGCCGCGGCAATCGCCACCACGATGTGCAGGCGAAACGGCAGCGAGAACGCCGCCACCGCCGCGGCACCGGCCACCATGGCGGCGAGCGCCGTCGCGCGGTCGGAGATCAGCGAGTAGGTCAGGCCCAGCAGCGCCAGCACACCGGCGAAGCCGAGGCCCCAGTGGGTGGGGATCACGTCGGCGAGCAGGATGCCGACGACGGCCGGCACCTGCCAGCTGAACCAGTTGGCGGCCGAAGCGCCCATGAAGTACTCGACCTGGCCTTCGTCGTCGCGCGCTTCCGGAAAGCGCTTCATGAAAAGCACGTAGGTGAGGTCACCGCTGAAGTAGCCGAGCAGCAGCCGGTCGCGCAGACGGTACTGCATGAAGTACGGCCGCCACTGGGCGCTGAAGATGACGAACCGAAGGTTGATGCACAAGGCCGTGGCCCATACCACCCACACCGGGGCGCCGACCATCATCAGCGGCAAGGCCGCCAGCTGTGCGCTGCCGGCGTAGACCACGAAGGTCATCAGCAAGGCCAGGGGAATCGACAGGCCTCCCTTGACCATCGCCACGCCGGTCACCAGGCCCCAGGCCGCGATGCCCAGGCTGAGGGCGCTCATCTCGCGGGCGCCAGCACGGAACTGTGCGTGGCGCAGCGTCTGGCTCAGGGAATGCATACGGTGATTGTCCTCGTGCCGCCAGCTGCGCGCTCGCGACCGCCGGGAAAGGCTCAGGATTCCTGCGCCTTCGCGGCTTTGCCGGGCTTGCCGGCCTTCTTGTCAGCCGGCGCGGGGTCGGCCGGCGCGGCTTCAGCGGCGGATTCGGGCTTGGCCTCGGCCGTCTTGGTCTCCGAAGCTCTTCGGCTTGGTGCCGAGTTGCGGTGCCACCGCCTCGATCTTGTTCTCGCGCATGTAGTCGTTCATGTCGCGCCAGCCGGCGAACACGGAAGCCTTGTCGGCCTTCTTGTTCAGCGCGTAGCAGTCTTCGATCGCCCGGCCGGCATGGCGGCAGGCACCACCGATGGCCCGGCCCTCGGCTTCCTTGGCCGCAGCCACCTTCTCGGCCGAGTCGCCGAAGAGGTCGCAGCCGACCAGCGAAGAGGCGGCCAGCAACAGGGGGAAGAAGGTGAGGCGTCGCATGACAGATCGAAGAAGAGTCGTGGCCCGATTGTCGACACGCCCCGGCCGGCGGATGGCAGACAAAAGCGGGGTTTGCACCCCGCTTTTCCGGCAGCCACCACACCCGTCAGACCATCGCCAGCAGGCGCTGCACCCGCTCCTCGGTCGAGGGGTGGGTGGAGAAGAGGCCGCGCAGACCACCTCCCGACAGCGGGTTCATGATCATCATCTGCGCCGTCTCGGGGTGACGCTCGGCGGCTTCCATCGGCAGGCCCTGGGCGTAGCGCTGGATCTTCTGCAGCGCGCTGGCAAGGGCGGCCGGGTCGCCGGAGATCTCGGCTCCACCGCGGTCGGCTTCGAACTCGCGGGCGCGGCTGATGGCCATCTGGATCAGGCTCGCCGCCAGCGGGGCCAGGATCATCACCAGCAAACCGACGATGGGGTTGTGCGGGCGGCCTTCGCTGTCGCGCCCGCCGAAGAACATCGCGAAGTTGGCCAACATGGAGATCGCACCGGCCATGGTGGCGCTCACGGTGCTGATGAGGATGTCGCGGTGCTTCACGTGCGCCAGCTCGTGCGCCATCACGCCGCGCAGCTCGCGCTCGGAGAGCACGCGCAGGATGCCGGTGGTCGCCGCCACCGCGGCGTTTTGCGGGTTGCGGCCGGTGGCGAAAGCGTTGGGCGCGTCTTCCTGGATCAGGTAGACACGCGGCATCGGCAACTGGGCGCGCTCGGCCAGCTCGCGCACCATGCGGTAGAAGCCGGGGGCGCTGGACTCGTCGACCTCCTGCGCGTTGTACATCTTCAGCACCAGCTTGTCGGAGAACCAGTAGCTGAAGAAATTCATGCCCAACGCCAGCAAGAGCGCGAACATCATCCCGGCGCGGCCACCCACCATGGCACCGATGGCCATGAACAGCGCGGTGATGGCCGCCATCAGCACCGCGGTCTTCAACAGATTGAACATGCGTGAATCTCCAAAAGGGGATCGTCCAGCCCCTCAGGTGCGGCTCGCGCCGCAAAGTTCAACGGTCGGCGTTGCCGAACCGCTGGCCGGGATGAACGGGACAGGCCTGCAGGAATTGGCGGGCGCTGACGCGTTTGCCGCCGGGGCGCTGCAACTCGATCAGTTCGAGCGTCCCGCTTCCACAGGCGACCGTGATGTGCTCGTCAGTGACCGCCAACACCTGGCCTGGTTCGCCGGTGCCGGTGCTGACACGCGCACGCCACAGCTTCACGGTGTCAGCCCCGATCGGGCTGCTGGCGCCGGGGAAGGGGTCGAAGGCGCGGATGCGCTGTTCGATCTGCGGGGCCGGCTGCGTCCAGTCAATCGCCGCTTCCACTTTCTCGATCTTGTGGGCGTAGGTCACGCCCTCGGCCGGCTGGGGCGTGCGGACGAGGCCCCCGCAGGCCGCCAGTTCGAGCGCTTCGACGATCAGCCGGCCCCCCAGGGCTGCAAGTCGGTCGTGCAGGCGGCCGGTGGTGTCGTCTGGGGCGATGTCGACCGCTTCGACGAGCAGCATGTCGCCGGTGTCGAGGCCGGCATCCATCTGCATGATCGTGATGCCGGTGCGGGCGTCGCCTGCCTCGATCGCACGGTGGATCGGCGCGGCCCCGCGCCAGCGGGGCAGCAGCGAGGCGTGGATGTTCAGGCAACCGCGGGGAGGCAGGTCCAGCACCCACTGCGGAAGGATGAGGCCATAGGCCGCCACGACCATCACCTCGGGCTGGGCCGCCTGCAGTGCGGCGCGTGCGTCGGAAGCATCGGCCGGGTATTTGCCGTCCAGCCGCAGGCTGCGCGGCTGCGCCACCGCGATGCCACGCGCGAGGGCCAAGGCCTTGACCGGCGAGGGTGTGAGCTTCATGCCACGCCCTGCCGGCCGATCGGGCTGCGTGAGCACCAAGGGCACGTCGAAGCCGGCCGCCAGCAACCGCTCCAGCGCGGCCGCCGCGAATTCCGGCGTGCCGGCGAAGACAACTCTCATGCCGCGCTCACGGGCGTTGCTCGTCCCGCGTCTTCTTCAACATCTTGGTCTTGATGCGATCGCGCTTGAGCGGGCTCAGGTATTCGACGAAGACCTTGCCCATCAGGTGATCCATCTCGTGCTGGACGCAGACCGACAGCAGGCCTTCGGCGTCGAATTCGTAACTTTCGCCAGCACGGTTCAGGGCGCGCACACGCACACGAGCATGCCGAGGCACCTTGTCGTAGACCGTGGGCACGGAGAGGCAGCCCTCGTCGCCCAGCGTCATCTCCTCGCTGCGCTGCACCAGCTCGGGGTTGATCAGCACGCGCGGCACGTCACGGCCTTCCGAGGTGTCGATGACGATCACCCGCTCGTGCACGTCGACCTGGGTGGCCGCCAGGCCGACCCCGTCGGCGGCGTACATGGTCTCCAGCATGTCGTCGACCAGCTGGCGGATGCGGTCGTCGACCTGCACCACGGGCTTGGCAATGGTGTGCAGGCGGGGATCGGGATAGCGAAGAATGTCGAGCTTGGGCATAGAAACCAGCGAAAAATCAGCGGGAAATCAACAACTAGGGAAGCACCCTAGGGTCGCCAGACCGTGTGGACGGCATGCAACGCCGACCACCGTGACAGGCAACACAACAAAGGTATCGGCGGGTGACTTTCGTTGCGATATCAAGGGTTTAGAGGCAGAATCTGCGAAACTGAATGAAGATTTTCGCCGAAGCGCGGGCACCTCGCCGCACTCGGCTCAGTAACCGCACAGCCCAGCATTGTGCTGTCTGACGCGCCCCGGAGACTTACGTTCATGACCCGAAGCACCCGTCCTGCCCTGGCCTTCTTCCGGGCTTCTGCGATCACCGTGGCGCTCGGCATCGGCCTCGGCACGGCGTGGGCCGAACCCAACTTCCCGATCACCAACCAGCAGCGCAGCACGGCCCAGCAGGTCGCCCAGGCCGGCGTGCCACTTTCCGAGCTGGCCGACAACGCCCCCGACGTCTACACCGTCAAATCGGGCGACACGCTGTGGGACATCTCCCGCATGTACCTCAAGAGCCCGTGGCGCTGGCCAGAACTGTGGGGCATGAACCTGGAGCAGATCCGCAACCCGCACCTGATTTTCCCAGGCCAGATCTTGTCGCTGGTGAAGTCGGGCGGGCGGGCCACGCTGCAAGTGGGGCAAATCGGGCCGGATGGCAGCTTGCGGTTGTCGCCTCGGGTGCGTGCCACCGACCTCAGCAAGGACGGCATCCCGCCGATCCCGCTGCACCTGATCGAGCCCTTCCTCAACGAGGCGGTCATCTTCGAAAGCAACCAGCTCGCGAGCGCCCCCCGGGTGGTGAGCACCCAGGAAGGACGAGTGCTGCTGTCCCGTGGCGACTTGGCCTATGTGCGCGGCGACATCGGCAATGCCCGCAACTTCCGTGTCTTCCGCGAGCCGCGTCCTCTGAAGGATCCGACCACCGGCGAAATCCTCGGCTACGAGGCCTTCTACCTGGGGACCACCGAGTTCTCCCGCAAGGGCGGCACCATCAACGGCGAGATCGTGCCCGACACCTTCACCGTGTCGAGCATCCGCCAGGAGATCCGCGTCGGCGACAAGCTTGCCCCGGTGCCGCCGCGCGAAATCGTCAATTACATCCCGCGTGCGCCGCAGAAGGCCATCGCCGGACAGATCGCCTCGGTCTACGGCGACAGCGTGAACGCCGGCCAGAACCAGATCGTGACCCTCAACAAGGGCAGCCAGGATGGCCTCGAAAATGGTCACGTGCTGGCCTTGTGGCGCGATGGCGTGCGCATGCGCGACAGCACCGACGGAGACCGCACACGCATCAAGCTGCCCGACGAACGGCACGGCTATCTGTTCGTCTTCCGCGTGTTCAATCGCATGTCCTATGCGTTGATCGTGTCGGTCAGGGAGCCGGTGACCATCGGTGACCGCTTCACCCAGCCCTGACGAGCGCCCTGCGCCCTCGACGGCGCCCAATGATGGATCGAGAGGAAGTCGCCGCCTGGTTGCGGCTCCTGGAAACGCCTCACGTCGGCCGCGAGTCGGCGCGCCGGTTGCTCGCCGCGTTTGGATCCCCCGAAGCGGTATTCACCGCACCCATCGCGGCGCGGCGGGAAGTGGTGGCAGCGGAAGTGGCCAAGGCGCTCGACCATGCACCGGACCACCTGCCACCGCTGCTTGAAGCCACCTGGCGCTGGCTGTCGGACGACAGCACGGGCGCCCGCCACGTGGTGGCCCTCGGGGACCCCATCTACCCAGACTTGCTGCTGCAGACGGCCGACCCACCGCTGCTGATGTACGTGCAGGGCGACGTCAACCTGCTGAGCGCACCCGGCATTGGCGTTGTCGGCAGCCGCCACCCCACGCCCCAAGGCAAAGACAACGCGCTCGCGTTTTCGACCCATCTGAGCCAAGCTGGCTGGACCATCGTGTCCGGCATGGCCCTCGGCATCGACGGCGCCGCCCACGAGGGCGGACTGGCCGGCCCGGGTCAAACCATTGCCGTGGTGGGAACCGGTCTGGACCGCGTGTACCCGCGCCGCCACCTTGAACTCGCCTGGCGGATCGCCCAGCACGGCGCGATCGTCAGCGAGTACCCCATCGGCACGCCCCCGCTGCCGCCCAATTTTCCGCAACGCAATCGAATCATTGCCGGGCTGACGCGAGGGACCTTGGTCGTCGAGGCGGCACTGCAATCGGGCTCGCTGATCACTGCCCGCCTGGCCAGTGAGGCAGGGCGCGAGGTGTTCGCCATCCCTGGGTCGATTCACTCGCCTCAATCGCGCGGCTGCCACGCCTTGCTCAAACAGGGTGCCAAATTGGTTGAAAGTGCAGCAGACGTGCTGGAAGAGTTCCCTGCAAAGGCAAGCCCCAGCCAGGCCGCACCTGCCAAGGTCGCACACACCGTGGCAGCCGACCCCCTTTTGGAGGCTCTTGGGTTTGACCCGGTCAGCCTCGATGCCCTCGTCGCCAGGACTGGCTGGCCGGCGCCAGAACTCAATGCGAAGCTGCTAGAACTTGAGCTGCTAGGCGACGTTGCCCGTCTGCCGGGGCAGCTATTCCAACGAGTGAGCACCGGCTGACACCATGCACATCCCGCGCTGGGAGTGGTGCATTTATTCCCCGTCCACATGCAGCCCGCTGGGGTATCATGAATTCATGTTCGACGTGCTCGTCTACCTGTACGAAAACTACTGGCGGCCGGATGCCTGTCCTGACCATGCCCAGCTGACCCGCAAGCTGTCGGCCATGGGCTTCGAGTCGGACGAGATCGAGGAAGCCCTCACTTGGCTCGACGGTCTGGCGACCGCGGCTGAATCCTACGTGGGCGAGCAACAGACAGACAGCCTGCGCGTCTACTCTGCGGCCGAGCAGGAGCACCTGGGCGAAGACTCGATTGGCTTCGTGAGCTTCCTCGAATCGGCCGGCGTGCTTCCGCCCTCCATGCGGGAGATGGTGATCGACCGCGCCACGGCGATTCCTGGCGGCCCGGTCGACCTGGAAGACCTCAAGATCATCGTGCTGATGGTTTTCTGGAGTCTGGGTGAAGAGCCCGACGCGCTGATCCTCGACGAATTGTTCGTGGCAGAAGAGGATCGGCTGATCCACTGAGCCGCCACTTTGCGCCCATCAAAAAGCCGCCTTGAAGGCGGCTTTTTGATGGGCGCTGCGCGGTCTCAGTTGAGCAGACGGCTGGGGTCGACGTCGAGTTTCGCCAACGCACTGCGGGTGGCGCGCACCGTGAGCGATTCATCCTGGGCTGGCACCAAAAGCCCGGCCTGCAGAAAGGCCGCCAAACGATTTTGCTGGAACAGGATGCCTCGACCATGAGGCGAGACGAAAAGCGTCAGCTGCCGGCGCATGCCCTGCCAGACCAGCTGCACCGCCTCGTTGCGGTTGCGGTAGTCCAGCATGTACCAGCCCCCAACCTGAAGCTCCTTGGCCCAGGCCAGCATCGCGGGCGTCGCCATCGAGCCACCTTCGCCCACCACCTCCAGTTCGGCACTTTCATGCCCGGAGAGGTCAAGCACCATGGACTCGTCGATCTCGATGTCATCGGATTCCGGCAGCAGCTCTTCCAGCGTCTCCAGGCGCGCCATCAGCTCTTCGAGCCGCTCGGGCGCGATCGTCGCCGTCTTCGCGGTGAAGGCCGCAGCCAGCGAGTTGTTGAGCTTCTGGATGTGTTCGTCTTGCTTGTCGCTGGGGATGCTGGCGTGGTCCATGCCCTCGCGCAGCGTCTTCAGCAAGGGTGGCAAACGGCGGATGACTTCGGCCCGCTCTTCACGCGACACCTTCGCACTGGCCGACCAGATCAGATCGGCCGCCACGCGCTTCATCGCCTTGGTTTCGTTGCCTTGCGGGCCGTGCTTGACCGCGGTCATCGCCATCACGTCGGCCCATACGTGGAAGAGGAAGTCGCGCACCCCTTCTTGAACCGGTACCTCGTTGAGCATCTTGCGCAGCTCGATGGTGTACTGGATGGCGAGCGTCTCGCGCTGCTCCACCTGCTGCGCCAACGAGACACCCTTGCGCGTCATCTCGTTTTCGTTCTTGAAGTAGTGCTCGAGGAATTTCTCGAACTCGGTCAACACCGTCTGGAACACCCGCCGGCCGGTGTCGGGGTACGCCTCCACCACCTGCACCACGCGCTTGATCTCCTTCTCGAGCGTGTCGGCAACCGCACGGCTGGTGGAATCGAAGCCCATCACACAGGCACCCATGCGATCGATCAATCGACGCGCAGGGTGGTCGACGGTGGCGAAGAAGTCGGGCTCGCTGACCGCGACCCGCAAAACCGGCATCTGCAGGCGCGCGAACCAGACGCGCACCACTGCCGGAATGCGCTCCTCCATCAGGATGCTCTGGAACAGCAGGGCCACGATTTCGATCGTGGCGCGCTCCACCGGTGTGGATGCGGCCTGCTTCAGCGCCTGTTTGCGCTGGTGCAGTTCTTCGAGCAGCGCCGGTGTGCTGACCGCGCCTTCCGCTGCGCGGCCGCCTTCTGCTGGCTGGGGCGCACCGCTGGTCGTGACCAGACGGCGCTGAATCCCCTGCTGGGCCTCGTTGATCGCAGCCTTCAAGCCCGCCGAAGGCTGATGCGGCATCTGGGCGGTACCGGCGAAGTCTGGCACCTGGCGGCCGATCAGACGGTTGAGCCGACCGAGCACCGCTTCTGCATGATCGGACCCACGGGCGAATCCGCCAGCGCGGGTCATCAGACGGGTTTCTTCACCCACGCTGCCGAGCCGGCCATGCGCACTGGCCCCGGTCACGGGGGCGGGCGCGCTCGGCGTCGCTCCCCCCGCGACAGGCGTGCCGTAGGAGTTGCGGGTGCGGCGGATGAACGGGCGCAGGTCAATCTCGGGCAACACGCGCTGCTGAATCAACCAACGGTTCGTCTCGTGATAGGCCTCTTCGGCGAAGTGCGCGAATTCTTCGTGGAGGACCGCCTGCAGCGTGCGCCATGCGTCTTGGCTGAGCGACGCCCCGCGCCAGGCGCTGGTGAAGATGCGCGCCAGCACATGCGGACGCAGCACGTCATTGGCATCGAGTTCATCACGCTTCTCCAACGCCGACATCCGTGAGCGCAGGTCGGTGAACTCCCAAGAGGCGCGGTCCATCATCGCCAGTGCGAGGCGCGAACTGAGAATCTCGACTTCGATCGTGTCGTCATCGACGAGCGCCATGCTAGGTGTGCTGCGCCCCGGTGGCGGCAGGTCGCCCGGACGCGACGCCGACACGACGCCGCTCACCAGCGAACCGCGCAGTGCGGAAATGATGCCGCTGATCCAGGTGGGCGCGGCCTTGCGAAGGTCGGCCGCAACATCGCGACGCTTGTACTGGAGGCTGTGCTCGGCGGTCTGGCCAGCCAGCAGCCGCGCACCCTCTTCCACCGCATGCACCACACTCGGCACGCCGCTCAACAGGCGCTCTACGAAAGAGCGCCGAGCCTGGGCGGCCAGGGCCAACGAATCGGCGGCGGTCGCCATGTGACGGTTGGTCAGGGTTTCTCGGTAAGGGGTGGCCTTACTCTACACCACCGCTCCTGCATTCGGGTCGTTCGGATCGACGTCCTTCGCAGGCCCGGACTTGATCAGGTCTTCGCGCTTGACGCCCAGCCACATGGCGATGGCAGCGGCCACGAACACCGAGGAATAGATGCCGAAACAGATGCCGATCGTCAGCGCGATCGCGAAGTAGTGCAGCGTTGGGCCACCGAAGATCAGCATCGACAGCACCATCATCTGCGTGCTGCCGTGCGTGATGATGGTGCGGCTCATCGTGCTGGTGATCGCATGGTCGATCACCTCGTGCGTGTTCATCTTGCGGAATTTGCGGAACGCTTCACGAATCCGGTCGAAGATCACCACCGATTCGTTCACCGAGTAGCCGAGCACCGCGAGCACCGCGGCCAGCACCGAGAGCGAAAACTCCCACTGGAAGAACGCGAAGAAGCCCAGGATGATGATCACGTCGTGCAGGTTGGCGACGATGGCGGCCACCGAGAACTTCCACTCGAAGCGAAACGCCAGGTAAATCATGATGCCGATGACGACGAAGGCCAGGGCCTTCGCTCCGTCTTCGGCCAGCTCACGGCCGACCTGGGGGCCGACGAACTCACTGCGCGCCAGCACCACCGGCTCAGCACCGTTGGCCTCGCAGACTGGCTTGTCGACCACCTCGCCCTTGTCGGTCTTGACGGGCTTGCGCGTCACCGTGCCCGACTCGGCCTTGCACAGCTCGCCGAACACCTTGTCCACCACGTCGCCGGCCTTGCCGTCGCCTCGCACTGGCAGGCGGATCAGCACGTTGCGCGTGTTGCCGAAGTTCTGCACCTGCACTTCGCCGGCCTTCAACCCCTCAACAGTGTGGCGCACCTTGGCCACATCGGCCGCCTGCGCATAGTGCGCCTCGATCAGCGTGCCGCCGGTGAACTCGATCGACAGGTGCAAGCCGCGGGTGATCAGGAAGAACACGGCCAGCAGAAAGGTTGCGGCCGAGATGATGTTGAACACCAGCGCATGCCGCATGAACGGGATGTCGCGGTGGATGCGGAAGAACTCCATGAGTCAGGTCCGGTTGTGTTCTTGTGGCGCTCTTGGGCGAGCGATCAGGGGTTTGCCGGTGTCTCGGCCGCCGCGGCCTTGGGCTTCCACACCTGCCCGATCGACACGCTCTTGAGCTTTTTCTGGCGGCCGTACCAAAGGTTCACCAGCCCGCGCGAGAACACGACAGCCGAGAACATCGAGGTCAGGATGCCCAGGCAGTGCACCACCGCAAAGCCCTTGATCGGGCCGGAGCCAAAGGCAAAGAGCGCGATGCCCGCGATCAGCGTGGTGACGTTGGAGTCGAGGATGGTCGCGAACGCCCGCTCGTAGCCGGCGTTGATCGCCGCCTGCGGTGATGCCCCGGCCCGTAGCTCCTCGCGCACCCGCTCGTTGATCAGCACATTGGCGTCGATGGCCATGCCGAGCGTGAGCGCAATGGCCGCGATGCCGGGCAGCGTGAGCGTCGCCTGCAGCATCGACAGCACCGCCACCAGCAGCAGCAGGTTGAACCCGAGCGCGAGCGTCGAGAACAGGCCGAACAGCAGGTAGTACAGGCACATGAACACCGCGATCGCCGCAAAGCCGTAGATCACGCTGTTGAAGCCCTTGGCAATGTTGTCGGCGCCGAGCGTCGGGCCGATGGTGCTTTCTTCGATGATCTCCATCGGCGCGGCCAGCGAGCCGGCGCGCAGCAGCAGGCTCAGGTCGTTGGCAGCCTCGGTGGTGCCCATGCCGGTGATCTGGAAGTCGTTGCCGAATTCGCTCTGGATGCGCGCGACCGTCAGCACCTCGCCCTTGCCCTTTTCGAACAGGATGGCGGCCATGAAGTTGCCGACGTTGTTGCGCGTCATCTCGCGCATCAGCCGGCCGCCCTTGGCATCAAGGCTCACCGACACCGCCGGCTGGTTGTTCTGGTCGGGCCGGGGCTGCGCGTTGGTCAGCATCTCGCCGGTGGCCACCGCTTCCTTGTAGGTGACGACCGGCGCGCCGCGGCCCACGGTGAAGCGCTCGCGGCCGAACGGCACCGGGCCCGAGCCTTCGGTCGCGGCGCGCGCTTCGGCCGACATGTCGACCAGGCGGAACTCCAGGTTGGCGGTGCGGCCGATGATGTCCTTCGCCTTTGCGGTGTCCTGCACGCCGGGCAGCTGGATGACCACCCGGTCGGCGCCCTGCTGCTGGATCACCGGCTCGGCCACGCCGAGTTCGTTGACCCGGTTGTGCAGCGTGGTGATGTTCTGCTTCAGCGCCGCGTCCTGCACGGCGCGCGCCGCTTCGGGCTTGAGCGTGCCGATCAGCTTGATGTCGGTGCCGTCGGGCGCCTGCGTCCACTGCAGGTCGGTCATCTGCGAGAGCAGGTCGGCCGCCGCCTTCAGCGTCTCGGCATCACGGAAGCGGATGTCGACGACATTGCCGTCGCGGCCGATGCCGGCATGGCGCAGGTTCTTGTCGCGCAGCTGCGAGCGGATGTCGCCGGCGATCGACTCCATCTTCTTGCTGAGCGCGGTCTTCATGTCGACCTGCATCAGGAAGTGCACGCCACCGCGCAGGTCGAGGCCCAGGTACATGGGCAGCGCGCCCATCGATGTCAGCCACTTGGGCGAACGCGACACCAGGTTCAGCGCGACGATGTAGCTCGGGTTGGCGGGATCGGGGTTGAGCGCCTTGGAGAGGGCGTCTTTCGCCTGCAGCTGGGCGTCACCGTCGGAGAAACGCGCGCGGACGCTGTTGCCCTCGAACACCACGAAATCGGGCTCCAGCTTCGCGGCCTTCAACACCTCGCTCACCCGCTGGGCGGTGGAGCTGTCGAGCTTGAGCGTGGCCTTGCCGCTGCTGACCTGAACCGCCGGCGCCTCGCCGAAGAAGTTGGGCAGCGTATAGATCAGGCCGACCAGCAAGGCGACCGCAAGGATCGCGTATTTCCACCACGGATAGCGGTTCATGTCGTGTCTTTCACGAGGCCGGCTTGCACCGGCTTGTCTCTCTGTCTTTTATTTGAAGGTGCCTTTGGGCAGCACCTGGACCACGGCGCCGCGCTGCACCTGGATCTCGACGTTGTTGGCGACTTCGACGGTCAGGAAGTTGTCGCCGAGCTTGGTGACACGGCCCAGCAGGCCGCCGGCCACCACCACCTCGTCGCCCTTGGCGAGCGCCTCGATCATGGCCTTGTGTTCCTTCTGCCGCTTCATCTGCGGGCGGATCATCACGAAGTACAGCACCACGAACATCAGGATGATGGGCAGCATGCCCGTCAAGCCGCCCAGCGGGTCGGAGGCGCCGGCTGCGGGGGCTGCTTGTGCGAATGCTTCGGAAATGAACACGGGTGGGTCCTCGGTGGGGCTGAAAGCGCGCGAAATGGCGCCCGCCGGAGTGAAAGCGTGGAATTGTATGCCCCTCACCCCGGGCCAGCGATGGGGGCCTGGGCGCAGACCCGGGCCGCGGCAAGAGGTTCCAAATCGGCAAGCCTTAGTCGTTTCGTGGATAAGAAAAGCAGTTTTAAGTTGTTCCGCAAGTACAGCCGGCTGCCGATACTGCCGCTCCTTCCGTGATTCGCCGCATACCGTCATGAATTTCCAGCAGCTTCGCTCCGTGCGAGAGGCCGTGCGCTGCGGCTTCAACCTCACCGAAGTCTCCAAGGTGCTGCACACCTCGCAGCCGGGCGTCAGCCGCCAGATCCGCGAACTGGAAGAAGAGCCGGCGTCGACCTCTTCGTGCGGGCCGGCAAGCGCCTTACCTCGCTCACCGCAGTCGGTGAGGTGATCGCGCCCATCGTCGAGCGCATGCTCAACGACGCCGAGAACCTGAAGCGTGCCGGCGAAGAGTTCAGCCAGGCGGTGCACGGCCGGCTGTCGATCGCCGCGACCCACTCGCAGGCGCGCTACGCCCTCCCGGGCGCCGTGCGCGACTTCCGCCAGCGCTACCCGCAGGTCACGCTCAACCTGCACCAGGGCTCGCCTAAGCAGGTGGCAGAGATGCTGATCTCGGGCGAGGCCGACATCGGCATCGCCACCGAAGCCCTGGCCCAGTACGACGCGCTGGTGACCCTGCCCTGCTACCGCTGGACGCACAGCGTGATCGTGCCACCGGGCCATCCGCTGCTCGAAGGCGGGCCGCTCACGCTGGAGCGCCTGTCGGAGTTTCCGGTCATCACCTACGGCCCGGGCTACACCGGCCGCCTGCACATCGACGAAGCCTTCCAGGCCTCGGGCCTCGACTTCGACCTCGTGCTGACCGCGATGGACGCCGACGTGATCAAGACCTACGTCGGCTTCGGGCTCGGGGTGGGCATCGTCGCCTCGATCGCCTTCGACGAGGAGCGCGACCGCAACCTGCGGGCGATCGATGCGCGCCACCTCTTCGCCGTCAACCTGACCAAGCTCGCCGTGCGGCGCGGCAGCTTCCTGCGCGCCTTCGTCTACGACTTCATCGAGACCTTCGCCTCGCCGCTCAAGCCGTCGGTGGTCGAAGCGGCGATGCGCGGCGAGCCCGTCGCCGACGAGTGAAGCCCATCCCCGCTACTGCGCGGAGAACCGGTTGATGCCGCCCTGCGTCAGCACATAGAGCGCGCCGTCCAATCCGACGAGCATGCCCACCGGAGAACCCGACACCCGCCCGAAGGCGTAGGCCGCGTTGCCGTTCGCGAGGTCGACCCTGCCCACGATCGAGCTGCAGTAGTCGGCGAAGTAGTAGCTGTCGCGGTAGGCCGCCGGGAAGTTGCCGCCGCTCGGGTAGAACGCCCCGCCGGTGATGGCGCAGCCGCTGAAGAAGCCGCCCATGCCGCCGGCACTGCCCGCGTCGTGGTCGTAGGCAAAGAGCGGGCTGGTCACGCCGGCCGCATTCGTCGGTCCTTCGGTCGCCGGCCAGCCGTAGTCGGCCCCGGGCGCGCCCAGGTTGATTTCTTCCCAGAGGCCCGCGCCCACGTCGTTGATGTGCATGCGCCCGTCGCTCGCCCGCACGGCGAAGGTGAACGGATTGCGCAGGCCGCGGGCCCAGATCGCACAGCGCAGCGTGCCGGCGGTGGTGCAGAACGGGTTGTCGCTCGGGATGCTGCCATCCTCGTTGAAGCGCAGCATCTTGCCGAAGACGAGGTTGAGGTTGGGCGCCTGCGAACTGTCGGCGTTGTCGCCCACCGCCACGTAGAGCTTGCCGTCGCGGCCGAAGTGCATCGCGCCGGCGTTGTGGTTCGTTGCGCTCGACAGGTTCGGCAGATCGGCCAACACCGTCTCGCCACCGGCCGCCACGTCGCCGTTGGCGGTGAAGCGGCTGATGCGGTTGTTGCGCGAGGCGCCGTTGACCCGCGTGTAGTAGACGTAGACGAAGCCGTTGGACGCGAAGTTCGGGTGCAACGCCACGCCGATCAGGCCACGCTCGCCCGACGCATCGACGTTCAGGCGCACGAAGGGCGTGGGCAACAAAACACCGTTTCTCACCACCCGCAGGTCACCGCCTTGCAGCGCGACGAAGAGCCGCCCGTCGGGTGCCTGCGTGAACGCAGTCGCGCTCGTGAGCCCGCTGATCCAGTTGTCGGTGCGGGTGAACCCGGCCGGCTGCGTGCGGCTGCCGCCGAACTGCACCGTGGCCGTCGACCACGGCGACACGTTGCCGGCCGCGTCGCGTGCCCGTGCGCGCACGACATGCTGGCCCGAGGCGTGGAGGTTGGTGTCGACGCTTGCGCTGTAGGGCGGGCTCGTGTCGGGTGCGCCGACGGGCTGGCCGTCGAACTGGAACTCGACACTCGCCACGCCGACGTTGTCGCTCGCGTTGGCACTGATCGTCAGCGTGCCCGTGAGGCCGCTCGCCAGGTGGGCGGGCGCGGTCAGCGAGGCGACGGGCGCCTGCGTGTCGTTGCCCGGTGGGCTGATCGTCACGGTGATGGGCGCGCTGGTGGTGACGGCGCCCTGGTTGTCGGTGGCGCGTGCCGTCAGGGTGCGCGTCCCGGGGGTCGCCGGGGTCCACGACACGCCATACGGCGGCGACACATCGGTCGCGCCGATCTTCACCCCGTTCTCGAAGAACTCGACACCGGCCACGCTGCCATCGCTGTCGCTGGCATTCGCGGCCAGCGCGATCGCAACGCCCACCGTGCCGCTGCTGTCGGGCGCCGGCGCCGTGAGCGCCACGCCCGGCGGGTTGTTGGCGACCGGCCCCACATCGGTGTAGGTGGCGGTGTAGGTGGTGTCGCTGGCCGGCGTCGACACAGTGTGGGTGGCCGCGCCGCCATCGCTCCAGCTCGTGAACTGGTAGCGGCGGCCGTTGAGGTCCTGCGTCGCCGGGGCGCCCAGGTCGCGCTCGATGCCCACCACGCCGGTGATCGTGACCGGCGCAGCGATCGGTTGGCCATCGAGCGTGAGCGACAGGCCGGCGGGCACGCTGGTGATCGTGAGGCGCGCCTTCTGCGGCACGATGTCGCGCGTCACCTCGTGCGTGGCACCAGCGCTGTCGGTCGCGCGCAGGTGGAAGCGGTAGAAGATGTTGTCGGAGGTCTCGCCGCGCGTGGGGATCGGCACCGTGCCGCCCGTCCCGGTGGTGGGCGGCAGGAACGGGTGGCTGTGCGTGTCGTGGTGTAGCTCCGCCCACCAGGTGAGGCGGCTGCCGGCCAGGGCACCGTCTTCCGCATCGTTCGCACTGCCGCTGAAGCTCACCGTCGTGCCGGCACGGAAGCTCGCACCGGCCACTGGCGCAGCGATGCTCGCCACTGGCGCCTGGTTCGACGAAGCCTGCTGCACTTCGCAGACCTTGCCCACGTAGGGCGCCGGGTCCGTGCCGAAGAACGCGTTGGTGCATTGCCCGCTGCCGGTGACGCTGCGCTGCACCCAGCGTGGGTCGGCGCCATAGCGCACCCAGCGTGTGCCGCTCACCGTGAAGCTCTGCCCTTCGGTGGCGATGCGCGTCCACGATGACGCGGGCGGCGGCTCGCCGCCGCCGGTCTGCACCTGACAGGACTTCTGCACGCCGAACGCCGGGTCGCCGCCGAAGGTGGCGTTGGTGCAGGTCACCGTGCCCGAGAGCGTGCGCTGCACCCAGCGGGTGCCGGCGCCGTATCGCACCACCGTTGCGGTCGTGAGCGTGAAGCTTCGGCCTTCGAGGGCCACCGTCTGCCAGGTGTCGCCGACGGCTGCGGCGGTCGCGGTGCGGGGCGGCGGTTCCGGCGTGGCCGCGTCATCGCTGCCACCGCCGCAGGCACCGAGCAGACCAGCGATCGACCAAGCCATCACGACACGAAGCGCGGGCGCTGCAACTGTGGCCATGGGTTGTCTCCATCGAAGTGACCGCGCGGATTCGTTGTTACGCGCTCAGATCAATGTAGGAAGCCACCCACGCCGCATGGGTCGGACGGCGGCGACATGCGGCGTAGGACGCCGCCTCGTCGCAAACCCCACCGCCGTCAGTGTGATGCCGTCAGATCATCGCGGCCGGGTCCACCTGCTCGGTGTGCGGACCTTGCCCGCCGGCGAGGAAGCGCGTCACGCGGCGCGGCTTCAGGAACACCTGGCTGCCGGTGGTGAGGCCGAGCTTCTCGCGCAGCGCGGTGTACTCGGCGCGCGCCATCTCCACGTCGACATAGCTGCCGTCGTCCTGGCGCTTGAATTCGATGCGCGTCTGCGGGCCGACGGTGAGCGCCTGCGAGAGCGTCACGGCCAGCGTGCCGTCGGAGGGCGTGGCCACGATCTCGAGTTCGTGCGGGCGCACGTAGCTCACCTCGTTGGGGTCGACATTGCCGCCCGGCGAGTGGCCGAATCGCCCGTGGAAGAGGTTCACGTCGCCGAGGAACTGCAGCACGAAGGGCGTGGCCGGGCGGTCGTAGACCTCGTCGGGCGTGCCGTCCTGTTCGATCTTGCCGAGGTTCATCACCACCACGCGGTCGGCGACTTCCATCGCTTCGTCCTGGTCATGGGTGACGAACACGCTGGTCACGTGCATCTCGTCGTGCAGGCGGCGCAGCCAGCGGCGCAGCTCCTTGCGCACCTTGGCATCGAGCGCGCCGAAAGGCTCGTCGAGCAGCAGCACCTTGGGCTCGACCGCCAGCGCGCGGGCAAGCGCGATGCGCTGGCGCTGGCCGCCCGAGAGCTGGTGCGGGTAACGGTCGGCCAGCCAGTCGAGCTGCACCAGCTTGAGCAGCTCCATCACCTTCTCCTTGATCTTGGCCTCGCTCGGGCGTGTGGCCTTGGGGCGCACGCGCAGGCCGAAGGCCACGTTCTCGAAGATGCTCATGTGGCCGAAGAGCGCGTAGTGCTGGAACACGAAGCCCACGTGGCGGTCGCGCACGTCGTCGAACGTGGCATCGGCGCCATGGAACGACACCGTGCCGGAGTCCGGCCGCTCCAGCCCCGCGATGATGCGCAGCAGCGAGGTCTTGCCCGAGCCCGACGGGCCCAGCAGCGCGACCAGTTCGCCCGACGGGATGTCGAGGTTGACGTTGTCGCAGACGACCGTCTTGCCGAAGGCCTTGTTGAGGTTGCGGATCTCGATGCTCATGCCACGTCCTTCATTCGCTTCTGCCTTCGGCCTCGCGTTTTTGCGCCTTCACGCGCTGCTCGACCAGGTACTTCAACACCAGCGTCACCAGCGCCAGCCCCGCCAGCAGCGAGGCCACGGCGAACGCGGCGGCAAACTGGTACTCGTTGTAGAGGATCTCGATGTGCAGCGGCATGGTGTTGGTCTGCCCGCGGATGTGACCCGACACCACGCTCACCGCGCCGAACTCGCCCATCGCCCGCGCGTTGCACAGGATCACGCCGTAGAGCAGCGCCCATTTCACGTTGGGCAACGTGACGCGCCAGAAGATCTGCCAGCCCGACGCACCGAGCACGCGGGCCGCCTCTTCCTGCTCGACACCCTGCGCCTGCATCAGCGGAATGAGTTCGCGGGCGATGAACGGGAAGGTCACGAACACCGTGGCCAGCACGATGCCGGGCAGCGCGAAGATGACCTTCATGTCGTGGTCGCGCAGCCATTCGCCAAACCAGCCCTGCAGGCCGAAGATCAGCACGTAGATCAGACCCGAGATCACCGGCGACACCGAGAACGGCAGGTCGATCAGCGTGAGCAGGAGGTCCTTGCCTCGGAAATCGAACTTCGCGATGCACCACGCGGCCGCCACGCCGAAGACGAGGTTGAGCGGCACCGAAATGGCCGCCGCCAGCAGCGTGAGCTTGATCGCCGACACCGCGTCGGCCTCGGTCACCGCGGCGAGGTAGACCTCGAAGCCCTTCTTGAAGGCCTCGAAGAACACCGACACCAGCGGCACGAAGAGGAAGAGCGTGAGGAAGAGCAGCGCGACGGTGATCAGTGTGCGCCGCACCCACGCCGGCTCGGCGGTGGCGTCGATGACATCGCGCACCGGCACGCGGCCGCCGGTGGAGTCGGAAGAAGCAAGGGGCAGAGCGCTCATGGCGGCGGCGTCCTCAGCGGCCCTGGCGCTTGCGCGTCCAGGCTTGCAGCAGGTTGATGGCCAGGAGCATCGCGAAGGCCGCGACCAGCATCACGACCGCGATGGCGGTGGCGCCGGTGTAGTCGTACTGCTCCAGCTTCGTGATGATGAGCAGCGGCGTGATCTCCGAGACCATCGGCATGTTGCCGGCAATGAAGATCACCGAGCCGTACTCGCCCAGCGCGCGTGCGAAGGCGAGCGCAAAACCGGTGAGCAGCGCCGGCGCGATGATAGGGAAGATCACCTTGGAGAAGGTCTGCCAGCGCGAGGCGCCGAGCGTCGCGGCGGCTTCTTCCAGCTCCTTGTGCATGTCTTCCAGCACCGGCTGCAAGGTGCGCACGACAAAGGGCAGGCCGATGAAGGTGAGCGCGACGAACACCCCGAGCGGCGTGAAGCTCACCTTGAAGGGGAGGAACTGGCCGATCCAGCCGTTGCCCGAATAGAGCGCGGTGAGCGCGATGCCGGCCACCGCCGTGGGCAGCGCGAACGGCAGGTCGACCAGCGCGTCGACGACCCGCTTGAACGGGAAGGTGTAGCGCACCAGCACCCAGGCCACGATCAGGCCGAAGAACGCGTTGAGCAAGGCCGCGGCGAACGATGCACCGAAGGTCAGCCGGTACGAGGCCAGCACACGCGGCGTGGCCACCGCCTCCCAGAAGGCAGGCCACGTCATCGTGAACGTCTTGAGGAACGCCGCCGACAGCGGGATCAGCACGATGAAGCTCAGGTAGAGCACCGTGAACCCGAGGGCGAGGTCGAAGCCGGGCAGCACGGAGTGCCGCCGCAGCAGGGTGCGAGACAGGAACATGGGAGCTGCGGTCTGCGCCGCTTATTTCTTGATGGCGGCGAGGATCTGGTCGTAGACCGCACCGTCGTCGAAGTGGTCCTTCTGGGCCTTGGTCCAGCCGCCGAAGGCTTCGTCGATGGTGAAGGTGTTGATCTTCGGGAAGTCCTTCGGGTACTTGGCGAGGATCTTGGCCGAGCGCGGGCGGATCTGGTTCTTGGCCGCGATCTCCTGCGCCTCGTCGCTCCACAGGAACTTGAGGTAGGCCTCGGCCTGCTTGCGCGTGCCCTTCTTGTCGACCACCTTGTCGATCACCGCCACCGGGTTCTCGGCCAGGATGCTCCACTTCGGGTAGACCACCTCGAAGTTGTCGCCGAACTCTTCCTTGATGAGGTTGATCTCGCTCTCGAAGGTGCACAGCGCATCGCCGATGTTGCGCTGCGCGAAGGTGGTGGTGGCAGCGCGGCCGCCGCCATCGAACACCGGCACATTGGCGAAGATCTTCTGCACCGTCTCGCGGGCCTGCGCCGGCGTGGCGCCGTTCTTCACGAGGCCACCCCATGCGGCCACATAGGTGTAGCGGCCGTTGCCGGTGATCTTCGGGTTGGGGATGACCACGCTCACCCCGGGCTTGGCGAGGTCGGCCCAGTCCTTGATGCCCTTGGGGTTGCCCTTGCGCACCAGGATCACGGTGGTCGAGGTCGTGGGTGCGCTGTTGTCGGGCAGGCGCTTGGCCCAGTCGGCGGGCAGCAGCTTGCCCTTGCTCGCGATGGCGTCGATGTCGCTCGACTGGTTCATCGTGACCACGTCGGCTTCCAGGCCGTCGATCACCGAGCGGGCCTGTTTGCTGGAGCCGCCATGCGACTGGTTGACCGACACGGTTTCGCCGGTCTGTGCCTTCCAGTGTTTGATGAAGGCGGGGTTGATTTCCTTGTAGAGACTCGCGCGCCACGTCGTAGCTCACGTTGAGCAGCGTGGGGCCGGAGGCCAGTGCGCCGGGGGCAACACTCAGCGCTGCCGCCGTGGTGGCAAGTCCGAGGACCGTACGGCGGGAGAGAACATGAGAAAAGCGCATGACGAAGGGCTCGCAAAGAAACAGAGCGGCGATGCTACGGCCACATCGAAACTCGGGAAACGACAAGATTTGAGTTTGCTTATTCGTTCCCCGAGTAGAGCCCCTGCCGGCAAACGGCTTACTTGCTTCGGGTGTAGATCTGGTCGAACACACCGCCGTCGGCGAAGTGCGTCTTCTGGGCCTTGGCCCAGCCACCGAACACCTGGTCGATCGTGAAGAGCTTCACGGCGGGGAACTGCTTGGCGTACTTGGCGGCGACCTTCGGGTCGGTGGGACGGTAGAAGTTCTTGGCGGCGATCTCCTGGCCTTCGGGCGTGTAGAGGTACTCGAGGTAGGCGGTCGCCACCTCGCGCGTGCCCTTCTTGTCGACCACCTTGTCGACCACCGCCACCGGCGGCTCGGCCAGGATGCTGGTCGGCGGGTAGACGATGTCGAACTTGTCCGCGCCAAATTCCTTGAGCGAGAGGTGGGCCTCGTTTTCCCAGGCCAGCAGCACGTCGCCTTGGCCACGCTCGGCGAAGGTCACGGTCGATCCGCGGGCGCCCGAGTCGAGCACGGGCACGTTCTGGAAGAGCTTGGTGATGTATTCCTTCGCCTTCGCCTCGCTGCCGCCCGGTTGCTGGAGCGCCCAGCCGTAGCCGGCGAGGTAGCCCCAGCGCGCGCCGCCCGAGGTCTTCGGGTTGGCGGTGATCACCGAGACCCCCGGCTTGACCAGGTCGCCCCAGTCCTTGATGCCCTTGGGGTTGCCCTTGCGCACGAGGAAGATGTAGGTCGAGGTGTAGGGCGAGCTGTTGTGCTTGAGGCGCTTTTGCCACTCGCGGTTGAGCAGCTTGCCGCGCTCGGCCACTTCGTCGATGTCATAGGCCAGGGCCAGCGTCACCACGTCGGCGTCGATGCCGTCAATCACCGAGCGGGCCTGCTTGCCCGAGCCGCCGTGCGACTGCTTGATCGTCACGTTGTCGCCGGTCTTCGCCTTCCAGTGCTTGGCGAAGGCGGCGTTGTATTCCTGGTAGAGCTCGCGGGTGGGGTCGTACGAGACGTTGAGGAGGGTCACGTCCTTGGCCGAAGCGGTGCCGGCCAGAAATGCCAGCGTGGTGGTGGCGAGCAGGGTGCGGATCGAAGTCTTCATGGTGAGGGTCACAGGAGGCCGATGGCCCGGACAGGCCGGGGATGCAGGGCATGCTAGGGAGCCGCACTTGATCGGAGAACGAAGAAAACAGCGTTTGCTTGCTCGCGAACCAACTAAGCGCGGGCGACACCAACCAGGTGGCACCGGGCTTTTCCGCGCCGCGCGTTGCTGGCGTGTAAAGACGTCAACGGGCCCGCTCGACAATCGTTGCTTCGAGTAGAAAGATGAACAGGTGACCCCATGAACCCTGCGCCCACGCCCCGCCGTCCCCGTTCGCACGCTCTGGTCCCGGCCGCTCTGGCCGCCGCCACGCTGATGGGCTGCGCCCAGATGCCCAGCGGCCCGACGGCCCATGTGATGCCCGGACCCAACAAGCCTTTCGAAGTCTTCATCGCCGACGACAAGATGTGCCGGGACTGGGCCCACAGCCGCATCGGCGGCCCCGGCAGCGATGCCGCTGCCCAGCGTTTCGCCGCCGCCACCGCCACCGGCGTGGTGCTCGGCGCCGCGGCGGGCGCGCTGATCGGCGGCAGCCATGGCAGCGCCGGCGTCGGTGCCGCGGTGGGCGGCATGACGGGTGCGGCGGTCGGCTCCGACCAGAGCAACTACGCCGCCGGCAGCGCGCAGCGCCGCTACGACATCGCCTACCAGCAGTGCATGTACGCCAAGGGCAACCAGGTGCCCGGCGTTGGCTACGCGGGCTACCGCACGGCGCCCGCGCCGGTGCCGCCCGCGCCTCCACGGCCGCCCGAGGGCATCCAGCCCCCGCCGCCCACGCGCTGACCCGAGGAGCCCGCCATGAACACCTGCCTCGCCACCCCGCTCCACGCCCTCACCCTGGCCGCGGCCTTGCTGGCCGGCCTGACCCCGGCCGTCGCCGATGCCCACCCGCGCGCGCGGGTCGGTGTGTGGATCGGCGGCCCGTTCTGGTGGCCCGGCTTCTGGGGCCCGCCGATGGTGGTGGAGCGCCCGGTGATCGTGCAGCCGCCGGCCGAGCCGCTCATCGTGCAACCGGCCCAGCAGGCCCACCTCTGGTACTACTGCCGCGAAGCGCAGATGTACTACCCGTACGTCACCTCCTGCCCGTCACCCTGGCAGGAAGTGCCGGCCACGCCCGCCCCTGCGACACCGGCCACCCCCGCCGCCGCGGCGGTGCCTGCGGCGCCCGCGGCCCCTGCCGCCCCGGCGCCGGCCGCTGCCGCCTCGCGCACGGCCCCAGCCCCGGTGCCGCCCGCGCCTCAGCGCTGAGGCTCGACCCGCGGGCGCCGCGGAACCTGAGCGACAACCTGGGCTTGCAAGGCGCGGAACAATCTCCGTTCCGCATGGCCTCGCGCCACTTCATGCACTCCAGCCTCAGGACTCCCATGTACACAGACGTCTCCCTGTTCATCGACGGCGAATGGACCGCCGGCACCAGCGGCAAGAGCGAGCCCATCCTCAATCCCGCGACCGGCCAGGTGCTGGCCCGCCTGCACCACGCCGGCGTCGCCGAACTCGACCGTGCACTGGCCGCCGCCGACAAGGGCTTCAAGACGTGGAAGGCGGTCTCGCCCTACGAGCGCTACAAGGTCCTGCGCAAGGCGGCCAACCTGATGCGTGAACGTGCCGACGAGATCGCCCCGCTGATGACGCTGGAGCAGGGCAAGCCGCTCGCTGAAGCGCGAATGGAAGCCCTCTCGGCCGGTGACCTGATCGACTGGTTCGCCGAAGAGGCGCGCCGCACCTACGGCCAGATCGTGCCCGCACGCGCCGAAGGCGTGAGCCAGCTCGTGATCAAGGAGCCGGTCGGCCCGGTCGCCGCCTTCACGCCGTGGAACTTCCCGATCAACCAGGCGGTGCGCAAGGTCTCGGCCGCGCTCGCCGCCGGCTGCTCGGTCATCCTGAAGGGCCCGGAAGAGACCCCGGCGAGCTGCGCCGCGCTGATCCGCGCGTATGCCGATGCGGGCGTACCGGCCGGGGTGATCAACCTCGTGTTCGGCGTGCCGAGCGAGATCTCCGAATACCTGATCCCGCACCCGGTGATCCGCAAGATCACCTTCACCGGCTCCACGCCGGTGGGCAAGAAGCTGGCCGCGCTCGCCGGCCAGCACATGAAGCGCATCACGATGGAGCTGGGCGGCCACGCCCCGGCCATCGTGTTCGAGGATGCCGACGTGGCGGCCGCAGCGAAGCAGCTGGCCGGCACCAAGTTCCGCAACGCCGGCCAAGTGTGCGTCTCGCCCACCCGCTTTCTGGTGCACGAATCGGTGTACCCGCAGTTCCTCGACGGCTTCGTCGCCGCGGCCTCGCAGATCAAGGTCGGCGATGGCCTGCAGAAAGAAACGCGCATGGGCCCGCTGGCCAACAGCCGGCGTGTCGAGGCGATGCAGCAGTTCGTCGACGACGCGGTGGCCAAGGGTGCGAAGGTGGCGCTCGGCGGCAAGCGTGGTGCGGGCGCCGGCTATTTCTTCGAGCCCACCGTGCTGACCGACGTGCCGGCCGACGCACGCATCCTGCACGAAGAGCCCTTCGGCCCGATCGCCCCCATCATGACCTTCAAGACCTACGACGAGGTGGTGACCGAAGCCAACCGCCTGCCGTTCGGCCTGGCAGCGTATGCGTTCACCAAGTCGCTCAAGACCGCGAACGCCATCGGCAGCGCGATCGAAAGCGGCATGGTGTCGATCAACCACTTCGGCCTGGCCTTGCCCGAGGTGCCCTTCGGCGGCATCAAGGATTCGGGCTACGGGACCGAAGGCGGCAGTGACGCGATCAACGCCTACCTCAACGCCAAGTTCGTGACGCAAACCGGGCTCTGATCCAGCCTCCGGCCGGGGGTGGCTATGGCCGCCATCGGCCGATTTGATGAGAATCGTTCTCATCCGAGGCCATACTGAACGCCATCCCAGCAAAGGAGTTCGTCATGGCCCGTCACGTCAAGAAAACCACCAGCTTCGCCGTGCTGCACTTCAGCGTGGCCTTCGGCGTCACCTATGCCATCACCGGCAGCTGGCAGGTCTCGGGGGCCGTCGCGCTGATCGAGCCGCTGGTCAACACCGTGGCCTTCTTCTTCCACGAGCTCGTGTGGTCGCGCCGCGCGCAACCGGCGCTCGCGCCGGTTCAGGCCGGGCGCTGAGCGCGCACCGCCTGCGCGAGCGCCGCGCGGGCCAGCAGGCGGGTGCTATCGAGCGTCGGCAGCGCGGTGTTGTGATCGCCCAGCATCAGTGGCAGCTCGGTGCACCCCAGCACGACCGCATCGCAGCCACGCGCGGCGAGCCGCTCGACGATGCGCTGCAGCGCCGCCACCGACACCGGCTTCACGATGCCGGGCACCAGCTCGTCCATGATGATGCGGCCGAGCGCATCGCGGTCGGCGTCGTCGGGCCGCACCGCCTCGATCCCGAACGCCTGCAGCGCCTGCGGGTAGACCTCGCTCTTCACCAGCCAGTGCGTGCCCAGCACGCCCACGCGGCGAAACCCCCGCGCGGCCGCCACACGCGCCACTTCGTCGGCGATGTGCAGCCAGGGCCGCGGTGAGCGAGGGGCGACCCGGTCGAAGGCCTGGTGGAGGGTGTTGTCCGGGCAGATCAGGAAGTCGGCGCCGATGGCTGCGAGCTTCGTCGCCGAGGCGAGCATCAGGTCGGCCACCCCTTGCAGATCGCCGCGGTCCAGGCGGTCCACATACGCCGCAAGTGACGGCGTGTGCATCGACACCTCGGGGTGCGCATGCGCCCGGCCCAGCAGCGCCGGCGCTTCGGCGCACAGCGTGCGGTAGCAAAGCGCGGCACCTTCGGCGGAACAGCCGACGATGCCGATGTGCAAGGGATCGTTCACAGGCTCAACTCCAGGAAGCGCAGGCCCGGCTCCAGCGAGAGCGCACGCGTGGCCGCCTGCTGCTGCGGCGGCGACAGGGCCTGCAGGAACTCGACCTGCCCCGCGACGCTCGTGGCGATCGGCACGCCACCGCGGTACAGCACCTTGGCGCCTGCGACACGCGGCAGCCTCGGCCCGGCGAGCACGGTGCCCAGCAGGTTGGCCGGGTCGGAGGCCGCCAGGCACACCAGATGCTCGTCGGGTGACTGGCGGCGCACCTGGCGCATCGCGGTGATGGCCTCGGGCAAGGCGAACTGCTCGCCGGTGCTGCCATCGATGAACCGGCCGCCGCGGATCTCACCGCGCGCTTCCAGTCGTCGGTAGACCCGCACCAGCTCGCGCCACGGCGGCAGCCACGCCGCCTCACGCTCGACGATGCGCCACGCGACCACCCCATAGCGGCGCAGCAGCACACGTGCCACGTGCTCGATCGCCTCGGCCGGCAGCGCGGCCTGCGTCGACACCGGCTGGCGCACAAGCGTCCAGCGGCCGGCGTCTTCGATGCTGAAGAGCGGGACACGCCGGCGCTGGCGCGACGCGGCCGTGGCCCGTTTTCCGGCCGGCACCAGCAAGGCGCGCAGGCCGGCGTAGCTGTCGCAGTTCACCCGGCCACGCACGACGAGTTCGCTCAGCGCTTCTTCCAGCTCGGCCTGCAGCAGGCGCGTGCCGTGGGCGATCTCGTCGAAGAACGACGCACCGTGTTCGGCCAGGTAGGCCACGGCACGCTGGGCGCGCGACGACAGCTGCGCATCGTCGGCGCCCGGCGGTGCGAGGCTCGCCCACAGCGCCGCGCTGCGGCGCGGCAGCAGCAGGAGGGGCGTCGACCGCAGCGAGGTGCCGGCGGCCCGCGTGTCGGCGGCCATCGGACGCAGGCGCATCCACAGCGTGCGGCCGGCGGTGCACAGGTCGTCGAGCCAGGCGCTGGAATAGTCCTTCACCCGCGCCGGCAGCAGCTCGGCCTCCCAAAGCGCCGCCGGGGCCTCGAAGCCTTCCAGCTGCGAGAGCACACCGGCGAGCGCCTCGGGCCCGCTGACACGGCTCTCGGCACCCACACGTTGCCACTCGAAGAGAAAGCGCGCGAAGTAGCGCGGCGAGACCGGCTCGATCTCGCGCCGCAGGCGCTTGAGCGTGTAGCGGTGGATGCGCGCGAGCAGGTGCCGCTCGCACCATTCGACATCCGGCGTGCCGGGCGTGAAGTGGCCCTGCATCACCGAACCTTCCGACTGCAGCGCCGACAGTGCGAACCCGATGTCCCCCACCGACACGGCGAACTGGCGTGCCAGCGTCTCGTCGCGCACCGGCCCGAGCGCGCTCAGGCGCGAACGCAGCAGTTCCTGCAAGGCCTCTTCGCGCGATGCAGGAGGCGTGTCGAAGCCCGCGGGGGCCTCGATGCGGGGGGCCAGCGCGGCCTGCGGATGCACGGCGCTCAAGAGCGCCAGCCGCTCGGCGGCCACCCACAGCACCGTACCCTCGGCTTGCAGCGCCGTCGCACGCTGCACACGGGCCAGCGCGTCGAGCCACGCCGCCCAGCCCTCGTTCTGCGCGGCCTCGTCTTGCGTGACGAAGCCCAGGCCGAGCAACACCTCGTGCATCTCGTCGGCATGCCGCGGTTGCGGCCAGGCTTCTTCGCGCACGCTGGCGATGGCCTCGGCATCGAGCTGCCCGAGCTCACCGGCCTCGCCTGCCGCATCGCCATATCGACGCGCCTGCACGGCCTGGGTGCGGCGCTCTTCGATCGGTGCATCGTCGAGGTAGGCGTAGGGCCGCGCGCTCAGGGCCTCGGCGGCGAGCGGCGAAGGCGCCGGCAGGTCGCGCACCACCACCCTCACCTCGCCTGACTCGATCCGGCGCAGCAGGGCGAGAAAGCCCTTGGCATCCATCGCGTCGTTCAGGCAGTCGGCGAGTGTCTGCGCGACCAGCGGGTGCTCGGGGATCTCGCGATCGCCGACGATGTTTTCGCCGCAGGCCACCTGGTCGGGGAAGATGGACGCGAGCAGGTCTTCGGAGCGCATGCGCTGCAGCTGCGGCGCGACCTTTCGCCCGCCGGTGAAGCGCGGCAACGCCAACGCATTCGTCGCGTTCCAGCGCCAGCGCGCACCGAAGAGCGGTGCATCGAGCAAGGCCTGCAGCAGCACGTCGAGCGCGGTGTGGCTGTGCAGATAGCGCGGCACCTCGTCGAGGGGGAAGCTGTGGCTGGTGGAGAGCGACAGCACGATCGCGTCTTCGGTCGCCGCCGCCTGCAGCTCGAAGTTGAACTGGCGGCAGAAGCGCTTGCGCAGCGCGAGGCCCCAGGCGCGGTTGAGGCGACTGCCGAAGGGCGAATGCACGATGAGCTGCATGCCGCCCGATTCGTCGAAGAATCGTTCGAGCACGATGCAGTTCTGCGTGGGCAGCTCGCCCAGCACCGCGACGGCACGCGCGAGGTGGTCGACGAGTTGGCGTGCGGCGTCGTCTCCCAGCCGCAGGGTGTCGACGAGCCAGTGGCGCGCGGCGTCGGCCCCCTGTTCGGCGAGCAGGCGCGCCAAGGCTTCGCGCAGGCGCGACACCCCGAGCGACAGTTCGTCGCTGCGTCCCGGCGCTTCGCCGAGCCAGAACGGGATGTTGGGCGGCGCGCCGTGCGCATCTTCCACACGCACACGGCCGGGTTCGATGCGCAGGATGCGGTAGCTGGTGTTGCCCAGCTGGAAGATGTCGCCGGCCAAGCTCTCGACCGCGAAGTCTTCGTTGACGGTGCCGACCTGCGTAGCCTGCGGCTCCAGCAGCACGGTGTAGTCGCCGGTTTCGGGAATCGTGCCGCCCGAGGTGAGCGCGGTCATGCGCGCGCCGCGCCGCTCGCGCAGGCGGTGGTGCACCGCGTCGCGGTGCACATAGGCGCCGCGCTGGCCATGGCGTGTGGTGTAGCCGTCGGCGAGCATGCGCACCACCTCGTCGAAGCGCTCACGCGACAGCGCGGCATAGGGCCAGGCGCGGCGCACGAGGTCGTAGAGCGCGGTCTCGTCCCACTCTTCGCAGGCGACCTCGGCCACGATCTGCTGGGCCAGCACGTCGAGCGGGGCGACGGGCACGTGCAAAGCGTCGAGCTCGCCGCGGCGCACGCAGTCGAGCAGGGCGGCGCACTCCACCAGCTCGTCACGCGACTGCGGGAAAAGCCGCGCCTTCGGCACCCCGCCCACTGCGTGGCCCGAGCGGCCCGCACGCTGCAGGAAGCTCGCGATCGAGCGCGGCGAGCCGAGCGGGCAGACCAGCTCCACATCGCCGATGTCGAGGCCGAGTTCCAGCGACGCGGTGGCGACGAGCAGCGTGAGTTCGCCGCGTTTGAGGCGCTGTTCGGCATCGAGCCGCGCCTCCTTGGCCAGGCTGCCATGGTGCGCCGCGACCGACTCCTTGCCGAGCAACTCGCCGAGATGCCGTGCCGCTCGCTCGGCCATGCGGCGCGTGTTGACGAAGACGAGCGTGGTGCGGTGCTCCTGCGCCATCGCGGCGACCTGGCGGTAGACCTGCTCCCACTGGTCATTGGACATCACCGCACCGAGCGGCGTGGGCGGCACAACGAGGGCGAGGTCGCGCTGCTTGGCGTAGCCAATGTCGACGATGTGGCAATCGGCCACGCCGTCGTGCACCGCGGCGCTGCCGACGAGAAAACGTGCCACCTCCTCGATCGGCTTTTGCGTGGCCGAAAGGCCGATGCGGCTCAGCCGCACGCCGCACAGGTGCTGCAGGCGTTCGAGCGAGAGTGCAAGATGGCTGCCGCGCTTGCCGTCGGCAACGGCATGGATCTCGTCGACGATCACTGCGCGCACGGTCGCGAGCATGCGGCGCCCCGACAGCGAGCCGAGCAGCACGTAGAGCGACTCGGGCGTGGTCACGAGGATGTGCGGCGGCCGCTTCAGGCTCAGCTGGCGCTCCCGCTGCGGCGTGTCGCCGGTGCGCACCGCGGTGCGGATCTCGACGTCGGGCAGGCCGAGCGCCCCCAATTCGGTGCGGATGCCGGCAAGCGGCGCTTCGAGGTTGAGGCGGATGTCGTTCGACAGGGCCTTGAGCGGCGAGACGTACACCACCACCGTCTCGTCGGGCAGCCCTTCCGGCCGCAAGCCCTGGCGCACCAGGCCATCGAGCGCGGCGAGGAAGGCCGTCAACGTCTTGCCCGAGCCGGTGGGTGCGGCGACGAGCGTGTGGCGGCCGGCCCGGATCGCAGGCCACGCGGCCGCCTGCGCCTCGGTCGGCGCCGGGAAGGTCTTCTGGAACCAGCGGGCAACGGCAGGGTGAAACTCTTGCAGCGGCATGGCGGGGTCAGCATATCGCCGTCTCCTGCCGCGCTGCTGCCAGGCCCTGAAGTCCTTGCACCAGGGTGGGCCACGGCATGGGGTTTGCCGCCCAGGGGTGTTGGATGCGTCACAGGAGTTCGCGATGCGCAAATCACCCGGCCATGAACGGCACCCCGAGCACCACGTGCGGGAACAGCCGCTGGGTTTGTGGATGAAAGTCGAGATCGATGGTGAGGTGATCGCGGATTCGATCGACGTGGTGCAGGTGGTGGAAGACCGCAACCCGGTGCGTTACTACTTCCCGCGCGACGATGTGGCGATGCGCCGGCTCGTGCGCTCCGACACCAGCACCGACTGCCCGTTCAAGGGCCGGGCGACCTACTACTCACTCAGGCTCGGCACCGGGCTGATGCGCGACGTGGCCTGGAGCTACGAAGACCCGTACGAAGAACATCAGGGTCTGCGGGGGCGCATTGCGTTCTGGGAAGAGCAGATTCCCACGCTGCTGATCGAACCGCGGCTCTAACCCGTCAACCGCACGGTTGACGGAACAGCGGGCGCTCGGCCCGCCGTCCCGCTCAGCGTCACTTGCTGTGATTGGCCTTGATGTCCTTCTTCTCGTTCTCGTAGATCATCTTCGCCTCGGCCTTCTCTTCCTTGGCCTGGGCGCGTGCGTGCTTCTTGCAGGCGTGTTCGGCCATGCCGTTGGCCGATGTCTCGCAGTCGGCCTTGTTCAGTTCCTTGTTCGCCTCGGCGACCTTCTTGCGGGCCTTGTATTCGCCCTTGGACTGCTCCTTGGCGTCCTTGCCGGCCTGCGTCAGGCCGCCGGGCGCCGTTTGCGGGGCGTTCGGTGCCGCGGTGCTTTCGGCGGTGTTCGGGGTGGTCTGTGCCACGGCCATGCCGCAGCCCAGGGTGGTCGCGACGATGGCGGCGAGTAGCTTCTTGCTCATGGATGTATCTCCTTCAGCGACTGGACACCCAGCCTGCCCCGGTCGTGGCAACTCGTGTTCCGGAACAGGCCTGCGCGGGCGGGACGCGGCGAGGTCTGAGATGATCCGGGGCGATGTCCGACACACCCTCTTCCTCTGCACCGCTGCTGGTGGTCTGTCTGTGCGCCGAATGGTGCGGCACCTGCCGCGACTACCGCAGCATCTTTGACGAAGCCGCGCAGGCGAATGCCGACATGCGCTTCGTGTGGGTCGACATCGAAGACGAGTCAGAGTTCGTCGACCCGGTCGAGGTGGAAAACTTTCCCACCTTGCTGGTCAGCGATGCCGATGGGGTGCGCTTCTTCGGCACCGTGCTGCCGCACAAGGACACCCTGTGGCGCCTGTTGCGCAGCGAGCGCGAAGGCCGCCGTGGTGGCGTCCACCCCGATGCCGAGGTGCAGGCGCTCGCCACGCGCCTGTGGTCACGCCCCTGAACGGCGCTTAGGCGGAAACCACCACCAGGCCGCCACCACCGCCAATCCGAAGAGCGTGTAGGCAGCGGTGAACACCCACGGCGGGGCTTGCCAGAACAGCAGCGCCTGCAGCCAGTACTCGATGAAGTTGCCAGCATAGGTGCTACCGCGAGCCTGGGTGCGCAGCCACATCTCGAGCGTGGTCAGCGGGCATACGACGCCCCACCAGGCTTCGGCGACCACCACACCGATGGTCGCGAGGTGGGCGAGCCTGAACCACCAGGCGTTGACCCAGGCCCATGCGCGCAGGTTGCCAAGGACGATCAGCGCGAGGCCCCCCACGACGAAGAGCACCAGTGACACGTGGAGCACGAGCACCGCGTCGGCGAGGAGTTGGTAGAGGCGCGCGTCATCCATGGGGTCGAAGCCGCCTGCTAGCGCCGCAGGCGAGGGGCTGCCTCACCGATGCGGCGAAGCCCGCCCGGCGTGTCGATGTGCGCCACCAGACCCGGCGAAGCGGCTTCGTGCACAGATAACTCGACGCCCGGCTCCGCCACCTGAAGCCCGTCGAGCACAGCGCGCAGCGCCGGAGCTTGCGGGTGCAGCAGTTCCAGCGCGGCGAGCCTGCAGCCCTTGTCCTCCAAACCCAAAGCAGGGTGGGCGTGGGTGTGCCACTGGATCAACGCCGGAGCCGCGCCGCCGAACGGCAGGTGACCCTCCGGCGGAATGGAGATGAGCCACTCCAGCGCCCCTCTGGACATCGTTTCGGCCACCCCCAGCGGCGCGGGGCTCGCGTTCAACGCCGCATGGATGTCGCCGGTGCGCGCCACCCAGCACGCAAGGCGGGGCCGACTCGTCGCCGAGAGTGCATCGAGCTCGAACCAGCGCGGGCGCATCGGCCGCGGGGCATCCGGGTTGACCGCTATCACCTCAAGGAAGATGGACTCACCGAGACGCAACAGCTGGTTGTGCGTCCCCATGCGCGGATGCTCACCCCCTGGCTGGGGCCTCAGCCCCAGGCATTCGAAGACCAACCCACCGCCCGCCTCCAGGGTCGGCGCCGTAATGGTGATGTGGTCGATGCGGCAGCTCTGCACGACGATCTCTCGGGCGACGCGTCAGGCCTTGGGTCCGCTGGGGCGGATCAAGGTCTGCTGAAACCAGGCTTCGTTCATCTGCGTCAGGAACTGCAACGTGATCGGATAGCCCGACTTGTCGCCAAGCACGGCTTCGCTACCGCACCTCGGACACATTGCGGTCTGGCCCTCGATGGCCTTGGGGTCGTCGGCGTTGTGCATGTCCAGGCCGGTCCAGCCCACCACCTCGTCGGGCGCAAATGTCTGCACGCAGTTGCAGCAACCGCAGACCTTGCTCTCCCGGACCTGCGACCAGTTGTTGGAGGTGTAGCGATACGCCGCCACAAGAGGATTTTTCATGTGTCGATGCCGGAGTTGCGAGTTCAGCGCGGGCAGTCGCGCATGCGGCGTAGCGTACCCAAGACAAGCCCTTGGCCACAGGGCCTCAAATGCAAAAAGGCCCGCACACGGCGGGCCTTTTGAGTTCTGGTTCTTCTTGCTGAATTTGGTTGCGGGGGCTGGATTTGAACCAACGACCTTTGGGTTATGAGCCCAACGAGCTACCAGACTGCTCCACCCCGCGACTGAGCCAAAGAGTGTAGCACAAGGTGACACCAATGTCGCCGCTGAACACGTGCCACGCGTAGGAGAAATGTCGACGAACCCCAAAGAAAAAGGGCCGGTGAAACCGGCCCTTTCGATGCTGCTGGAACGGCTTACTCAGCCTTGTCCGCGCCGGCTCCTTCAGCCGCAGGTTCCGGGCGGTCGACCAGTTCGACGAACGCCATCGGCGCGTTGTCGCCGACACGGAAACCCATCTTCAGGATGCGGGTGTAGCCGCCCGGGCGAGCCTTGTAGCGCGGGCCGGATTCATTGAAGAGCTTGGTCACGATGTCGCGGTCGCGCGTGCGGTCAAAGGCCAGGCGGCGGTTGGCCAGCGTCGGCTCCTTCGCCAAGGTGATCAGCGGCTCGACGACGCGGCGCAGTTCCTTGGCCTTGGGCAGGGTGGTCTTGATTGCTTCGTGCTGCAGCAGCGAATTGGTCATGTTGCGCAGCATGGCGAGGCGATGCTCGCTGGTGCGGTTGAGCTTACGAAGTCCGTGGCGGTGACGCATGGTGCTTTCCTTTCTTGACTATGAATACCGGCAGCCGTATCAGGTACTGCCGGGTGCACCGGGCTGTGGATCAGCCCTGTTGGGTTAACGCTTGTCCAGGCCTTGAGGCGGCCAGTTTTCGAGGCGAGCGCCGAGCGTGAGGCCACGCGAGGCCAGCACTTCCTTGATCTCGTTGAGCGACTTGCGGCCGAGGTTCGGCGTCTTCAGCAGCTCGGTCTCGGTACGCTGGATCAGGTCGCCGATGTAGTAGATGTTTTCGGCCTTCAGGCAGTTAGCCGAACGCACGGTGAGCTCGAAGCCATCGACCGGACGCAGCAGGATCGGATCGAACTGCGTGCTGCGCTGGGCCGGCGCGTCGAAGGCGGCGATTTCGCTGCCCTCGAGTTGCGCGAACACGGCGAGCTGCTCGACGAGGATCTTGGCCGAGGCGCGGATGGCTTCTTCCGGGGTGATGGCGCCGTTGGTGGCGATTTCCATCACGAGCTTGTCAAGGTCGGTACGCTGCTCAACGCGGGCGCTTTCCACCGTGTAGCTCACGCGCGAAACCGGCGAGAACGAGGCATCGAGCACGATGCGGCCGATCGACTTGGTCGGCTCATCGCCGTAGCGGCGCAGCGTGCCCGGCACGTAGCCGCGGCCCTTCTCGACCTTGATCTGCATGTCGAGCTTGCCGCCTTGCGACAGGTGGGCGATGACGTGCTCGGGGTTGATGATCTCGACGTCGTGCGGCGTCTGGATGTCGCCGGCGGTGACGGGGCCCTCGCCTTCCTTGCGCAGGACCAGCGTGACCTCATCGCGGTTGTGCAGGCGGAACACCACGCCCTTGAGGTTCAGCATGATGTGAACCACGTCTTCTTGCACGCCATCGATCGCCGAGTACTCGTGCAGCACGCCGGCGATGGTCACTTCGGTCGGCGCATACCCCACCATCGACGACAGCAGCACGCGACGCAGCGCGTTGCCCAGCGTGTGACCGTAGCCGCGCTCGAACGGCTCGAGCGTGACCTTGGCGCGGTTGCCGCCGAGCGGCTCCACATTGATGGCTTTGGGTTTGAGCAGGTTTGTTTGCATGAGGTCTTTCTTTCAATACCCTCGGTTCGTTACACCGATAAGGCTGAGGGACCAACCGCAACGGTGGGATGCCGCCGCGGACGTAGGGAACTCTAAAAACTCGCGAGCTCCTGGCTCGCGAAAGCCGCGCAGGCGCCCGAGGCGCCTTTCGCGGCCAGCGCGCACATCAGCGCGAATACAGTTCGACGATCAGCGCTTCCTTGATGTCGGCGCCGAACTCATCGCGATCCGGCGTCTTCTTGAACACGCCTTCCAGCTTGCTCGCATCGACCTGCACCCAGTTGGGCATGCCTTGCGATTCCGCAAGCTTCAGCGCGTCGGTGATGCGCAGCTGCTTCTTCGACTTTTCGCGCACGGCGACCACGTCACCGACCTTGACCGAGTAGGAGGCGATGTTCACGACCTGGCCGTTCACGGTGATGGCCTTGTGCGACACCAGCTGGCGGCCTTCGGCGCGCGTAGAACCGAAGCCCATGCGGTAGACCACATTGTCGAGGCGCGACTCGAGCAGGGTCAGCAGGTTGGCACCGGTGTTGCCCTTGCGGCGTTCGGCCTCGGCGAAATAGCGACGGAACTGACGCTCCAGAATGCCGTACATGCGCTTGACCTTCTGCTTCTCGCGCAGTTGCAGGCCGAAGTCGGAGGTACGCGAGCCGGAGGTGCGGCCGTGCTGGCCGGGCTTGCTGTCGAACTTGACCTTGTCCCCGATCGGGCGGCGAGCGCTCTTCAGGAAAAGATCGGTGCCTTCACGGCGGGCGAGTTTGCCCTTGGGTCCTAGGTAACGTGCCACGTTGCTTCCTTTGTCAATCTGACGCGTGCTTCACAGGGCAGCTCGCGCGAGTCTGGCGGGTTGTTTTATGGGCGCTCAGACGGTGGGCTTAAAGAAACCTTGCGGTTTCAGCAGAACCGCCGGCGAGCACCGTGAGGCACTGGCCGGCGACGAAAAACGATGCGAATCCTTAGATGCGGCGACGCTTCTGCGGGCGGCAACCGTTGTGCGGGACCGGTGTCACGTCCGAGATGGACGTGATGCGGATGCCCAGCGAAGCCAGTGCACGGACCGACGACTCCCGGCCCGGGCCCGGGCCCTTGATGCGCACGTCGAGGTTCTTGATGCCTTGCTCTTGCGCAGCGCGGCCCGCCACTTCAGCGGCCACCTGGGCGGCAAAAGGAGTCGATTTGCGCGAACCCTTGAAACCCTGGCCGCCGCTCGACGCCCACGACAGGGCGCCGCCCTGGCGGTCGGTGATGGTGATGATCGTGTTGTTGAACGACGCGTGGACGTGCGCGATGCCGTCCGCAACGTTCTTGCGGACCTTCTTGCGCACGCGCTGTGCGGCGGTGTTCTGGGGTGCTTTAGCCATATCGACCTTCTCTCTTGATGCTCGTCAGACTGCCGTGTGCCGAGCAGCGATCACTTCTTCACCAGGGCGCCGGACTTGCGCGGCCCCTTGCGGGTGCGTGCGTTCGTCTTCGTGCGCTGGCCGCGAACCGGCAGGCCGCGACGGTGGCGGAATCCGCGGTAGCAACCCAGGTCCATCAGGCGCTTGATGTTGATGGACATCTCGCGACGCAGATCGCCTTCGATCGTGAGCTTGCCGATCTCTTCGCGGATCTTTTCCAGATCGGCGTCGGTCAGGTCCTTGATTTTGCGATCGAAGGGAACGCCGCTGGCGCTACAGATCTTCTGCGCGGTCGTCCGGCCAATGCCGTAGATCGCAGTCAGGCCGATCTCGGCGTGCTTATGCGGCGGAATGTTGATACCAGCAATACGTGCCATGTGCTTCCTCTATTCGCTCTGTGCGTCGAAGGCGTTGCTCAGCCTTGGCGCTGCTTGTGACGCGGATCCGTGCAGATCACGCGCACCACGCCCTTGCGGCGGATGATCTTGCAATTCCGGCACATCTTCTTCACCGATGCTGCAACTTTCATTCTCTTCTCCTAGGCCTTCGTCAGACCGCTTCTCAAATCAGATCCGTTGTCACTTGGCGCGGAACACAATGCGTGCCCGCGTCAGGTCGTATGGCGTCAACTCGACCGTCACCTTGTCACCGGGAAGAATGCGGATGTAGTGCATGCGCATCTTTCCGGAGATGTGGCCCAGCACGATGTGCCCGTTTTCCAGCTTCACTCGGAACGTGGCGTTGGGGAGGTTCTCCAGAATCTCGCCCTGCATCTGAATGACGTCGTCTTTGGCCATGCCGTGTTGGGGTTCAGCTTGCCTTGAAACTTGCCTTCTTCAGCAGTGACTCGTACTGCTGACTCATCACATAACTCTGCACCTGGGCCCAGAAGTCCATCGTGACCACCACGATGATCAGCAGGGAGGTGCCACCGAAGTAGAACGGAACGTTGTACTTCAGCACGAGGAACTCGGGGAGCAAACACACCGCGGTGATGTAGATCGCACCGGCCAGTGTCAGACGCGACAGGATGCGGTCGATGTGACGTGCGGTCTGTTCACCGGGGCGAATGCCGGGAATGAAGGCGCCGCTCTTCTTTAGGTTGTCTGCGGTCTCACGGCTGTTGAAAACCAGCGCCGTATAGAAGAAGCAGAAGAACACGATGGCCGCGGCAAACAGCATCACGTAGATCGGCTGCCCTGGCGACAACGCGGCGGCAAGATCCTTCAGCCAGCGCAGGCTGTCGCCCGTGGCAAACCAGCCCACGATCGTGGCCGGCAGCAGGATGATCGACGAGGCGAAGATCGGCGGAATCACACCCGACATGTTCAGCTTGAGCGGCAGGTGCGACGACTGACCGCCGTAGACCTTGTTGCCCACCTGACGCTTGGCGTAGTTCACCAGGATCTTGCGTTGGCCACGCTCGACGAACACCACGATGTAGGTGACCGCACCCACCAGCACGACGATGAAGATGGCCACCAGGACGCTCATCGCGCCGGTACGCACCAGCTCCAGCAGGCCACCGATGGCGCTCGGCAAACCCGCGGCGATGCCGCCGAAGATCAGGATCGAGATGCCATTGCCCAAGCCACGCTCGGTGATCTGTTCACCCAGCCACATCAGGAACATCGTGCCTGCCACCAGGCTCACCACGGCGGTCATGCGGAAGCCGAAGCCCGGGCTGATGACGAGCCCGGGCGAGCCCTCAAGGGCGAGCGCAATGCCCAGCGCCTGGAACAGGGCCAAGCCGAGTGTGCCGTAGCGGGTGTATTGCGTGATCTTGCGGCGACCGGCCTCGCCTTCCTTCTTCAAGGCTTCGAGCGAGGGGATCACGTAGGTCATCAGTTGCATGATGATCGACGCGGAGATGTACGGCATGATGCCCAGCGCAAACACGGTGAAGCGTTGCAGCGCGCCGCCGGAGAAAACGTTCAGCAGACTGAGGATGCCCCCTTCCTGCGACTTGAACATCTCCTGCAGCTGGGCCGGGTCGATACCCGGCACCGGGATGTGCCCACCGATGCGGTACACCACGAGCGCGAGCAGCAAGAAGACAAGCCGACGACGGAGGTCGCCGAACTTGCCACTCTTGGCCAGCTGATTCGCGTTGGTTGCCACTGAGACCGTTTCCTATGAGGTCGGTTGCGTCAGGCGACTGAGCCGCCGGCCGCTTCGATCGCTGCCTTGGCGCCGGCGGTCGCGCCGATGCCCTTGAGCGAAACCTTCTTTGTCAGCTCACCCGACTTGATCACCTTCACCACTTTGGCGAGTTCACCCACGAGGCCAGCGGCCTTGAGTGCGAGCACGTCAACTTCGGCGGCGCCCAGGCGTTCCAGGTCCGTCAGGCTGATCTCGGCGTTGTACTTGAGCGAAGCCGACTTGAAACCACGCTTGGGCAGGCGACGCTGCAGCGGCATCTGGCCGCCTTCGAAGCCCACCTTGTGGTAGCCACCCGAACGCGACTTCTGACCCTTGTGGCCACGCCCGGCGGTCTTGCCCAGGCCCGAGCCGATGCCACGGCCGACGCGGCGGCGGGCGCGCTTCGAACCCTCTGCGGGCTTGATGGTGTTGAGTTCCATGTTCTTTCCTTGCCTCAGATCACCTTCACCAGGTACTGGACCTTGGTGATCATGCCGCGCACGGACGGGGTGTCTTCGAGCGTGGAGGTGCTGTTGAGCTTGCGCAGGCCCAGGCCACGCACGGTGGCGCGGTGCGATTCACGCGTGCCGGCGATGCTCCGCACGAGCTTCACGGTGACGGTCTTCTTGTCTGCTGCTGCCATGATGTTTCTCCGATCCCAGCCGTTCAGCTGGTGATCTCTTCGACCGTCAGGCCACGCTTGGCGGCGATCTCGGCCGGGGTGCTGATGTTCTTCAGCGCGTCGAGCGTGGCGCGAACCATGTTGTAGGGGTTCGACGAGCCGAGGCTCTTGCACACGATGTCGGTCACGCCCATCACCTCGAAGACGGCGCGCATCGGGCCGCCAGCGATGATGCCGTCACCAGGCTTGGCCGGAGCCATCAGCACGCGCGAGGCGCCGTGCTCACCGACCACCTTGTGGTGGATGGTGCCGTTTTTGAGCGAGACCTTGAACAAGTTGCGGCGGGCCGATTCCATGGCCTTCTGCACCGCGACCGGCACTTCCTTGGCCTTGCCCTTGCCCATGCCGATGCGACCATCGCCGTCACCGACCACGGTCAGCGCCGCGAAGCTCAGCGTGCGGCCGCCCTTCACCACCTTGGTGACGCGGTTCACCGCGATCATTTTTTCCTTCAGGCCGTCGTCGTTGCCTTCGGCTTGCGCGCGGGGAGTGAACTTTGCCATTTCAGTATTCCTTAGAACTGCAGGCCGGCTTCACGCGCGGCTTCAGCCAGGGCCTTCACGCGGCCGTGATAAGCGAAACCAGCGCGGTCGAACGCGACCTTCTCGATGCCGGCGGCCTTGGCCTTCTCGGCGATGCGCTTGCCGATCAGCGTGGCGGCGTTGACATTGCCACCCTTGCCAGCGGCGCCGAGTTCCTTGCGAACGTCGGCTTCGGCGGTCGAGGCGCTCGCCAGCACCTTGCTGCCGTCGTCGGAGATGACGTTGGCGTAGATGTGCAGATTGGTACGGAACACCGTCAGGCGGGCCACGCGCTGCACCGCAATGCGGGCGCGGGTCTGGCGGGAGCGGCGAATGCGCTGGTCCTTCTTGGTCAGTGACATGGTCGTCGCTCCTTACTTCTTCTTGGTCTCTTTGATCGTGACCTTCTCGTCCGCATAGCGGATGCCCTTGCCCTTGTACGGCTCGGGCGGGCGGATCGCGCGAACTTCAGCGGCGATCTGGCCCACGACTTGACGATCAGAACCCTTGATGATGATTTCGGTTTGCGTCGGGCACTCGACCTTGATGCCAGCCGGCATGTCTTTGGCGACGGGGTGCGAGAAACCGATCTGCAGGTTGAGCTTCTGGCCGGCGGCCTGGGCACGGAAGCCCACGCCCACCAGAGTCAGCTTGCGCTCGAAACCCTTGCTCACGCCGTTGACCATGTTATTCACCAGCGCACGCATGGTGCCGGACATGGCATCGGCCTCGACCGAATCGTTGGCCGGAACAAAGGTGACCTTGCCTTCGGCACTCTTGACGGTCACGAGTGAATTCACCGGACGCACCAGCGTGCCGAGCGAGCCCTTGATGCTGATCTGCTCAGCGGTGATCGACACATCCACACCCTTGGGGATGGCGATCGGCATTTTTCCAACGCGGGACATTGCTCTCTTCCCTTCTTAGGCGACGTAGCAGAGCACTTCGCCGCCGATGCCGGCTTGGCGTGCCTTGCGGTCGGTCATCACGCCCTTCGGGGTGGTGACGATGGCCACGCCCAGTCCGTTCTGGACGCTGGGGATGTCGTGGCGGCCCTTGTAGATGCGCAGACCAGGACGGCTCACGCGCTCGATGTGCTCGATCACGGGGCGACCGGCGTAGTACTTCAGCGCGATTTCCAGCTGCGGCTTGGCCTTGTCGCCGGTGATGGCGAAGCTCTCGATGTAACCCTCGTCCTTCAGGACCTGGGCAATCGCCACCTTCAGCTTGCTGGACGGCAGGGCAACGCTGGTCTTCTCGACCATCTGCGCGTTGCGGATGCGCGTCAGCATGTCGGCGATAGGATCACTCATGCTCATTCGAATATCTCCTGATCGTCGTGCCGATTACCAGCTCGCCTTGATGACACCGGGGATGTCACCTTTGAAGGCCAGTTCGCGGATCTTGTTGCGGGCCAGACCGAACTTGCGGAACGTGCCGCGGGGGCGGCCGGTCAGTTCGCAGCGGTTGCGCTGGCGGGTCGGGTAGGCGTTGCGAGGCAGCTGCTGCAGGGCCAGACGGGCGGCGTAGCGCTCTTCGTCGGACTTCTTGGCATCGTTCGCAGTGGCCTTCAGCTCGTCGTACTTCTTCTTGTACTTGGCGACCAATTGCTCGCGCTTCAGTTCGCGCTGGATGAGGGAAGTTTTAGCCATGGCCGCCTCAGTTCTTGAACGGGAATTTGAAGGCCGACAGCAGTGCCTTGCACTCGTCGTCACTCTTCGCGGTCGTCGTGATGCTGATGTTCAGACCACGCAGAGCATCCACCTTGTCGTACTCGATCTCGGGGAAGATGATCTGTTCTTTGACGCCGATGTTGTAGTTGCCACGACCATCGAACGAACGACCGGAGATGCCACGGAAGTCGCGCACGCGGGGCAGCGCGATCGTCACGAAGCGGTCCAGGAATTCGTACATCTGCACGCCACGCAGCGTGACCATGCAGCCGATGGGCACGCCGTCACGGATCTTGAAGCCGGCGATGGCCTTCTTGCTCTTGGTGACCACGGGCTTCTGGCCCGCGATCTTGGTCAGGTCGCCGACGGCGTGCTCCATGACCTTCTTGTCGGACACCGCCTCGCTCACACCCATGTTGAGCGTGATCTTGGTGATGCGCGGCACCTGCATCGGCGACTTGTAGCCGAACTTCTGAATGAGCGCCGGGGCGATGGTCTCGCGATAGACCTTCTGCAGGCGGGCGGCGGGCGCACCCGATTGGGCAGCTTGGGCTGGTTGCTTGGCCATGTTGATTACGCCTTGATTTCGTCGCCGCTGGAGCGGAAGACGCGGACCTTGGTGGTCTTGTTGGTCTTGGCGTCGGCCACCAGCTTGATGCCCACACGATCGGCCTTGCCGGTGGCGGGATTGAAGATGGCGACGTTGGACTGGTGAATCGACAGGGTCTTGTCGACGACACCGCCGGTCGTACCCTTCATCGGATTCGGCTTGACGTGCTTCTTCACCACGTTCACACCCTCGACCACGATGCGGTCTTCACTTTCGCGCGACAGCACCGTGCCACGCTTGCCCTTGTCGCGGCCGGTCAACACGATGACCTGGTCGCCTTTGCGAATCTTGTTCATTCATCTTTCTCCAGCCGCAGCTCAGAGCACTTCGGGTGCGAGCGAAACGATCTTCATGAAACGCTCGGTACGCAGTTCACGCGTCACCGGGCCAAAGATGCGGGTGCCGATCGGCTCAAGCTTGGCGTTCAGCAGCACGGCGGCATTGCCGTCGAACTTGACCAGCGAACCATCCTGGCGCCGCACACCCTTGGCGGTGCGAACGACGACGGCGCTGTAGACCTCGCCCTTCTTCACGCGACCACGCGGCGCAGCTTCCTTGATGGACACCTTGATCACGTCACCGATGCCGGCGTAGCGACGCTTGGAGCCGCCAAGCACCTTGATGCACTGGACGGACTTCGCGCCAGTGTTGTCCGCGACGTCAAGTCGCGATTGCATTTGAATCATGTTCTGTCCCCAACTTGTCTTGCCGAAGCAAGCAGTCTTGGGCCCGTAGGCCTTTGGCCGAAACCATTGGCAGGTGGGCGGAGCCGACTCGTAGCGTGATGCGCAATGGCGTCACGGCCGGTTTTCGGCGAAGCTGCGGATTATGCAGCGCTGCAAAAGCCCGTGTCAAGCACGGGCAATGGTCTTTCTGACGCTCAGCCCTTCAGCTTCTTGGCTTGTTCGAGCAGCGTGTCGGCGTCGCTCACCTCGAACCTGCCCGGGGCTTCGACGTTCAGCGACTTGATCACGCCGTCTTGCACCAGCATGGAATAGCGCTGCGAGCGCACCCCCATGCCGCGGGAGGTCAGGTCGAGGGTCAGGCCGGTCGCGTTGGCGAAAGCGGCGCTACCGTCGGCCATCATGCGGACCTTTCCGCCCGTCTTCTGATCGCGCCCCCAGGCGCCCATCACGAAGGCGTCGTTGACCGACACGCACCAGATCTCATCCACGCCGGCCTTCTTCAGTTCGTCGGCCTGCTTCAAGTAGCCCGGCACGTGCTGCGCCGAGCAGGTGGGGGTGTAGGCACCCGGCAGCGCGAACACGGCGATGGTCTTGCCAGCCGTCTCTTTCGCGATGTCGAAGGTGTTGGGGCCAATCGAGCAGCCGTTGCCTTCGACCTCGATGAATTCCTGCAGCGTGCCTGCGGGGAGCTTGTCGCCAACCTTGAGCATGGTCACCTCCGAACAATTGAGAGAGTCAGATGGAATGCAAAGCGGCCGGGGCGCCTGGGAGAGGACACACCCGACCGCTGCTGCGGGAGTTCAGGCCCGCAAGGGGAGATCAGATCAGACTTCGCGAGCCTTCTCGACCAAGCGGGTGACAACCCACGACTTGGTCTTGGAGATCGGACGGCTCTCGGCAATCTCGACCGTATCGCCCATCTTGTACTCGCCCTTTTCGTCATGAGCGTGGTACTTGCTGGACTTGGCGACGATCTTGCCGTACAGCTCGTGCTTGGTGCGACGCTCGATCAGGACCGTGACGGTCTTGGAACGCTTGTCGCTGACGACCTTGCCGACCAGCTTGCGCTGGTTCTTGCCCGGAGCGTCGATCTTGATTTCACCGGCGGTGGAAGTCATTTCGCGACCCCTTTCTTCTTCTCGGCCAGGATGGTCTTGGCACGAGCGATGTCACGGCGGGTATTGCCCAGCGTCGTGTGGTTGGTCAACTGCTGGGTCGCCTTCTGCATGCGCAGACCGAAGTGGGCCTTCATCAGGTCAGCCACTTCTTTCTCGAGTGCAGCAACGTCCTTGGCGCGGAGTTCGGATGCTTTCATGTAACTCTCCGTTCGCGCCTCAGGCGCCCACTTGGCGGGCGACGAACGTGGTGCTCAGCGGCAGTTTGGCCGAAGCCAACTTGAACGCTTCGCGGGCCAGCTGTTCAGGCACGCCGTTGATTTCGTACAGCACCTTGCCCGGCTGGATCTCGGCCACGTAGTACTCGGGGTTGCCCTTGCCGTTGCCCATGCGGACTTCGGCCGGCTTTTGCGAGATCGGCTTGTCGGGGAAGATGCGGATGAAGATGCGGCCACCGCGCTTGATGTGGCGCGAGATCGCGCGGCGAGCCGCTTCGATCTGGCGTGCCGTCAGGCGGCCGCGCTCGGTGGCCTTGAGGCCGAAGTCGCCGAACGACACGGCTGCGCCACGAGTGGCGACACCGGTGTTGCGACCCTTTTGTTCCTTGCGGAATTTTCTGCGTGCGGGTTGCAGCATGCTTATTCTCCTTTGGGCTCAGCAGCACCAGGCGTGGCGGCCTTGCGCACACGCTTGACGGCCGGCGCCTTGGGCGCGTCGGCAGCCGGTGCTGCAGCAGTTGCCGCACCTTCAGCCGGTCGACCACCATCGCGGCGCGGGGCACCACGGTCACCACGACCGCCCGGGGCACCAGGGCCGCCAGGACGGGGGCCACGGCGCGGGCGACGATCGTCTTCCTGCACCTCGGGCTTGACCTGGGCGACTTCACCGTTGGCCAGTCGGTCACCGCGGTAGACCCAGCACTTCACGCCGATCACACCATAGGTGGTGTGAGCCTCGGAGAAGCCGTAGTCGATGTCGGCCTTGAGGGTGTGCAGAGGCACGCGGCCTTCGCGATACCACTCGCAGCGAGCGATTTCGATGCCGTTCAGGCGGCCCGACGACATCAGCTTGATGCCCTGGGCGCCCAGGCGCATGGCGTTCTGCATCGCGCGCTTCATCGCACGGCGGAACATGATGCGCTTCTCAAGCTGCTGGGTGATGCTGTCGGCGATCAACTGGGCATCGATCTCGGGCTTGCGCACTTCTTCGATGTTGACCGCGACGGGCACGCCCAGACGCTTGGTCAGTTCGGCCTTCAGGTTTTCGATGTCCTCGCCCTTCTTGCCGATCACCACACCCGGGCGCGCCGAGAAGATGGTGATGCGGGCGTTCTTGGCGGGGCGCTCGATCAGGATGCGCGACACCGCAGCGCTCTTCAGGCGCGCCTTGAGGTAGTCACGAACCTTCAGGTCTTCGGCCAGCATCGTGGCGAAGTTCTGGTTCGATGCGTACCAACGCGAGGCCCAATTGCGCGTGACCGGCAGGCGGAACCCGGTTGGGTGGATTTTTTGTCCCATGGTCTTTGCCTTTAGTTGCCGACGGTGATGTAGATGTGCGCGGTCGGCTTGCTGATGCGGTTGCCGCGGCCCTTGGCCCGTGCGGAGAAGCGCTTCAGCGTGGCACCTTGCTCGACGTAGATCGTCTTCACGGTCAGCTCGTCGATGTCAGCACCGTCGTTGTGCTCGGCGTTCGCGATCGCGGACTCGAGGCACTTCTTGATGATGCCGGCAGCCTTCTTGGGGGTGAACGTCAGGATGTTGAGCGCCTGGTCCACCTTCTTGCCGCGGACCATGTCGGCCACCAGCCGACCCTTGTCAGCCGAGAGGCGGACGCCGCGAACGATAGCTTTGGTTTCCATCGTCGTCATCCTTACTTCTTGTTGGCCTTCTTGTCAGCCGGATGGCCCTTGAACGTGCGGGTGAGCGCAAATTCGCCGAGCTTGTGGCCGACCATCTGGTCCGTGACGTACACCGGCACGTGCTGCTTGCCGTTGTGCACGGCGATCGTCACACCGATGAAATCGGGGAGGATCGTCGAGCGGCGCGACCAGGTCTTGATCGGCTTCTTGTCCTTGGTGGCGACCGCCTTCTCGACCTTGGCCTGAAGGTGATGGTCGACGAACGGACCCTTCTTGAGTGAACGAGTCATATGCCGTTCCCCTTACTTCTTGCGACGCGAGACGATGAACGTCTGCGTGCGTTTGTTGTTGCGAGTGCGGTAGCCCTTGGTCATCGTGTTCCAAGGCGACACCGGCACCTGGCCCTCGCCGGTACGGCCTTCGCCACCGCCGTGCGGGTGGTCCACCGGGTTCATGGCGACGCCGCGGACGGTCGGGCGGATGCCCTTCCAGCGGATCGCACCGGCCTTACCGTACTGGCGCAGGCTGTGCTCTTCGTTCGACACTTCACCGATGGTGGCGCGGCAATCGATGTGGATGCGGCGCACTTCACCCGAGCGCAGGCGAACCTGGGCGTAGGTACCTTCGCGGGCCAGCAGCGTCGTCGACGTACCCGCCGAGCGCGCGATCTGGGCGCCCTTGCCCGGCAGCAGCTCGATGCAGTGGATCACCGAACCCACAGGGATGTTGCGGATAGGCAGCGTGTTGCCGGCCTTGATCGGCGCCTCAGCGCCGCTCAGCACGGTGGCACCGACTTCCAAACCGCGCGGGGCGATGATGTAGCGGCGCTCGCCGTCGGCGTAGCACACCAGCGCGATGTGCGCCGTGCGGTTCGGGTCGTACTCGATGCGCTCGACCTTTGCCGGAATGCCATCCTTGTTGCGCACGAAGTCGACCACGCGGTAGTGGTGCTTGTGACCACCGCCCTTGTGGCGAATCGTGATGTGGCCGTTGTTGTTGCGACCGGAGTGCTGGAACTGCGGCTCCACCAGCGACGCTTCAGGACGACCCTTGTACAGATGCGGGTGCGACACCTTCACCACGGCACGACGGCCAGGCGAGGTCGGCTTAACTTTGATGACGGCCATTACGCGGCCTCCCCGGAGAAGTTGGCTTTTGGCCTTCCTTCAGCGACACGTAGGCCTTCTTGACGTGGTCACGGCGACCGATCGAACGGCCGAAACGCTTGACCTTGCCCTTTTGGACCACGGTCTGAACGGACTCGACCTCGACCTTGAACAGCAGCTCGACGGCAGCCTTGATCTCGGGCTTGGTTGCGTCACGCAGCACCTTGAACAACACCTGGTTGTTCTTCTCGGCGGCGGCGGTCGCCTTTTCGCTCACGATCGGAGCGACAAGAACCTGGGCCAGGCGGCCTTCGTCGTGCTTGGGCTTTTGGGTTGAGGTGCTCATGCGAACATCTCCTTGAGTTGCTCGATCGCGGCCTTGGTCACGAGCACCTTCTTGTAGTGCACGAGGGCCAGCGGATCGGCGTAGCGCGGCTCGACGACCAGCACGTTGGCCAGGTTGCGCGAAGCCAGCACCAGGTTGTCGTCGACCTGGTCGGCGATCACCAGCACGCTGGACAGACCCATGGCCTTCAGCTTGGCAGCGAGTTGCTTTGTCTTGGGCGAGTCGACCGAGATCGAGTCCACCACCGCCAAGCGGCCTTCACGGGCCAGCTGCGAGAAGATGGCGGCCATGCCGGCGCGGTACATCTTCTTGTTGACCTTCTGGGTGAAGTTCTCGTTGGGGCTGTTCGGGAAGATGCGACCACCTCCGCGCCACAGCGGCGACGAAGACATACCGGCACGGGCGCGGCCGGTGCCCTTCTGGCGCCAGGGCTTCTTGGTCGTGTGCTTCACCTCAGCACGGTCGAGCTGGGCGCGCGTGCCTTGGCGGGCGTTGGCCTGGAAGGCCACCACGATCTGATGCACCAGCGCTTCGTTGTAGTCGCGGGCGAACACGGTGTCGGGCGCGTCGAACTTGGACGTCGCCTGGCCTTGTTCATTCAGGAGTCTCGAGCTGCATCAGTTGGCTCCTTTCTTGACCTTCACCTTGACGGCGGGGCTGACGACCACATGGCCGTTCTTGGAGCCCGGGACGGCGCCACGCACCAGCAGCAGCTGGCGGGCCTCGTCCACACGAACCACGTCGAGGTTCTGCACGGTCTTGGTCACGTCACCGAGATGACCCGACATCTTCTTGCCTGGGAACACACGCCCCGGGTCCTGCGCCATCGAGATCGAACCCGGCACGTTGTGCGAACGGCTGTTGCCGTGTGACGCGCGCTGCGAGCCGAAGTTGTGGCGCTTGATGGTGCCAGTGAAGCCCTTGCCGATGGAGGTGCCCTGCACGTCCACAAGCTGGCCCACGGCAAAGGTGGTCACCGGAATCTGCGCGCCAGGCTTGAAGCCGGACGCCACATCGGCGGCCACACGGAATTCCTTGAGGATTTCGCCGGCTTCGACGCCCGCTTTCGCGAGGTGGCCAGCTTCAGGCTTGGACACGCGCGATGCTTTGCGGGTGCCGAACGCCACCTGGATGGCGCTGTAGCCGTCGGTCTCTGCGGTCTTGACCTGGGTGACGCGGTTGTTGGACACGTCGAGCACGGTCACGGGGATGGCATCGCCATCGTCCGTGAAGATGCGCATCATGCCCACCTTGCGGCCCAGCAAACCGAGACGGTTGCTCAGACTCATAGTGTTCTCCAGCCCCCTCGCCCTGCGGTTCGGAAGCCTTTGTTTCGATACCCGACATCGATTGGCCGGGCTGACTTGGGTTGGAAGGCCTGCCGAAACAAACCTTACCGCCGCTCGAAAGCGGAAAAGCTGCGGATTGTAGCAGTTGCGGGTGAACCCGCAACTGCTACGGCCCAGGGCCCAGTTACTGCAGCTTGATCTCGACGTCGACGCCAGCCGGCAGATCGAGCTTCATCAGCGCGTCCACCGTCTTGTCTGTCGGGTCGACGATGTCCATCAGGCGCTGGTGCGTGCGGATCTCGAACTGGTCGCGGCTCGTCTTGTTGACGTGCGGCGAACGCAGGATGTCGAAACGCTGCATGCGGGTCGGCAGGGGCACCGGGCCCTTGACGATCGCGCCCGTGCGCTTGGCGGTGTCGACGATCTCCAGTGCAGACTGGTCGATCAATTTGTAGTCAAACGCCTTGAGGCGAATGCGGATCTTTTGCTTTTGCATGACGAATTCCTGAAAAGAGCAGTGCGGCCGTTGCGACGGCGCGGGCCGCGGGTGTAATGGCCGGGCGACCTTGCGGCCACCCGGTCGTCACGCAGAGGTTTACTCCAGGATCTTGGCAACAACGCCCGAGCCGACGGTGCGGCCGCCTTCGCGGATGGCGAAGCGCAGGCCTTCTTCCATGGCGATCGGGGCGATCAGCTTGACCGTGATGCTCACGTTGTCACCCGGCATCACCATCTCCTTGTCCTTCGGCAGCTCCACCGCGCCGGTCACGTCCGTCGTGCGGAAGTAGAACTGGGGACGGTAGTTGTTGAAGAACGGGGTGTGGCGACCACCCTCTTCCTTGCTCAGAACATAGATCTCAGCGGTGAAGTGGGTGTGCGGCTTGATGGAGCCGGGCTTGCACAGCACCTGGCCGCGCTCGACTTCTTCGCGCTTGGTGCCACGCAGCAGGATGCCGACGTTGTCGCCTGCCTGACCTTGGTCGAGCAGCTTGCGGAACATTTCGACGCCGGTGCAGGTGGTCTTCTGGGTGGCCTTGATGCCGACGATCTCGATTTCTTCGCCAACCTTGATGACACCGCGCTCGACACGGCCGGTCACGACGGTGCCGCGGCCGGAGATGGAGAACACGTCTTCCACCGGCATCAGGAAGGCGCCGTCGATGGCGCGCTCGGGCGTGGGGATGTAGGTGTCCAGCGCTTCGGCCAGCTTCATGATGGCGCCTTCGCCGAGTTCGCCGGTGTCGCCTTCCATGGCGAGCTTGGCCGAACCCTTGACGATGGGGGTGTCGTCACCGGGGAAGTCGTACTTGCTGAGCAGCTCACGCACTTCCATCTCGACGAGCCTCGAGCAGCTCGGCGTCGTCGACCATGTCGCACTTGTTGAGGAAGACGATGATGTACTTCACGCCGACCTGGCGGGCCAGCAGGATGTGCTCGCGGGTCTGGGGCATGGGGCCGTCAGCGGCCGAGCACACCAGAATCGCGCCGTCCATCTGGGCGGCACCGGTGATCATGTTCTTCACGTAGTCGGCGTGCCCGGGGCAGTCAACGTGCGCGTAGTGGCGGTTGGCGGTCTCGTATTCGACGTGGGCAGTGTTGATGGTGATGCCGCGCGCCTTCTCTTCCGGCGCAGCATCGATCTGGTCGTACGCCTTGGCCTCACCGCCGAACTTCTTCGACAGCACCGTCGTGATCGCCGCCGTCAGCGTCGTCTTGCCATGGTCCACGTGACCAATCGTCCCCACGTTCACGTGCGGCTTGGTCCGTTCAAATTTGCCTTTTGCCATTTCAGTTTCTCCAAATCAAAGAGCAGTCCAGTGCGGTGTTTAAGGTCTCCGGCGGAGGGCTGATCCGCCTGCCACTGGCAGCAGGCGGGGCTCCGGCGAAGACCGGCTCGTCTAACTAAATTACTTGCTACCGCGGGCGGTGATGATCGCGTCGGCCACGTTCTTCGGAGCTTCGCTGTAGTGCTTGAACTCCATCGTGTAGGTGGCACGTCCTTGCGACATCGAGCGCAGCGTGGTCGAGTAACCGAACATTTCCGACAGCGGCACTTCGGCCTTGATGACCTTGCCACCGCCAGGCATGTCGTCCATGCCCTGCACCATGCCGCGACGTGACGACAGGTCGCCCATCACGTTGCCGGCGTAGTCTTCCGGGGTTTCCACTTCCACGGCCATCATCGGCTCGAGGATCACCGGGCTCGCCTTGCGCATGCCGTCCTTGAAGCCCATCGAAGCGGCCATCTTGAACGCGTTTTCGTTCGAGTCCACTTCGTGGTACGAACCGAAGGTCAGCGTGACCTTCACGTCGACCACCGGGAAGCCGGCCAGCACGCCGTTCGGCAGCGTGTCTTCGATGCCCTTCTTGACCGCGGGAATGAATTCGCGCGGCACCACACCGCCCTTGATGGCGTCGACGAACTCGAAGCCCTTGCCCGGCTCCTGCGGCTCAACGGTCAGCACGACGTGGCCGTACTGGCCCTTGCCGCCCGACTGGCGCACGAACTTGCCTTCGACGTCGGTCGCGGTCTTGCGGATCGTTTCGCGGTAGGCCACCTGCGGCTTGCCCACGTTGGCTTCCACGCCGAACTCACGCTTCATGCGGTCGACGATGATTTCCAGGTGCAACTCGCCCATGCCGGAGATGATGGTCTGGCCCGATTCTTCGTCGGTGCGCAGACGGAACGACGGGTCTTCTGCAGCCAGACGGCCCAGCGCAATACCCATCTTTTCCTGGTCGGCCTTGGTCTTAGGCTCGACAGCCTGCGAGATCACCGGCTCCGGGAAGATCATCTTCTCGAGCGTGATGATGTGCTCGGGATCGCACAGCGTCTCGCCGGTGGTCACGTCCTTCAGACCCACGCACGCCGCGATGTCGCCGGCCAGAATTTCCTTGATTTCTTCTCGCTGGTTGGCGTGCATCTGCAGGATCCGGCCGATGCGCTCTTTCTTGCCGCGGATCGGGTTATAGACCGAGTCGCCGGACTTCAGAACGCCCGAGTACACGCGCACGAAGGTCAGCTGGCCGACGTAGGGGTCGGTCATCAGCTTGAAAGCCAGTGCGGCAAACTTCTCGCTGTCGTCAGCCTTGCGGGTCACGACCTTTTCGTCTTCGTCGGTACCCGGCACAGGCGGGATGTCGACCGGCGACGGCATAAAGTCGATCACCGCGTCGAGCATGCGCTGCACGCCCTTGTTCTTGAAGGCGGTGCCGCACAGCATCGGCTGGATCTCGGTCGCGATCGTGCGAGTCCGGATGCCCTGCTTGATTTCGGCCTCGGTCAGGTCACCCGACTCGAGGTACTTGTTCATCAGGTCTTCGCTGGACTCGGCAGCGGCTTCGAGCATGTTCTCGCGCCACTTCTGCGCATCGGCCTGGAGGTTGGCCGGGATGTCCTGGTACTCGAACTTCATGCCCTGGGACGCCTCGTCCCAGATGATGGCCTTCATCTTGATGAGGTCCACCACACCGGTGAAGTTGTCTTCGGCGCCGATGGGAATCACGATGGGCACGGGATTCGCCTTCAGGCGAGCCTTCATCTGGTCATAGACCTTGTAGAAGTTCGCACCGGTGCGGTCCATCTTGTTGACGAACGCGAGGCGGGGCACCTTGTACTTGTTGGCTTGGCGCCAGACGGTTTCCGACTGGGGCTGCACACCACCCACGGCGCAATACACCATGCAGGCGCCGTCCAGCACGCGCATGGAACGCTCCACCTCGATGGTGAAGTCGACGTGCCCTGGGGTGTCGATGATGTTGATGCGGTGCTCGGGGTGGTTGAAGTCTCCATGCCCTTCCAGAAGCAGGTCGTCGCGGCGGACGTGATGGTGATGCCGCGCTCTTGCTCCTGTTCCATCCAGTCCATCGTGGCGGCGCCGTCGTGCACCTCGCCGATCTTGTGGTTCACACCGGTGTAGTACAGGATGCGCTCGGTGGTCGTCGTCTTGCCGGCGTCGATGTGCGCCGAGATGCCGATGTTGCGATAGCGCTCGATGGGGGTCTTGCGGGCCATGGTGGCACTCCAGAAACTGAAAAGCGCGCCAGGCGGTCACGAAGACCGAGGCGCGCAAGGGACCGAAATTTAGAAGCGGAAGTGAGAGAAGGCCTTGTTAGCCTCTGCCATGCGGTGCACTTCGTCGCGCTTCTTCATCGCGCCACCGCGGCCTTCGACGGCCTCCAGCAACTCGTTGGCCAGCCGCTGGGCCATCGACTTCTCACCGCGCTTGCGGGCCGACTCCTTCAACCAGCGCATGGCCAGGGCCACGCGGCGCACGGGGCGAACTTCCACGGGAACTTGGTAGTTCGCACCGCCGACGCGGCGTGACTTCACTTCGACCATCGGCTTGATGTTGTTCAAGGCGACCGTGAAGATTTCGAGCGGGTCCTTGCCCGACTTCTTCTCGACTTGCTCCAGCGCACCGTAAATGATGCGTTCGGCCACGGCCTTCTTGCCCGACTCCATGATCACGTTCATGAACTTCGACAGGTCGACCGAGTTGAACTTCGGATCGGGGAGGATCTCCCGCTTGGGGACTTCGCGACGACGAGGCATTTCTCTTCCTTTTGCTTCAGTTGGCTCGGGGCGCTGCCCTTGCCTCGGGCACCACCAACTTCTGGGGCACCCACTTACTCGGCCGAAATTGACCGAAACCTTGAACGGCCTTCAGGCCGTTTTTCCTATTTGCCGAAGGCGTTAAGCCTTCTTCGGGCGCTTCGCGCCGTACTTCGAACGAGCCTGCTTGCGGTCTTTCACGCCTTGCAGGTCGAGCGAGCCGCGCACGATGTGGTAACGCACGCCGGGCAGGTCCTTCACGCGGCCGCCCCGCACGAGCACGACGCTGTGCTCTTGCAGGTTGTGGCCCTCACCGCCGATGTACGAGATGACCTCGAACCCGTTGGTCAGGCGCACCTTGGCGACTTTACGAAGGGCCGAGTTCGGCTTCTTCGGCGTCGTGGTGTACACACGCGTGCAAACGCCGCGGCGCTGGGGGCCGCCCTGCATTGCAGGCGACTTGGACTTCGTGGCTTCGGTCTCACGACCCTTGCGCACGAGTTGGTTGATGGTTGGCATTGGTAACTTGTTCCCGTTTGAAGCTACACGGGCACCACTGATTGAGAAGTGGCGCCATGACTCTTTTCCCAGTAGAAATCGTCGAGCGCTCCACTGGGAGACGAGCCCGAAGCCGCATGCGTGACGCGGTGAGCCGCCCGACAAAGAGCGCAGCAAAACCTGCTGAAAAGCCCGCGATTATATTCGTGCCAACCCTCACTCGCAAGCAAGGACTTGGACCCCACTCTCTCAAAGCCAGCGGTGGTGCTGGACACCAACGTGGTGCTGGACTGGCTGGTGTTCCGCAACGCGGACGGCCAGAGGCTGTTCGAGGCAATCGAGCGGCGTGAGCTGCGTTGGCTCGTGACTGCGGCGATGCGCAATGAACTCCTGCATGTGTTGGGGCGGGGCGTGGCTGCCAGCTACTCGCCTGACCTGCAAAGGATTGAGGAAAGTTGGCGCCTGCTCTCTGAAACGATCTGCGCACCTGAGCCTCAAGGCGAAGCAACCCGCCTGCGGTGCACCGACATCGACGACCAGAAGTTCATCGACCTCGCCGTGGCCGAAGCCCGCTGGCTGATCAGCCGGGACCGGGCCGTGCTCAAGCTCGCCCGCCGCGCCGGGCGTCTTGGCCTCCAGGTGATCCCACCCGGGCGCTGGGTTCCCGAATGACACGGGCATGAAAAAGGGCGGCCGAAGCCGCCCTTTCAGATCGCGAGGAGAGCCACTTACTCGGAAGCTTCACCGCCGGCAGCCGGAGCGGCCGCAGCCGCCTCGTCCACCGCCGACATCTCTTCCGCCGCTTCTTCCAACGCAATCGCACGGCGCTCCGCGTCGTCGAGCTCTTCCTTCACCTTGCGGGCCTCATGGAAGGCCATGCCGGTGCCAGCCGGGATCAGGCGACCCACGATGACGTTTTCCTTCAGGCCACGCAGCTCGTCGCGCTTGCCCATGATGGCAGCCTCGGTGAGCACACGGGTCGTTTCCTGGAAGGACGCGGCCGAGATGAACGAGTCGGTCGACAGCGAGGCCTTGGTGATGCCCAGCAGCACGTCGGCGTGCGTGGCGATCTGCTTGCCTTCGGCGCGCAGGCGGTCGTTGGTGTCCAGCAACTCCGAACGCTCGACCTGCTCGTTGGCGATGTAGTGGCTGTCGCCCGGGTTGACGATCTGCACGCGACGCAGCATCTGGCGAACGATCACCTCGATGTGCTTGTCGTTGATCTTCACGCCCTGCAGGCGATAGACGTCCTGCACTTCGTCGACGATGTAGCGCGCCAGTTCTTCGATGCCCAGCAGGCGCAGGATGTCCTGCGGATCGGCCGGGCCGTCGACGATCGACTCGCCCTTGTTCACCACCTGGCCTTCGTGCACGAGGATGTTCTTTTCCTTCGGCACGAGTTCCTCGAACACCTTGCCTTCCGGGTCGGTGATCTGCAGGCGAACCTTGCCCTTGGTCTCCTTGCCGAACGACACGGTGCCGGTGATCTCGGCCAGCGTGCCCTTGTCCTTCGGGGTACGGGCTTCGAAGAGCTCGGCCACACGCGGCAGACCGCCGGTGATGTCGCGGGTCTTCTGGCCTTCGACCGGGATACGAGCGAGCACTTCACCCGGCGCCAAGTCTTGACCGTCGCGGATCTGGATCAGCGCGCCAACCTGGAAGCCAATCGTCACCGAGTGGTCGGTGCCGGGGATCTTCACTTCGCTGCCGGACACGTCGAGCAGCTTGACCTGCGGACGCACGACCTTGGTCGAGCCACGGCGCTTCGGGTCGATCACGACCAGGGTCGACAGGCCCGTGATTTCGTCGACCTGCTTGGCGACCGTCACGCCCTCTTCCACGTTCTCGAACTTCGCCTTGCCGGCGAATTCCGTGATGATGGGTCGGGTCAGCGGGTCCCAGTTGGCGAGCACCGTGCCGGCCTTGATGGCCTGGTCGGGCTTGATGTTGAGCACCGCACCGTACGGCACCTTGTGGCGCTCACGCTCGCGGCCATGCTGGTCGGAGATGATGATTTCGCCGGAACGCGAAATCACCACCAGGTCGCCCTTGCCGTTGGTCACGTAGCGCATCGTGGCGTTGAAGCCGACGTTGCCGTCGGACTTCGCGTCCACGCTCGAGGCCACGGCTGCACGCGATGCCGCACCACCGATGTGGAACGTGCGCATCGTCAGCTGCGTGCCGGGTTCACCGATCGACTGGGCAGCGATCACACCGACGGCCTCGCCACGGTTGACCACGCCACCACGACCGAGGTCGCGGCCGTAGCACTTGGCGCACAGGCCAAAGCGCGTGTCGCAGGTCAGCGCGGTGCGGACCTTGATCTCGTCCACGCCCGCCGCTTCCAGCTCGTCCAGCGTGTCTTCGTCCAGCATGCGGCCCGGCTCGACCAGCACGGCGCCGGTTTCCGGGTGCTGCACTTCGATCGCGGTCACGCGCCCGAGCACGCGGTCGCGCAGCGATTCGATGACTTCACCGCCTTCGACCAGCGCGCGCATGTTCATGCCGTTCTGCGTGCCGCAGTCGTCTTCGGTGACCACCAGGTCTTGCGTCACGTCGACCAGACGGCGCGTGAGATAGCCTGAGTTCGCGGTCTTCAGCGCCGTGTCCGCGAGACCCTTACGGGCACCGTGGGTTGAGATGAAGTACTGCAACACGTTCAGGCCTTCACGGAAGTTCGCCGTGATGGGCGTCTCGATGATCGAGCCGTCAGGCTTGGCCATCAGGCCGCGCATACCGGCCAGCTGGCGGATCTGCGCGGCAGAGCCCCGAGCACCCGAGTCGGCCATCATGTAGATGGAGTTGAACGACTCCTGATCGACCTGCTTGCCGTGGCGGTCGGTGGTCTTCTGCTTCGACAGCTGCGACATCATGACCTTGCCGACTTCGTCGCCGGTCTTGCCCCAGATGTCGACCACCTTGTTGTAGCGCTCGCCAGCCGTCACGAGACCCGAGACGTACTGCTGCTCGATTTCCTTGACTTCCTTCTCGGCGCGCTCGATCAGCGTGTGCTTTTCCTTCGGCACCAGCATGTCGTCGATCGCGATCGAGATGCCGGCGCGCGTGGCCAGGCGGAAGCCCGACTGCAGCAGCTTGTCTGCGAACACGACCGTTTCCTTCAGACCGCACTTGCGGAACGAGGTGTTGATCAGGCGCGAGATTTCCTTCTTCTTCAGCGCCTTATTGATGTTCGAGAACGGCAGGCCCTTGGGCAGGATCTCGCTCAACAATGCACGGCCGACGGTGGTGTCGACAAGCTTGGTCTCCGGCTTGAATTCGCCCGTGGCTTTGTCCTTCACCCACTCGGTCAGGCGCACGCTGATCTTGGCGGTGATCTCGACCTGGCCGTTGTCGAGTGCACGCTGCACTTCGATCACGTCCGAGAAGATGATGCCTTCGCCCTTGCCGTTGATGCGCTCGCGGGTGGCGTAGTACAGACCCAGCACCACGTCCTGCGACGGCACGATCGACGGTTCGCCGTTGGCCGGGAACAGCACGTTGTTGGAGGCCAGCATCAGCGTGCGGGCTTCCATCTGCGCTTCGATCGACAGCGGCACGTGGACGGCCATCTGGTCACCGTCGAAGTCGGCGTTGAACGCCGCGCAGACGAGCGGGTGCAGCTGGATCGCCTTGCCTTCGATCAGCACCGGCTCGAACGCCTGGATGCCCAGGCGGTGCAGCGTCGGCGCACGGTTCAGCATGACCGGGTGTTCCTTGATGACTTCTTCAAGGATGTCCCAGACCACCGGCGTGCCGCTCTCGACTTCCTTCTTCGCCGCCTTGATGGTGGTGGCGATGCCCATGGCTTCCAGGCGCGAGAAGATGAAGGGCTTGAAGAGTTCAAGCGCCATCAGCTTGGGCAGGCCGCACTGATGCAGCTTGAGCGTCGGGCCGACCACGATGACCGAACGGCCCGAGTAGTCGACGCGCTTGCCCAAGAGGTTCTGGCGGAAACGACCCGACTTGCCCTTGATCATGTCGGCCAGCGACTTGAGGGCGCGCTTGTTCGCGCCGGTCATCGCCTTGCCTCGACGGCCGTTGTCGAGCAGCGAGTCGACCGCCTCTTGCAGCATCCGCTTTTCGTTGCGGACGATGATCTCCGGGGCCTTCAACTCCAACAGACGCGCGAGGCGGTTGTTGCGGTTGATGACGCGGCGATAGAGGTCGTTCAGGTCGGAGGTGGCGAAACGGCCGCCGTCCAGCGGCACCAGCGGACGCAGGTCCGGCGGTAGCACGGGCAGGACGTTCATCACCATCCACTGCGGCTTGATGCCCGACTTCTTGAAGGCTTCCATCACCTTGAGGCGCTTGGAGTTCTTCTTGACCTTGGATTCGGAGCCGGTCATGTCGCCACGCAGCTTCTCGATCTCGACGTCGAGGTCCATCTCGGCGAGCAGGCGTTGCACGCCTTCCGCGCCCATCAGGGCCACGAACTCGTCGCCGAACTCGGTGCGCTTCGCGTCGTAATCGTCTTCCGACATGATGCTGAACTTCTTCAGCGGGGTCATGCCGGGGTCGACGACCACGTAGGCTTCGAAGTACAGCACGCGCTCGATGTCGCGCAGCGTCATGTCGAGCACGAGGCCCAGGCGCGACGGCAGCGACTTCAGGAACCAGATGTGCGCGCACGGTGCGGCCAGGTCGATGTGGCCCATGCGGTCACGGCGGACCTTCGTCTGGGTGACTTCGACGCCGCACTTCTCGCAGATCACGCCGCGGTGCTTCAGGCGCTTGTACTTGCCGCACAGGCACTCGTAGTCCTTGATCGGCCCGAAGATCTTGGCGCAGAAGAGACCGTCACGTTCCGGCTTGAAAGTCCGGTAGTTGATCGTCTCGGGCTTCTTCACCTCGCCGAACGACCACGACCGAATCTTCTCGGGCGAGGCCAGGCCGATCTTGATGGCATCGAAATGCTCATCCGGGGTGAATTGACGGAAGAGATCCAGCAAACCCTTCATATATCTCTCCTATTCCTTTAGTTACGCTCGAGTTCCATGTCGATCCCGAGCGAACGGATCTCCTTGACCAGCACGTTGAACGATTCCGGCATGCCGGCCTCGATCGCGTGCTCGCCCTTGACGATGCTCTCGTACACCTTGGTACGGCCATTCACGTCGTCGGACTTCACGGTCAGCATCTCCTGCAGCACGTAGCTGGCACCGTAGGCTTCCAGCGCCCACACCTCCATCTCGCCGAAGCGCTGGCCGCCGAACTGCGCCTTGCCGCCCAGCGGCTGCTGGGTGACGAGCGAGTACGGACCGGTGGAGCGGGCGTGCATCTTGTCGTCGACCAGGTGGTGCAGCTTCAGCACGTGCATGTAGCCGACGGTCACCGGGCGCTCGAAGCTCTCGCCGGTGCGGCCGTCGTACAGCGTGGCCTGCGTGCGGGTCTCGGTCAGGCCCTTGGCCTTCGCGATGTCGTCCGGGTAGGCAAGCTTCAGCATGCCGCGGATTTCATCTTCGGTCGCGCCGTCGAACACCGGCGTTGCGAACGGCACGCCCTTGCTCAGGTTTTGCGCCATCTCGATGATTTCACCGTCAGACAGGTGGTCCAGCTTCTCGGTCTTGCCGCCCGACTTGTTGTAGAAGCCGTCGAGGAACTTGCGCAGTTCAGCGACCTTGGCTTGCTGTTGCAGCATGTCGCCCAGGCGCTGGCCGATGCCCTTGCCGGCCCAGCCCAGGTGCACTTCCAGCACCTGGCCCACGTTCATCCGCGAGGGCACGCCCAGCGGGTTGAGCACGATGTCACACGGCGTGCCGTCGGCCATGTAGGGCATGTCTTCGACCGGGGTGATCTTCGAGACCACACCCTTGTTGCCGTGACGGCCGGCCATCTTGTCGCCAGGCTGCAGGCGGCGCTTGACGGCGAGGTACACCTTCACCATCTTCAGCACGCCTGCCGGCAGCTCGTCGCCCTGCGTCAGCTTCTTGCGCTTCTCTTCGAAGGCGAGGTCGAAGCTGTGGCGCGTCTGCTCGAGCGAGTTCTTGATCGACTCGAGCTGGTTGGCCAGGTCTTCGTCCGCCGGGCGGATGTCGAACCAGTGGTACTTCTCGACGGTCGCGAGGTAGTCCTTGGTGATGCTCGTGCCCTTGGCGATCTTCTGCGGGCCACCGTTGGCGACCTTGCCGACCAGGAGCTTCTCGATCCGGTCGAAGGCGTCGGCTTCCACGATGCGCAGCTGGTCGTTCAGGTCGAGGCGATAGCGCTTCAGCTCGTCGTCGATGATCTGCTGGGCGCGCTTGTCGCGCTGGATGCCTTCACGGGTGAAGACCTGCACGTCGATGACGGTGCCACTCGTGCCTTGATCAACACGCAGCGAGGTGTCCTTCACGTCCGAAGCCTTCTCGCCGAAGATGGCGCGCAAGAGCTTCTCTTCCGGCGTCAGCGTGGTTTCGCCCTTCGGCGTGACCTTGCCGACCAGCGTGTCGCCCGGGTTCACCTCGGCACCCACGTAGACGATGCCCGACTCGTCGAGACGAGCAAGTTGCTGCTCCGACAGGTTCGGGATGTCGCGGGTAATTTCTTCGGCACCCAGCTTGGTGTCACGCGCCATGACCACCAGTTCCTCGATGTGAATCGAGGTGTAGCGGTCGTCGGCGACGACACGTTCGCTGATCAGGATCGAGTCCTCGAAGTTGTAGCCGTTCCAGGGCATGAACGCGACCAGCATGTTCTGGCCGAGCGCAAGCTCGCCGATGTCGGTGGAGGCACCGTCGGCGATGATGTCTTCGGCAGACACCACATCACCGCGCTTCACGATCGGGCGCTGGTGGATGTTGGTGTTCTGGTTGGAACGCTGGTACTTGATCAGGTTGTAGATGTCGACGCCAACTTCACCGGCCACCGTTTCCGTGTCGTTGACACGGATCACGATGCGGTTGGTGTCGACGTAGTCCACCACGCCACCGCGGCGGGCGGCGACGACGGTGCCCGAGTCCTTCGCGGCCACGCGTTCGACACCGGTACCGACGAAGGCCTTCTCGGGGCGCAGCACCGGCACGGCCTGGCGCTGCATGTTGGCGCCCATCAGCGCGCGGTTCGCGTCGTCGTGCTCGAGGAAGGGCACGAGCGAAGCGGCGACCGACACGATCTGCGTCGGCGCCACGTCCATGTACTGGATGCGCTCCGGCGAGGTCAGGATGGATTCGCCGTTGTCGCGGGCCGAAACCAGCTCGTCGATCAGCTTGCCTTCCTTGTCGAGCGTCGCGTTCGCCTGCGCGATCACGTACTTGCCTTCTTCGATGGCCGACAGGTAGTCGATCTGGTCGGTCACCTTGCCATCGGCCACGCGTCGGTACGGCGTCTCGAGGAAGCCGTATTCGTTGAGCTGCGCGTAGAGAGCCAGCGAGTTGATCAGGCCGATGTTCGGGCCTTCCGGCGTTTCGATCGGGCAGACGCGGCCATAGTGCGTGACGTGCACGTCACGTACTTCGAAGCCGGCACGCTCGCGGGTCAGACCGCCCGGGCCCAGGGCCGAGACACGGCGCTTGTGCGTGATCTCGGAGAGCGGGTTGGTCTGGTCCATGAACTGCGACAGCTGCGACGCGCCGAAGAACTCCTTCAGCGCCGCGGAGATCGGCTTGGAGTTGATCAGGTCGTGCGGCATCAGGGCTTCGGTTTCGGCCTGGCCCAGACGCTCCTTCACAGCCTTTTCGATACGCGCGAGACCCGAGCGGTACTGGTTCTCGGCCAGCTCGCCGACGCAACGCACACGGCGGTTGCCCAGGTGGTCGATGTCGTCCACTTGACCACGGCCGTTGCGGAGCTCGACCAGGATCTTCACCACGTCGAGGATGTCGTCGTTGCTGAGCGTCATCGGGCCTTCGGCCGAATCACGCATCACGCGGGCATTGAACTTCATGCGGCCCACGCGCGACAGGTCGTACGTGTCGGCGTTGTAGAAGAGGCGGTTGAAGAGGGCTTCAACAGCGTCTTCCGTCGGCGGCTCGCCGGGGCGCATCATGCGGTAGATGGCGACGCGTGCGGCCAGCTGGTCGGCGGTTTCGTCCGCGGCCAGGGTCTGGCTGATGTAGGCGCCTTCGTCCAGCTCGTTCGTGTACAGAGCTTGCAGCTCTTTCACGCCCGCGGCACGCAGCTTCTTCAGCAGCGCTTCGGTCAGCTCGTCGTTCGCCTTGGCGATGATCTCGCCGGTGTCGGCGTCGACCATGTTGCGGGCCAGCACGCGGCCGACGAGGTAGTCCTCAGGCACGCTGATGAACTGCGTCTCAGTCTGCTCGAGGGTTCGAGTGTGGCGCGCGGTGATGCGCTTGTCCTTCTCGACCACGACATTGCCATTCTTGTCGGTGATGTCGAAGCGGGCGATTTCGCCGCGCAAGCGATCGGCCACGAATTCGAGCTGCGCGCCCGAGTCCATCAGCCGGAAGTTGTCGAAGACGAAGAAGTTGGCGAGGATCGATTCCGGGTTCAGGCCGATGGCCTTCAGCAGGATCGTGACCGGCATCTTGCGGCGACGGTCGACGCGGAAGTACAGGATGTCCTTCGGGTCGAATTCGAAGTCGAGCCAGGAGCCGCGGTACGGGATGATGCGGGCGGAGAACAGCAACTTGCCCGACGAATGCGTCTTGCCCTTGTCGTGCTCGAAGAACACGCCCGGCGAACGGTGCAGCTGAGACACGATCACTCGCTCGGTGCCGTTGACGATGAACGAGCCGTAGTCCGTCATGAGCGGCACTTCGCCCATGTAGACCTCTTGTTCCTTGATTTCCTTGACCGTCTTGGCCTGCGCGGCTTCACGGTCATAGATGATCATCTGCAACTTGGCGCGCACGGCCGCGGCATACGTCAGGCCGCGCTGCTGGCATTCACGCGTGTCGAACGCGGGCTTGGCCATGTTGTATTCGATGAACTTCATCTCCACAAACCCGTTGTGCGACACGATCGGGAAGGCGGAGAGGAAAGCCGCTTGCAGACCTTCTGGTTTGCGTTTCTGCGGTGGGACGTCCTTCTGCAGGAAGGCAACGTAAGACTCCTTCTGCATCGTGAGCAGATAGGGAACGTTGAGGACACTCTCTCGCTTGCCGAAGCTCTTGCGGATACGCTTGCGCTCGGTGTAGCTGTACGGGGTTGCTTGTTGCGCCATAGGTGATTTCTCACTCCATCTCAGGAAACCTGCCTGGCCTAGGCAGATCACCGTCGGCGACTGTCAACTCGAACATTGCGTTCGACGCTTGGTGGCTGGCCACTACCAGCCGCTGGCGGACAACCCCGGCATTGCACCGGGGCCCGACCAAACCGGTTCTCTGCAGTCGGTTCAGAGAACACTTGGAAAGCCCTCGATTGTCAACCGGGGGCCTTACAGGTGCTCTCCAAGGGGTCATCCAGCGGATGGAACCCTTGAAGCACAAAAGGCTGGGGGCCGAAAACGGCTCCCAGCCCCTGGCACGAGACTCGATTACTTGAGTTCGGCCTTGGCGCCGGCTTCCACCAGCTTCTTGACGGCAGCCTCGGCGTCGGCCTTGGCGATGGCTTCCTTGACGGGCTTCGGAGCGCCGTCCACCAGGTCCTTGGCTTCCTTGAGGCCCAGGCCGGTGATTTCGCGAACGGCCTTGATGACCGACACCTTGTTGGCGCCGGCTTCGAGCAGCATCACGTTGAATTCGGTCTTCTCTTCAGCAGCCGGAGCGGCAGCACCACCGCCACCACCGCCGCCACCACCGACGGCCATCGAAGCGGCGGACACGCCGAACTTCTCTTCGATTGCCTTGACCAGGTCGTTGAGTTCCATGACCGACATGCTGTCGAGGGCGGTCAGGAATGCGTCTTTGTCGAATGCCATGATGATTTCCTAGATATCAAATGAATAGAGGGATGCGTGCCAATCAGGCAGCCGGGGCGGCTTCTTCGCGCTTCTTGGCCAGGGCGGCCAGGACTGCAGCGGTGCGCTGGACCGGCGACTTGAGCAAGCCAGCCAGCTGCGACAGCAGCACTTCCTTGCTCGGAACCGAAGCCAGGGCCTTCAGGCCTTCGGCGTCGAGTGCCTTGCCAGCGTAGGCGCCGGCCTTCAGGACCAGCTTGTCGTTGCCCTTGGCAAAGTCGGCGATGACTTTGGCCGCGGCGACGGCATCTTCGGAAAAACCGTAGATCAGCGGGCCGACCATGGCGTCCGACGCCACTTCGAACGGGGTGCCAGCGACGGCACGGCGAGCCAGGGTGTTCTTCAGCACGTGAAGGTACACGCCCTTTTCGCGCGCCTGCTTGCGCAGCACGTCGAGGTGAGCGACGGTGAGGCCACGGTACTCGGCCAGCGCCAGCGTCTGCGACTTGGCCGCCTGGGCCGCCACATCCGCCACCACGGTGGCTTTCTCGTTGCGATTGAGACTCAAGGTCTGCTCCTCACACAAACGTGTTCTTTGGCGTTGCCGCCTCCAAACACACCACAATGCAGCGACCTCTCTATCCAGGAAATCAAGATTTCCTTTCCAGCGGGGACCGCCATCTGCGCGGGCGTCGGATCGGGCTCTCACCCGGATCGTCGATTAAGCAGCGTGTGCTGCGCCTGCGGTCTTCGATGACCCGGCCCACCCGAAGGCGAACCGGCCCACCAAACTCTTCAAGGCCGCGCCAGACTCAGCGCGACCTCATGTTTCTCAAGCCTGCGTCGGGGCAGCGTTGATGGTCGCCACGTCGACACGGGCACCCACACCCATGGTTGACGAGATGGCCACCTTGCGCAGGTAGACACCCTTGCTGGTCGCTGGCTTGGCCTTGTTCAGGGCCTCGATCAGCGCGCGCAGATTGCCCACGAGCTTGTCGGTGTCGAACGAACGGCGGCCGATCGTGCCGTGCACGATGCCGGCCTTGTCGACACGGAACTGCACCTGACCTGCCTTGGCATCGCGAACCGCCTTGGCGACATCGGGCGTCACCGTGCCAACCTTCGGGTTCGGCATCAGGCCACGCGGGCCCAGGATTTGACCCAGGGTACCGACGATGCGCATGGTGTCAGGCGACGCAATCACGACGTCGAAGTCGATGTTGCCGCCCTTGATGCGCTCGGCCAGATCATCCATGCCGACCACGTCTGCGCCCGCGGCCTTGGCCTCTTCGGCCTTGGCGCCTTGGGCGAACACGGCGACACGCTTGGTCTTGCCCGTGCCGTTGGGCAGCACGACGGCGCCACGCACGACCTGGTCGGACTTCTTGGCGTCGATGCCGAGCTGCACGGCCACGTCGATGGACTCATCGAACTTGGCGGTGGCGCACTCCTTGACGATCGCGAGCGCGTTGTCGAGCGGATACAGCTTGGTGCTGTCGACCTTGCCGGCGAGGGCCTTCTGGCGTTTGGTCACTTTGGCCATGTTCAGACTCCTTCCACCGTCACGCCCATCGAACGGGCGGTACCAGCGATCGTGCGGACAGCGGCGTCGAGGTCGGCACCGGTCAGGTCCTTGGTCTTGACCTTGGCGATTTCCTCAACCTGGGCACGGCTCAGCTTGCCGACCTTGTCGGTGTGGGGCTTCGCCGAGCCCTTGTCCAGCTTCAGTGCCTTCTTGATGAGCACGGATGCGGGCGGGCTCTTCAGGACGAAGGTGAAGGACTTGTCGGCGAAGGCGGTGATCACCACAGGCAACACCAGACCCGGCTCCATGCCTTGCGTCTGGGCGTTGAACGCCTTGCAGAACTCCATGATGTTCAGACCGCGCTGACCCAGCGCCGGGCCGATCGGGGGGGACGGGTTGGCTTTGCCCGCCGGAACTTGCAGCTTGATGAAGCCGACAATTTTCTTGGCCATCTTTCTCTCCAATCAGGCCCACCAACTGCGTGGGCCTTGAGTACAAACGCCAAGGACTGGCTACCTTGGCTCCTCGTACCGGTGTCTCGTCACCGGCAGCAACGGGATGGCTTCAGCGCCGGAGCGCCAAGCCGCCATCCGGGCTCAGATTTTTTCGACTTGCGAGAAGTCGAGCCGACCGGGGTGGCGCGGCCGAAGATGGTGACCGACACGCGCACCTTGGACTTGTCGTAGTTGACGTCTTCCACGGCACCGTTGAAGTCGGTGAACGGGCCTTCCTTGACCCGAACCAGCTCGCCAACCGACCACTCGACCTTGGGCCGGGGCTTCTCGACACCCTCTTGCATCTGGGTGACGATCTTCATCACCTCGGCTTCGGAGATCGGCGCCGGGCGGTTCTTGGCGCCACCCACGAAGCCGGTCACCTTGCTGGTGTGCTTGACCAGGTGCCAGGTGTCGTCGGCCATTTCCATCTCGACCAGCACGTAGCCCGGAAAGAAGCGGCGCTCGGTCACGGCCTTCTTGCCGTTCTTCAGCTCGACGACCTCTTCCATCGGCACCAGGATGCGGCCGAACTTGTCCTGCATGCCCGAGCGCTCGATTCGTTCGCGAAGATTGCGCTCCACAGCCTTTTCCATGCCGGAATAGGCGTGCACAACGTACCAACGCTTGTTGGTTGCCGGCGCCAGCGAGGCCGTCGTCACTTCACCGCCCGTGGTGGGTTGTTCGCTCATCGGCTTACCTCTTCCATCCGAGAACCAGGTCGTACAGCACCCACTCGAGGGTCTTGTCGGTCAACCACAGAAACAGAGCCATCACGACGACGAAAGCAAAGACATAAAGCGTCATCTGGCCTGCCTCCTTGCGGGTGGGCCAGACCACCTTCTTCACTTCCTTTGCGGAGTCCTGGCCGAAGGCGATCAGCTGCTTGCCCGGCTCGGAGGTGAAGAACGTTGCCACCGCCATCGCCAGCAGCACCAGGAGCGCGACCACGCGCACCCACATGTCCTGTTTGGAGAGCAGGTAGAACGCAGCCACCGCGCCCACGACCAAGACGCCGGCCACGGCCAGCTTGGCCTTGTCGGCGCCGGTGGAAACAGTTTCGATTTGCGGATTGGCCATGTGATCGATCTATCGCTCAGGCAACGGAGTGCCTTCTAGCAGCAAAGCCCGCAGGGCTTTTAACTCCTTGCGGGCTTGGCAGGGGCAGTAGGAATCGAACCTACAACCTCTGGTTTTGGAGACCAGCGCTCTGCCAATTGAGCTATACCCCTGTGGCTTTCTTTACTCCAGGATCTTGGCAACAACGCCCGAGCCGACGGTGCGGCCGCCTTCGCGGATGGCGAAGCGCAGGCCTTCTTCCATGGCGATCGGGGCGATCAGCTTGACCGTGATGCTCACGTTGTCACCCGGCATCACCATCTCCTTGTCCTTCGGCAGCTCCACCGCGCCGGTCACGTCCGTCGTGCGGAAGTAGAACTGGGGACGGTAGTTGTTGAAGAACGGGGTGTGGCGACCACCCTCTTCCTTGCTCAGAACATAGATCTCAGCGGTGAAGTGGGTGTGCGGCTTGATGGAGCCGGGCTTGCACAGCACCTGGCCGCGCTCGACTTCTTCGCGCTTGGTGCCACGCAGCAGGATGCCGACGTTGTCGCCTGCCTGACCTTGGTCGAGCAGCTTGCGGAACATTTCGACGCCGGTGCAGGTGGTCTTCTGGGTGGCCTTGATGCCGACGATCTCGATTTCTTCGCCAACCTTGATGACACCGCGCTCGACACGGCCGGTCACGACGGTGCCGCGGCCGGAGATGGAGAACACGTCTTCCACCGGCATCAGGAAGGCGCCGTCGATGGCGCGCTCGGGCGTGGGGATGTAGGTGTCCAGCGCTTCGGCCAGCTTCATGATGGCGCCTTCGCCGAGTTCGCCGGTGTCGCCTTCCATGGCGAGCTTGGCCGAACCCTTGACGATGGGGGTGTCGTCACCGGGGAAGTCGTACTTGCTGAGCAGCTCACGCACTTCCATCTCGACGAGCTTCGAGCAGCTCGGCGTCGTCGACCATGTCGCACTTGTTGAGGAAGACGATGATGTACTTCACGCCGACCTGGCGGGCCAGCAGGATGTGCTCGCGGGTCTGGGGCATGGGGCCGTCAGCGGCCGAGCACACCAGAATCGCGCCGTCCATCTGGGCGGCACCGGTGATCATGTTCTTCACGTAGTCGGCGTGCCCGGGGCAGTCAACGTGCGCGTAGTGGCGGTTGGCGGTCTCGTATTCGACGTGGGCAGTGTTGATGGTGATGCCGCGCGCCTTCTCTTCCGGCGCAGCATCGATCTGGTCGTACGCCTTGGCCTCACCGCCGAACTTCTTCGACAGCACCGTCGTGATCGCCGCCGTCAGCGTCGTCTTGCCATGGTCCACGTGACCAATCGTCCCCACGTTCACGTGCGGCTTGGTCCGTTCAAATTTGCCTTTTGCCATTTTTTCGAGCTCCTAGCGGTCGAGAGAGACGATGCTGAAGAAAACTGTGGTGCCCATGACGCGGATCGAACGCGTGACCTCTCCCTTACCAAGGGAGTGCTCTACCACTGAGCCACATGGGCCGAACCAAACTTAGGTGCCAATCGACACTGGTTTGCGCTTCGCAGGCACAAACCACTGGCGACATCAATGGAGCGGGAGACGGGAATCGAACCCGCGTCATTAGCTTGGAAGGCTAGGGTTCTACCATTGAACTACTCCCGCTCGGGAGCCCCTTCCGGCGCCATGCCATCCGGGCTTCAACACTCGTTTTGAAATCGGTTCGCTTTGGTGGAGGAGGCTGGATTCGAACCAGCGTAGGCGTAAGCCAACAGATTTACAGTCTGCCCCCTTTAGCCACTCGGGCACCCCTCCAAAGCGAACCCGGGACTATAGCATCATATTTTGAAGATCCACAGTCAGAGCGCCCACCAATCCACGAGTTGCTGGGTGGCGATGAAGTGGCTGCCATCGGCCATGAACTGCTTGTGCAAGTCGTAAGACGGATGACGCGTGACGAGCACGCGCGGCGTCAGCCCGGGAGGGACAGCGCGGGACAGAAAGCTCTGAGCCTTGCCACCCCAGAGCAGGAAAACCGGCGGCTCGCTTCGGCAACACAGCGTGGTGACGATTTCGGATGTAAGCGCAAGCCAACCTGTCTTGAGGTGACTGCCCGCCTCGCCGATCTCGACGGTCAACGCCGGATTCAGCAGCAACACCCCTTGCCGTGCCCAGGCATCCAGCTTCCACACCGCCGGCGGTTGCCAGCCCGGACGATCCGACGCCAGGACCTCGAAGATGCGGGCCAGCGAACGAGGCCTGCCATGCCCGGCCGAAAACGCCAGGCCGTCTGCATGGCCCGCCGTCGGGTAGGGGTCCTGTCCGAAGATCACGACCTTGGCATCCTCCGGCGACACGAGACGGAGCGCGCGGAACGGGTCTTCCGGCCCGATCGGCCTGTCGGCCGACACCGACTTGATGCGCTCGATCAAGGCCTCCTGTCTCTCGGCCGTCCAACCGGGAAGTACCCTGCGCCACGCATCGGGCACGGACCCGAAGGCGGCACGCAGATCGTCGGCGGTCATGCGAAGAGCTTCGCGAGCGCCGCCCCGGGATCTTCAGCGCGCATGAAAGCCTCGCCGACTAGGAAGGCGTGAACGTTCGCGTCGCGCATGCGGGCCACATCGCCCACCCCCAGGATGCCGCTCTCGGTGACCAGCAAGCGGTCGGCCGGCACGCGTGGCAGCAATGACAGCGTGGTGTCGAGCGTCACCTCGAAGCTACGCAGGTTGCGGTTGTTGATGCCGACCAGCGGCGTCTTGAGGCGCAACGCGCGGTCAAGCTCAGCCCCGTCGTGAACTTCCACCAGCACCGCCATCCCCAGCGCCAAGGCCTGCGCTTCCAGGTCGGCCATCTGTGTATCGTCCAGACAGGCGGCGATCAAGAGGATGCAATCGGCGCCCATCGCACGCGCTTCGTAGACCTGATAGCGGTCGACCATGAAATCCTTGCGCAGCACCGGCAACGCACAGGCAGCCCGCGCCTGCTGCAGGTAGGCCGCGGCGCCCTGGAAGAACTGCACATCGGTCAGCACGCTCAGGCAAGCCGCACCGTGGCGTTCGTAGCTCGCCGCGATCTCTGCCGGCACGAAATGTTCACGCAGCACGCCTTTGCTGGGACTGGCCTTCTTCACCTCAGCGATGACGGCCGCTCGGCCCGCGGCGATCTTGTCGCGCAGCGCACCGGCAAAGTCGCGCACATCCGTGCGCGCCTCGGCCTCGCGGCGCAACGACGCCAAATCGCGCTGGCGGCTTGCCGCTGCGATCTCTTCGCGCTTGACGGCGACGATCTTGTCGAGGATGTCACTCATGCTTTGAACTGCTGGGTCGCAGCGACGAACTGGCTCAGCTTCTTGACCGCCGCGCCCGACGCGACCGCCTCGCGGGCACGTTTGACGCCATCGGCGATCGAGGACGCCACATCGGCGCAATACAGCGCACCGCCGGCGTTGAGCAGCACGATGTCACGCAGCGGCCCGTCCTCGTTGGCGAGCGCGCGCTGGATGCACTGCACCGACTCGCCCTTGTCGGCCACCCGCAGCACGCGGCTGTCGTACACCGGCATGCCGAAGTCGCTCGGGTGCACCACATACTCGCGCACCTCGCCGTTCTTCAGCTCGCCGACGAGCGTCTCGCCCGAAAGCGAGATCTCGTCCATGCCGTTCATGCCGTAGACCACCATCACATGCTCGGACCCTAGGCGTTGCAGCACGCGCACCTGGATCCCCACCAGATCGGCATGGAACACGCCCATCAGCTGGTTCGGTGCCTGCGCCGGGTTGGTCAGCGGGCCCAGGATGTTGAAGATGGTGCGCACACCCAGCTCCTTTCGCACCGGCGCCGCATGCTTCATCGACGCGTGGTGGTTGGGGGCGAACATGAAGCCGATGCCGGTCTGCTCGAGGCACTGCGCCACTTGCGCGGGGGTGAGGTTGACGTTGGCGCCAAGCGCCTCCAGCACGTCGGCGCTGCCGGTGCTCGACGACACGCTGCGCCCACCGTGCTTGGCCACCCGCGCACCCGCCGCCGCGGCGACAAACATCGCCGCGGTCGAGATGTTGAAGGTGTGCGCCCCATCGCCCCCGGTGCCACACAGGTCGACGAGATTCGCCTTATCGGCCACCGGCACCGGCGTGGCCAGCTCGCGCATCACCTGGGCCGCCGCCGCGATCTCGCCGATGGTCTCTTTTTTCACGCGCAGGCCCATCGACAGGGCGGCGATCATCACAGGCGACATCTCGCCGCTCATGATGCGCCGCATCAGCGTCAGCATCTCATCGTGGAAGATCTCGCGGTGATCGATGACCCGCGCAAGCGCTTCAGTGTTGGTGATGGTCATGCCTTGAACCCAGGAAGTTCTTCAACATCGCGTGGCCGTGCTCGGTGAGGATGGACTCGGGGTGGAACTGCACACCTTCCAGCGGCGTCCTGGTGCCGGCCAGCGCCGTGTGCCGCACCCCCATGATCTCGTCGTCCTGCGAGGTGGAGGTGATCTCCAGCTCGTTCGGCAGCGAAGCGCGCTCGATCACCAGCGAGTGGTAACGGATGACGGTGAACTTCTCCGGCAAGTCGCTGTACACGCCACGCTTGTCGGTCGTGATGACATCGGTCTTGCCGTGCATCTGCGCCTTGGCACGGATGATCTTGCCCTTGAGCGCCGCGCCGATCGCCTGATGCCCGAGGCACACCCCGAGGATGGGCAGCTTGCCGGTGAAGTGCTGGATCGCGCTCACGCAGATGCCGGCTTCGGCCGGCGAGCAGGGCCCGGGCGAGAGCACCAGCTGATCGGGCTTCAGTTCGCTGATGCCTTCGAGCGTGATCTCGTCGTTGCGGAACACGCGCACGTCTTCACCCAACTCGGCGAAGTACTGCACCAGGTTGAAGGTGAAGCTGTCGTAGTTGTCGATCATGAGCAGCATTCAGAAGCCCTCCTCGACGAGTTCAGCAGCCCGCAACAAGGCCCGCGCCTTGGCTTCGGTTTCTTTCCATTCCAGCTCGGGCACCGAATCGGCCACGACGCCGGCGGCCGCCTGCACGTACAGCGTGTTGTCCTTGACGATGCCGGTGCGGATGGCGATCGCCACGTCCATGTCACCCGCGAAGCTCAGGTAGCCGCAGGCGCCGCCATAGATGCCGCGCTTGACGGGCTCCAGTTCGTCGATGATTTCCATCGCCCGCACCTTGGGCGCACCCGTCAGCGTGCCGGCCGGGAACGTAGCCTTGAGCACATCGAGGTTGCTCATGCCGTCCTTCAGGATGCCTTCGACGTTGCTCACGATGTGCATCACGTGTGAGTAGCGCTCGATCACGAAGGCGTCGGTCACCTTCACGCTGCCGGTCTTGGCGATGCGTCCGATGTCGTTGCGCGCCAGGTCGATCAGCATCACATGCTCGGCGCGCTCTTTCGGGTCGGCGCTCAGTTCGGTTTCGAGTGCCTTGTCCTGCTCGGGCGTCGCGCCGCGCGGGCGGGTGCCGGCCAGCGGGCGGATGGTCACCTTCTGCCCTTCGGGCGTGTGCTCCTGGCGCACCAGGATCTCGGGCGAGGCGCCGACGATCTGGAAGTCGCCCATGTCGTAGAAGTACATGTAGGGCGACGGGTTCAGCGAGCGCAGCGCGCGGTACAGGCTGAGCGGCGACTCGGTGTAGCGCTTCTTCAGCCGCTGGCCGATCTGCACCTGCATCATGTCGCCGGCCGCGATGTACTCCTTCGACTTGAGCACCGCGGCGAGGTAGTCCTCTTTCGCGAATTCGCGCTCCACCGCGTGCGAGGTGCCGCGCTTCACCGGAGGCGCGGTCACGCTGTACTTGAGCTTGTCGGAGAGTTCGGCAAGGCGCCGCTTGCCACGGAAGTAGGCCTCGGGCTGCGACGGGTCGGCGTAGACGATGAGGTAGAGCCGCCCCGACAGGTTGTCGATCACCGCAAGCTCTTCACACTGCAAGAGCAGCACGTCGGGTGTGTCGATGCCACCAGCTTTTTGGGTCTTGGCCAGCTTGTGCTCGATGTAGCGCACCGCGTCGTAGCCGAAGTAGCCAGCCAGACCGCCGCAGAAGCGCGGCAGGCCCGGGCGCAGCGCCACCTTGAAGCGCTGCTGGTACTCGGCGATGAAGTCGAGCGGGTTGCCCTCGTGCGCTTCGACCACCTGCCCGTCGGTGACGACCTCGGTGTGAAAGCCCGTTGCGCGCAAGAGCGTGCGCGCTGGCAGCCCGATGAACGAGTAGCGACCGAAGCGTTCGCCGCCCACCACCGATTCGAGCAGGAAGCTGTGCCGACCACTGCCCGAGGCATAGGCCAGCTTGAGGTAGAGCGAGAGCGGGGTTTCGAGGTCCGCAAAGGCCTCGGCCATCAGCGGAATGCGGTTGAAGCCTTCGGCGGCAAGGCTCTTGAATTCAAGTTCGGTGATCACCTTCAGGGCCCTCCAATGGCCCGGCGGACACAGAGACGGCCCGCGTGCGACGAGGTTCAGACGGACGGCACCCGTGCAGGGCAGCCGGTGGAGCCGAAGGCGCAGCGTCTAAGTCAACACGCTCGCGGCCGGCGGCAAACGCAACCTAAGGAAGCTGGCGACGCCAGGGCCAAGCTCCCCGGTCGTTGGACCCTTTGGTTTGTTTGCGCGCGATGAACATGCAAAAAGTGTAGCAGGCAGGGTGGACCCGGCCCCCGAATCGCGGGTTTCCGTGAACTGGGCCGCTCGCATTTTGGTGACGCTTTGCGACAATCCTCATTTCCGCACGCTCGTGCGATATATGCTCGGAGTCCGCCTTGATTCGCAAACTCATCCTCGCCACTGCCGTGTCGCTGGCTGCCGCGGGCAGCGCCCTGGCGGACACCACCCAGGTCGCCAGCGTGAAGTACGAGAACACGGTGCAGAGCGGCAACTCCACGCTCGTGCTGAACGGCGCAGGGGTGCGCTACAAGGCCGTCTTCAAGGTCTATACCGCCGGCCTGTACCTCACGCGCAAGGCCAGCACACCCGAGGCCGTGCTCGGCGCGCCCGGCCCCAAGCGCATGCACATCGTGATGCTGCGCGAGATCAACGCGTCGGAGCTGGGCAAGCTCTTCACCCGCGGCATGGAAGACAACGCACCGAAAGACGAGTTCTCCAAGTCGGTGGCCGGCACGCTCAAGATGAGCGAGATCTTCTTCCGCATCAAGAAGCTCAACGCAGGCGATTCCTTCTCGGTGGATTGGGTGCCGGGCGTGGGCACCACCATCGTCGTCAATGGCAAGCCCGCGGCCGAGCCGATCAAGGAACCCGAATTCTTCTCGGCACTCGTGAAGATCTGGCTGGGCCAGTCTCCAGCCGACGCCAACCTGAAGGACGCGCTGCTCGGCAAGCCGGCAGCCCTGCCGCCCAACAGCTGATTCAGGCCAACTGGTCGAGCCGGTCGATCACGCCATCGGCGTCGACCGCCTGCACCGGTTCGCCGTGGTTGTAGCCATAGCTCACCAGCACCACCGGGCAGCCCGCGGCACGTGCCGCGCGAGCGTCGTTGCTCGAGTCACCGAGCACGAGCGTGCGTGAGGGTTCGGTGCCCAGGGCCTCGCAGGTCTTCAAGAGCGGCAGCGGGTCGGGCTTCTTGCGCTCGAACGCGTCGCCGCCAAAGACCTGCGTGAAGTGGCCCCTCAGGCCTTTCTTCTCCAGCAGCGGCAGCGCAAAGGCGGTCGGCTTGTTGGTCAGGCAGGCCAGCTTGAGGCCCTGCGTCTTGAACGCCTGCAAGCCCTCGCGGACACCGGCATAGACGGCCGAGTGATCGCCGTTGATGCGCAGGTAGTGGTGCTGGTAGCGTGCCCACGCCGCGCCAAAGACTGACGCCTCGCTCCCCACATGGGCCAGCGTGCTGCGGATCAGGTGCTCGGAGCCTTTGCCGACCGTCCGCTCGATGAAGGCACGGCCGACCGCTGGCAGAGACAGGTCCGAGAGCATCGCGTTCAACGCGACGTCGAAGTCTCCGAGCGTGTCGACCATCGTGCCGTCGAGATCGACGATGACGGCGGCGTACTCTCTCAGCGGTCGCAGCGGCATCGCGCGCTCAGCGTGCGAGCTGCCCGCGCATCGCGTCGATCACGCCTTTGTAGTCGGGCTTGCCGAAGATCGCGCTGCCGGCGACGAAGGTGTCGGCACCGGCATCGGCCACCTGTCGGATGTTGTCGACCTTGATGCCGCCGTCAACTTCGAGGCGGATGTCGCGGCCGCTCTTGTCGATGAGCTTGCGCGCCTGCTCGATCTTTTTCAGCGCGCTCGGAATGAAGCTCTGCCCGCCGAAGCCCGGGTTCACGCTCATGATGAGCACGAGGTCGACCTTGTCGATCACCCACTCCAGCACGTCAAGCGGCGTGGCCGGGTTGAACACGAGACCGGCCTGGCAGCCCTCGCCCTTGATGAGCTGCAGCGTGCGGTCGACATGGGTGCTCGCGTCGGGGTGGAAGCTCACGAGGTCGGCGCCGGCCTTGCAGAAGGCCTGCGCCAACGCGTCGACCGGCTGCACCATCAGGTGCACGTCGATCGGCACCTTGTGGCCCGAGGCCGTGACCGCGTGCTTGCGCAATGCTTCGCACACCATCGGCCCGAAGGTGAGGTTGGGCACGTAGTGGTTGTCCATCACGTCGAAGTGGATCCAATCGGCGCCGGCCGCGATCACGTTGCGCACCTCCTCGCCAAGGCGGGCGAAGTCGGCAGACAGGATGCTGGGGGCGATGCGGTAGGTCGGCGTGTTCATTCGAAGGATTTTAGGAGCCTCCCTAGAATCGCCCGATGGCCAAGCCCGAATTCACCTGCAGCGTCACCGTGCGCCCCCTGCCCGAACAGGCCGACCCCGAACAGGGCATCCACGCCTATGCGTACACGATCCAGATCGTCAACACCGGCGACATCACCGCCCAGCTGATCGCCCGCCACTGGGTCATCACCGACGCGCGCGGCCACATCGAGGAGGTGCGCGGCCTCGCCGTCGTCGGCCAGCAGCCGCTGCTCAAGCCCGGCGAACGTTTCGAGTACACCAGCTGGACGCGCATCCACACGCCGCAAGGCAGCATGCGCGGCACCTTCTTCTGCATGACCGAGGACGCTCGGCCGTTCGACGCGGCCGTGCCCGAGTTCTCGCTGTCGGTCCCGTCGAGCTTGCACTGACATGAGCGCGGCGGCCGACCCGATCTGGCAGGCCTTGCGCGCCGATGCCTCGCAGCTCGTGGGTGCCGAGCCGGTGCTCGCGCCGCTGCTGCGAAGCTTCATCCTCGACCACGCCTCGCTCGAAGATGCGCTGGTGGAGATGCTGGCCCGCAAGCTGGCGTCGGCCGAGCTGCCGGTCGAAACACTGCGCACACTGGCCCACGACGCGCTGCAGGCCGAGCCGCAGATCGGCTTGCTGACCCGCGCCGACCTGGCGGCCATCGCCACGCGCGACCCGGCCGCCGGTTCGAGCGTCAACCCGTTCCTCAACCACAAAGGCTTCCACGCGCTGCAGGCACACCGTATCGCGCACTGGTACTGGGGCCGCCAGCGCAAGGCGCTCGCGCAATGCCTGCAGGGGCGCGCCTCCGAAGTGTTTGCGGTCGACATCCACCCGGCAGCGGCCGTGGGGGGTGGCGTCTTCATCGACCACGGCACAGGCGTCGTGATCGGCGAGACGGCGGTGGTGGGCGACAACGTCTCCATCCTGCAAGGCGTCACGCTCGGCGGCACCGGCAAGGAAACCGGCGACCGCCACCCGAAGATCGGGCGCGGCGTGCTGCTGAGCGCGGGGGCCAAGGTGCTCGGCAACATCCGCATCGGCGAAGGCGCCAAGGTGGGTGCGGGCAGCGTGGTGCTCGACGAGGTGCCGCCGCACAAGACGGTGGTGGGCGTGCCGGCGCGGGTGGTGGGCACGCCGCGGGTCGATCAGCCGGCGCTCGACATGGACCAGCACATCGACCTTGACGACGGCGGTTGAACCCTCGCCGCGCGCCTAGCTCTCATCGCGGTCGGTGCCATCACCGCCGCCGCCACCGTCGGAGGGAGGCTCGCCCCCCTTGCGGCCCGAGAACATGGTCCACCACACGATCAGCACCAGCACCGCGAGCGCGGCCAAGGCTTCGAGCAACAACAAACCCATGATGAAGATCCCGTTCGGTTTCCAGCGCTGCGTGGCGGCGGCGATTCTAGGAGTGCTCGCCGCCTGCGTGAGCGAGCCGGTGAGCCCGCCGCCCACACCATCGTCCCCACCGCCCGCCGGGGCCGACAAGCCCGCCCCGACACCCCCGGTGGTACTCCAACGCGGCCGCTCGCGTTGGGTCAAGGCCGACTGGTCGGAGCTACCCGGCTGGGAGACCGATGCCGCGCTCGATTGGTGGCCCGCCTTGCAGCGCGGCTGCGACAAACCGCCGCTCGAATGGGCCCGCATTTGCGTCGACGCCCGCGGCATCACCCCCGCCTCCGACGCCTCCGCCCGCGCCTGGATTCGCCAGCGCATGCAGCCCTGGCGTGTCGAATCGACCGAAGGCGAGGCCACGGGCCTAATCACCGGCTACTTCGAGCCGCTGGTCGAGGCGCGACGTGTGCCGGGCGGCGCGTTCCGCGTGCCCTTGCATGGCGTGCCGGGTGATCTCGCCAGCCGCAAGCCCTACTGGTCGCGCCAGCAGATCGCGACCCTGCCCATCGCCCAGGCGGCCCTGCGCGGCACCACGCTCGCCTATGTGGCCGACCCGCTCGATGCCCTGGTGCTGCAGATCCAGGGCTCGGGCCGCCTGCAGCTGACCGAGGCCAACGGCCAGCGCAAGCTCCTGCGCGTGGCCTACGCCGGCCACAACGACCACCCCTACCGCTCGGTCGGCAAGTGGCTGATCGACCAGGGCGAGCTGCGCAGCGGTGAGGCCTCGTGGCCGGCGATCAAGGCCTGGGCGCGCGCCAATCCGAAGCGGCTGGACGAGATGCTGTGGAGCAACCCGCGCTATGTGTTCTTCCGCGAGGAAGCCCTGCCCGACCCCTCGCTCGGCCCCAAAGGCGCGCAGAACGTGCCGTTGACCCCCGGCCGCTCGATCGCGGTCGACGCCCAAAGCGTGCCCTACGGCACCCCGGTCTGGCTCGACACCACCGAGCCGCTCGCCAGCACGCCGCTGCGCCGCTTGGTGATGGCGCAAGACACCGGCAGCGCCATCGTCGGCGCGGTGCGCGCCGACTACTTCTGGGGCTGGGGCGACACCGCCGAGCAGCAGGCCGGCCGCATGAAGCAGCCGCTCAGAATGTGGGTGCTCTGGCCACGGTGAACTGCGTTCAAGCCGGTACGCGCGCCGCTTCTTTCATCGTGCGCGACAAGACACCATAGACATCGATCCAGGCCTCGCGCACCTCGGGCGTGAACGCCACGCCGGTGCCTTGCTGCAGCGTCGCCAGCAAGGCGCTGCCCACGGTGTCGTAGTGCTCGTCGCGCACGCCGTAGTCGGCATGGCGGCGGCCCAGGGTCTGCAGTGCCGGCAGCAGAAGCTGCGGCTGGCCGAGCAGGCCGACGGCCACGCCGATCATCTTCATCAGCTTCTCGCCCTGCACCACCATGTCACCGGTGAAGAGCGGCTTGAGCGAGGGGTCGAGCCGGAAGAGATTGGCATAGAAGAGCCGGCCGCCTTCGGGGCGATCGGCTCGACCAGGTCCCAGCTTTCCTTGACCAGTTGGGCGGTGTACTCGTCCATGACCCATCCTCCAAACAGTGCGTGGCGACACGTGCCGGCAGGTTCAATGCAAGCAGCTTGCCGCCCCGGGCCGGTGCAGCCCGTGGAGGAGATCAGGCGAGGACGCTCAGATCAGCGTGTGGGCCAGGCTTGCGACGGCGATGGCGGCGGCCGCAAACATCACCAGCACCCAGTTCGGCAGGAAACCGTGGGGGGCGGGGTGGGGGCGATGACGTTGTTTGTCAGTCATGTGATTTCCAGCAGCAAAACCGACATAGCCGGTCGGTTGGCAAGGCCACAAGCGGTGTTGAGGGGCCTTGCGCCGCTGAAAAGCGATCTTCGTGCCAGCGTGTGCGTCAGTGCCGGGCGCGGCCGGCGGGGCGGCCGTACAGCTCGATGTAGTGGGCCACGGCATCGCCGTTGTTGCCCACCAGCCGCACGGCGTGGTGGATTTGCAGGTCGGGCACGTCGAGCAGCCAGGACCAGCGAGCGACCTCGAGCGGGTCGGTCAGGTCGACATGGGGTTGCGTCGGGCCTTCGAAGGACGGGCTGTGATCGGGTTGCATGGCAGGGTGCAATAGCGTTCAGGAGATGCCTGAGGTATCGGCCGCTGCCCCTGCTTTCTTGAGAATGTTCGACCTGCGGATGTGGGCATGTGCTCGCAACGAGCAGCGCTTCACGCGACGACGGTGCGGTTGCGCCCCGAGGTCTTGGCGCGATACATGGCGCGGTCGGCGCGCTCGATGATGGTGTCGGTGCGGTCGTCGACGCCGCACACACCGATGCCTGCGGAAAAGGTCACGGTCAGCTTCGGCGCGATGTGCTCGAAACTGCGCGCAGCGAGCTGGCCGCGCATGCGCTCCACGCAGATCAGCGCATCTTCGGCTGTGGTGTTGGGCAGCATCAGCAGGAACTCCTCGCCGCCCCAGCGTGCCAGCGCATCACCCGAGCGCAGCCCGTGGGTGATGACGTCGGCAAAGATCTGCAACACCTGGTCGCCGGCCTGGTGGCCGCAGCCGTCGTTGATGCGCTTGAAGTGGTCGATGTCCATCAGCACCATGCTGATCGGGGCCCGATTGCGCTGCTGACGACCGCGTTCGGCCACCATCATCGTGGTCATGTGGCGCCGGTTCGACAGGCCGGTCAGGTCGTCCTGCGTGGCCAGCAGGCGGTTTTGCTGCAGCGCGTTTTCGAGCTGCAGCTTCTGCAGGCGCAGCTTGTTGCGGATGGCGGAGAGCGTGCCGGTGAGCCAGCCGATGGTCGGCAGCATCAGCACGATCAGCAGGAAGTGGAGCAGCTCCACGCGAGGCGGGAAGCGCACGGGATCGAGCACCGCCCCGGTCGCCATCGTGATGCCGAGCCCTGCCACCCCCAGCGTCGCCATCCGTCGGGCCTGCCGCGGGGTGAGCGCGAAGATGCCGAACACCTGGCCGATCATCACCGTCATCAGGATCGCGCCGCGAAACGGCCCGGCGACCACGTAACACGCGCAGGCCGCGAAGACGCAGAAGAAGCCCTGCACCTGGGTCAGCGCCGGGTCGGACGGAAACCGCAGGTTGGCGCCGCTGCGGATGAGTCCATAGAAGAGCGTCGACACGCTCATCACCGTGACGGCCAGCGCGGTCGCCGGAAGCGCCTCGACCAAGCCCATCAGCACCCCCAGCCCCACGATGCCGCTCAAGGCGGCATAGATGCCGCCGGCGATCAGCGCCTGTGTCACCCGCACACGCTGGTTCCGGTCGGTGCCCAGCAGGGCATCGACCCAGGAGGTGAAGACGGCTCGATTCATGTCGTGATCGTTATCGGCAGCACCGGAAGATTGTTCAACGGTACGCCTCTGCCGCGCCGTGTGAAAGCACACGTTGTGGGAAGGGTCCCCCCTGAACCGGGGTCGTCGTTTGTTACTCGTGGCCGGGGGGCGCAGCGCGCGTCGTCGGCAGGCTCCACAGCCACAGCGCGACGCCGATGCAGACGATGGCGGGCGCCCACCGCCACGGAGACTGCAACACGAACCAGGTGCCGATCGCGCTCACGGCCATCATCACGGTGGCGAGCTGCTTGGCGCGCAGGGGCACGGCGCGGTTGCGCCGCCAGGCCGCCACCATCGGGCCGAAACGTGGGTGCTGCACCAGCCAGGCTTCCAGCCGCGCGCTGCCGCGCGAGAAACAAAAGGCGGCGAGCAGCACGAAGGGCGTGGTCGGCAACAGCGGCAGAAAGATGCCGACGATGCCCGCCAGCAGGCTCAACAAGCCGGCCGCGAGCCACAGCAGGCGCTGACTTCTGGCTCTGAGGGCGTGCAGGCGCGGCATGGCCCTGCATCGTAGGCCAGCGGCGTGGGGTCTGCCTGTGCGCGGGCTACAGGCCGAGGTCGGAAAGGCCTGCGTGCTCGTCGGGCCGCCGGCCCAGCGGCCAATGGAAGAGCCGGGCCTCGGGCCGGATCGGCAGGTCGTTGATGCTGGCGAAGCGCCAGGCCATCAGGCCCTGCTCGGTGAATTCCCAGTTCTCGTTGCCGTAGCTGCGAAACCACTGCCCCGAGTCGTCGTGCCACTCGTAGGCGAAGCGCACCGCGATGCGCGCGCCGTCGAAGGCCCACAGCTCCTTGATCAGCCGGTAGTCGAGCTCCCGCGCCCACTTGCGCTGCAGGAAGCCGCGCACCTCGTCGCGGCCGACCGGGAACTCGGCGCGGTTGCGCCAGCGGGTGTCGGCGGTGTAGACGCCGACCACCCGATCCGGGTCGCGCGAGTTCCACGCGTCTTCGGCGAGCCGCACCTTCTGACGGGCGGTCTCGGCGGTGAACGGCGGAAGGGGTGGCCGGGTCTCCACGCTCAGTACGTCTTGTAGGGGAGGAACTTGCCCGACATGTTGATCGACACACGATCACCCTTCGGGTCGGCTTCGCGGGTCAGGTCCATCTTGAAGTCGATCGCGCTCATGATGCCGTCGCCGAACTCTTCATGGATCAGTTCCTTGAAGGTCGTGCCGTAGACGCTCACCAGCTCATAGAAGCGGTAGATCAGCGGGTCGGTCGGCACGCTGGTGGGCAGCGAGCCCTTGTAGGGCACCACCTGCAGCCATTTCTGCTCGGCATCGCTGAGGCCGAAGATCTCGCCGACGATGCCGGCCTGCTTGGCGTCCAGCGTCATCTGGCCCAGGCAGGCGGCGGTGACCCATTCCTTGCTGAGGCCCACCTTGGTGGCCACGTCCGACCACTTGATGCCCTTGGCGACTTTGGTGGCAACGATCTTTTCGGTGACGTCGAGACGGCTCATGTTTTCTGCTCCTTCGTTGAGAACTCAAAAGTGGGGGATCAAGCCACGCGCTGCAGCGGCACGCGCGGCGGGGGTTCGGGCTGGGGTTCGTGCAGCCCGGGGCTCACCTCGGGCGGCTGCACCGGCGCCTTGCCGTGCGACAGCTCCTTCGAGCGCGCCACGAGAAAGTCGACCAGGTGATTGCGGATGCGGTAGTACTGCGGGTCGTGGTGCAGCGTGGCCCGCTCACGGTCGCGCGGCATCGTGTTCTTCACGATCTCGGCCACCCGCGCCTGCGGGCCGTTGCTCATCAGCAGGATGCGGTCGGCCAGCAGGATGGCTTCGTCGACATCGTGCGTGATCATGAAGACGGTCTGGTGCGTCTCGGCGCAGATGCGCAGCAGCTCGTCCTGGATCGTGCCGCGCGTCAGCGCATCCAGCGCGCCGAAGGGCTCGTCGAGCAGCAGCATGCGCGGCTGGATCGCAAACGCGCGCGCAATGCCCACCCGCTGCTTCATGCCACCCGAAAGCGCCGACGGCTTCTTGTCGATGGCCGCCGACAGGCCCACCATCGCCACGTACTTTTCCACGTGCTCGTTGACCTGCGACCGGCTCCACAGCGGCCACTTGCTGCGCACCGCAAACGCGATGTTGGCGCGCACCGTGAGCCACGGCATCAGCGCATGGCCCTGGAACACCACGCCGCGCTCCAGGCTCGGGCCGGCGATCTCGCGGTTGTCCATGAACACATGACCCTCGCTCGCCTGCTCCAGCCCCGCCAGCACGTTGAGGATGGTCGTCTTGCCGCAGCCGCTGTGGCCGATGATGCAGACGAACTCACCCTGGCGGATGTCGAAGTTGACGCTGTCGAAGACGGTGCTGTCGCCGTAGCGCTTGGCCAGGCCTTCGATCTTGAGGAAGGCATCAGTCGACATAGGTCACCACCTTCTGCAGCTTGGCGAACATCAGGTCGAGCAACATGCCCACCACGCCAATGGTGAGGATCGCGAAGATCACGTTCGGCAGCGACAGGTTGTTCCACTCGTTCCACACGAAATAGCCAATGCCGGTGCCGCCCACCAGCATCTCGGCTGCGACGATCACGAGCCAGGCGATGCCCATGCTGATGCGCATGCCGGTGAGGATGGTCGGCGCCGCCGCCGGCAGGATGACCTCGAAGGCCCGGCGCAGCGGCGTCACCTCCAGCGTGCGCGCCACGTTGAGCCACTCGCGGCGCACGCTCGCCACGCCGAACGCGGTGTTGATGAGCATGGGCCACACCGAGCAGATGAAGATCACGAAGATGCCGCTGATCGACGAGTCCTTGATGGTGTAGAGCGCGAGCGGCATCCACGCGAGCGGCGAGATGGGCTTCAACACCTGGATGAACGGGTCGAGCGCGCGGTACACCAGCGGGCTCATGCCGATCACGAAGCCGAGCGGGATGGCCACCAGCGCCGCGAGCAGGTAGCCCAGGCCCACGCGCGCCAGCGAGTAGCCGAGCTGCAGCGCGATGCCCTTGTCGTTGGGTCCGTTGTCGTAGAACGGCTGCGACAGGTGGCGCACGATGGTGCTGCCCATCTGCGCCAGCGTCGGGAAACCCGACTTCGCGCTCGGCGCGCCACCGGCCGCCGGGTCCTTGCCCATCAGCTTGGCGTATTCGATCTGCTCGGGCGTGAGCGCCGGGCCCGCGGCCGCCACCGGCGCGCTGCCGAGCGTGGCCACGTGCCAGATCGCCAGCACCAGCAGCAGGATCACCGCCGAGAGCAGCCCGGCCCTGAGGCCGAGCGAACGGGAGGCGTTCATCGATCAGACCCGCTTGATCGCAAAGCCGTTGGCATACGCCTCGGCCTTCTCCGGGTCGAACACCTTCCCCATCACGGTGATCTTCGGATACGCCCCGTCAGGCACCTTCATGTCGAGTGCCTTCATCTGCTTCTTCGCATCGGTCAGCAGGAACACCTTCTCCGCGATCTGCTTGTAGTTCACCTCGCCCTTCACGTAGCCCCAGCGCTTCATCTGCGTGAGCATCCACACCGCCATGCTCTGCCACGGGATGGGGTCGAAGTCGGCGCGGTCGGGCACGTTCTTCACGTTGCCCAGGCCGTCGGCGAACTTGCCGGTGAGCACCTGCGTCAGCACCGTCTCGGGCTGGTTCAGGTACGCCTGCGGTGCGATCACCTTGGCGATCAGCTCGCGGTTGCGCGCCTCGCGTGCCATGGCGGCCGAGGTCAGCACCGCGCGGTACAACGCCGCGAAGGTGTTGGGGTTCTTCTGGATGAACTCGGTGCTGGTGCCGAAGGCGCAGCAGGGGTGGCCGTTCCACAGCTCCTTGGTGAGCAGGTGGATGAAGCCCACCTCCTCGAACACCGCACGCTGGTTGAAGGGGTCGGGGCCGAGGTAGCCGTCGATGTTGCCGGCGCGCAGGTTGGCCACCATCTCGGGCGGTGGCACCACGCGGATCTGGATGTCGCGGTCGGGGTCGAGCCCCGCTTCGGCCACGTAGTAGCGCAGCAGGAAGTTGTGCATCGAGTACTCGAAGGGCACGGCGAACTTGAAGCCCTTCCAGTCTTTCGGGTCGCGCTTGTCCTTGTGCTTGACGTGCAGCGTGATCGCCTGGCCGTTGGTGTTCTGGATGGTCGCCACGTTCATCGGCGTGGGGTTGCTGCCCACGCCGAGCGAGATCGCCAGCGGCATCGGCGACAGGAAGTGCGTCGCGTCGTACTCCTTGTTGAGCATCTTGTCGCGGATGAGCGCCCAGCCGGCCGTCTTCACCACCTGCACGTCGAGCCCCTGCTTCGAATAGAAGCCGAGCGGGTGCGCCATGATCAGCGGCGTGGCGCAGGTGATCGGGATGAAGCCGATCTTGAGCTCACGCTTCTCGAGCGCGCCTTTCTCCTGGGCCATCGCCTGCAGCGAGGCGACGGGCAACACGCTGCCGATCGCCGCCATCGCCGAGCCCTTGCCCACCGCCCGCAGGAAGCGCCGGCGCACCGCGTCGTGCGGGAAGAGTGCCTTCACGAGCGACGCTTCGATGAAATCGTTGGAGTAGGCCTCGAACTCGGTGGTTTCGCTGCGACGCTTGAGTTCGGTCACGGCCGCTTCGGCACTCAGGTGCTCTTCGGCGGAGGCGTGCTGGCCGCAGGCGCAGCGCATGGCGAGCGGGCGATCGGCGTTGTAGGGGTCGAAGCGGTTGTCGGTGCGCATGGCGGGCCTTCAATGGACGATGGGGTGATGCTAGGAAGCCGCCCGCTTTCGCGACATCGCGGCGCCTGGGTTTGTCGTGTAGTGCCAGCCCTACACGACCCGCTCCCCGCGTACGGAACTTGCTGTGCCGGTGGGCCCGCACCAGAGAGGACACCGATGCCCGACCCGACGGCTTCCACGCTGCTGATCCAAGGCGGTCGCGTGCTCGACGCGGCCACCCGCAGCGCCCCGTTCACCGACCTGCTGGTGGAGCACGGCGTCATCACCCGCATGGGCCCGCCTGGTCTGCCGGCGCCGCCGACGGCGGAGGTGGTCGACGCAAGCGGCCACCTGCTGCACGCCGGCCTCGTCAACGGCCACACGCACGGCGGCACCAATTTCGTGAAAGGCACGCACGACCGCTGGTCGCTGGAGCTGCTGCTCAACGGTGCACCAGGGTGGTCGGCGAACTTCTCGATGGCGCACAAGATGCTCGCCACCCGCATCGGCGCGGTCGAGATGCTGCAGAAGGGCTGCACCACCTGCTACGACCTGAGCTTCGGGTTCCCGCTGGTCACGGTCGACGAGCTGTTCGCCATCGGCCAGACGTATGTCGACGCGGGCATGCGCGCGGTGGTCGCCCCGATGCTGCAAGACATTTCTTTCTACAGCGCCATTCCCGGCCTCTACGACGCGCTGCCTGCCGACCTGCGCGAGCGCCTGAACACCGCTCCGGGCGACACCGCCTGGATCCTGTCGCAGATGGAAGAGGCGTTGTCGAACTGGCCGCACGACAAGACACAGGTGCGCCTAGGCATCGCGCCCACCATCCCGCTGCATTGCTCCGACGAGCTCACCCGCGGCTGCGCGAGGCTGGCCACCAAGTACGGCGCGCCGATGCAGTCGCACGTGGCCGAGTCGAAGGTGCAGGCGGTCGCGGCGCTGCAGCGCTGGGGACACTCGCTCACCGCGCACTTCGAGTCGCTCGGGATGCTCGGCCCCGAGTTCACCGTCGCCCACGGCGTGTGGCTCGACGACGACGACCTCCGGCGCCTCGCCGCGCACGGCGCCTCGGTCGCGCACAACCCCGGCAGCAACATGCGCCTGGGCGCCGGCATCGCGCCGGCGCGGCGCATGCTGGAGCTGGGCGTGAACCTGGCCATCGGCACCGACGGCGCTCTCTGCGCCGACAACCAGAACATGTACGAGGCGATGCGCTATGCCTCGATGGCCTCGAACGTGCGCACGCCCGACTTCAACACCTGGCTCACCGCGCCCGAGGTCTACACCGCGGCCACGGCCGGCGGCGCGCGGGCCACCGGCTTCGAGCGCACGGGACGCATCGCCGTCGGGCAGCAAGCCGACCTGGTGTTCATCGACCTGAACACCATCAACTGGATCCCGATGAACGACCCGGTGAACCAGCTCGTGCTCGCCGAAGAAGGCACCAGCGTGCGCCACGTGATGGTCGGCGGCCGCTGGGTGGTGCAGGGCGGTGCGCACCTCGGCACCGACCTGAAGCAGCTCGCCACCGACGCAGCGCAGGCCGCCGCGCACCTGACCCATGCCAACGCCGAGGGCCGCTACCTCGCCGATGCGCTCGAAGCCGCCGTCGGCAGCTTCTGCATCGGCCTGTGCCGCAGCCCCTTCCACCTCCATCGCTACGGCGGCCCGCCGGGGCTGTAGACCGCGCCCGCTTGGTGCGCGCGCAGCCCGCGTGACCGCTGGCACGGTTGATGCGTCGACTTATTGCATACAAAAACTGTATGCACTTTTGGTGCACGGAAATTCACCCCCCCAGGAGCGACGCATGACCGACCCTCTCTTGCCCCCTCGCAAATCCCGCCGCCACTTCCTCAAGACAGGCGCCGCCCTCGGCGCCACCGGCCTCGGCGTCGGCAGCGCACTGCTGCCGCGCGACGCCGACGCCGCCGACCCCAAGGTCCTGAACTACCTCGCCTGGCCCGGCAACGCCGACCCCTACGTGGTGGGCGAATTCGAGAAGGAGCACGGCGTCAAGATCCGCATCAAGGAATACGTGGGCGGCGACCAGATGATGGCCGTCGTCAACCAGTCGCCCCCCGGCACTTACGACGTGGTGCTGGCCGACGCCGAGTACATGCACCTCCTGAAAGCGGCCGACTTCATCGAGCCGCTGAACCCGGCCGACTACGCGCTGAAGGACTTCTGGCCCGAGTTCCAGAAGTTCCCGCTGCACTGGTTCGACGGCAAGCTCTACGGCGTGATGATCGACTTCGGCTACCTCGGCATCTCGTACAACACCAAGGCCTTCACCGCGAAAGAGGTGTCGTCGTACTCGGTGCTGTGGAGCGAGAAGGCCAAGGGCAAGGTCGGCTTCTTCGACTGGTACCTGCCGTCGATGGGCTGCATCAGCCTTTCCAACGGCAACCGCCCGCCCTACGACCTCGACAAGGCCAAGTTCGAGGGCCTGAAGAAGAAGCTCTTCTCGCTGAAGCCACAGGCTTCGGGCTTCTACACCATCGCCGACATCTTCTCCTCGATGACCAACGGCCGCGCGCTGCTCATCCCCGGCATCGGCGAGTGGATCACGCTCGGCCTGCGCATGAGCGGCGTGCCGGTCGACACCATCATCCCCGAGGAAGGCGGCATCCAGTACACCGAGTCGCTCTCCATCGTGAAGGGCACGACCAAGCGTGACCTCGCGCGCAAGTTCATCCAGTACACGATCAGCCCGCGCGGCCAGGTGGCGATGGCGACCAAGGTCGACAACCGCAAGAGCATCCCCTCGATGGCCGGCTGGAAGCTGCTCAACGAGACCAAGCCCAAGGAAGCCGAGATCCTGCGCATGACGCTCAAGGGCCCGAACGTGATGGATGAGTACAAGCAGAAGAAGATCCAGCTGCGCCAGCTGCCGCAGAAGCAGTCGATCGAGGACTGGAACGACGTCTGGAGCCAGTTCAAGGCCCTGTGATGGACTCGACGGCGGCCCTGCCCGCGAAAGCGGGACCCCACACGCCCCACCGCGCCCGCACCGCCGGCAACCCGGCCGCGTTGCCGGTCGTGCTCGGCCTGCCGGTGCTGGTGTGGCAGGTGGTGTTCTTCCTGGCCCCGCTGGTCTTCCTGATCGTCATCACCTTCTGGCAGGTGCGCTCGTTCCGGCTCGAGCCGGCCTTCGTGCTCGACAACTGGGAGCGTGTGCTCGGCGCCGGCACCTTCCACATGGCCCTGTGGCACACGCTGAAGGTGGCGGCCACCAACACCGTGCTCGCGCTGCTGCTGGCCTTCCCCGCGGCCTACACGATCGCCTTGCGCCTGCCGCAACGTCAGCGCGACCTCGCGGTGGCGATGCTCGTGGTGCCGGTCTTCAGCAGCTACATGCTGCGCATCTACGCGTGGCAGGTGGTGCTGAGCCCCGAGGGCATGGTCAACACCGCGCTCTCGGCCGTCGGCATCGGACCGCTGCCGCTGCTGGGCGGCGCGTTCTCCCTGCAGGTCGGCCTCTTGACGCTCACGTTGCCGATCGCGGTGCTGATCCTCACCTTCGCACTTTCGGGCGTGGACCCGGTGCTGGTGGAGGCGGCCGAAAACCTCGGCTACCGCCGCAGCCGCGTGGTGCTGCACGTGCTGATCCCCGCCATCAAGCCGGCGATCACGCTCGCCGCCACCACCACCTTCCTGCTCGCCTTCGGTGACTACATCAGCCCGCTCTTCATGACCGGCAGCAAACCGCCCACGCTCTCGATCCTGATCGTCGACACGGTGAAGTCGGGCTCGCAGTGGCCGCGTGCGTCGGTGATCGGCGTCTCGATGCTCGCGGTGCTGGCGCTGGTGTTCGGCCTCGGGCGCTGGTTTGCTTCACGAGGAGCCAAGTGATGACACCCCCGCTGCAACGCCTCTCGCGCTGGCTCCAGATCGCCTGGGTCATCGCCCTCTTCGGCTTCATTGCGATGCCGATGCTGGTGGTGATCGTGTTCTCGTTCGACGCCAACCGCTTCCCCACCATTCCCTGGGGCGGCTTCAGCCTGGAGTGGCACCGCGCGATCTTCAGCGACGAGATGGTGATCGATGCCTTTCTCAACAGCGTGAAGGTGGGCCTCGGCACCGCCATCTTCTCCACCCTGCTCGGCTTCGCCGCCGCCTACATCGACTACCGCTGGAAGTTCCGCGGCCGCAGCAGCTTCGTGCTGCTGGTGGCCATCCCGCCGGCCGTGCCGGTCACCATCCTCGGCATGGCGATGCTGGCCTTTCTCTCGCGCGCCGGCCTCTTCGGCCGCACCGAGACCATCATGGCCTGCCACGTGGCGCTGGCCACCAGTTTCTCGATGGCGATCATCCGCCTGCGCCTGGCCGAGCTCGGCCCCGAGCTGGAACAGGCCGCGTGGAACCTCGGCGCCTCGCCCTTCACCGGCCTCGTGCGGATCGTCGTGCCCTTCTGCAAGCCGGCGCTGATCGCGTCGTTTTTCCTCTCGGCGGCGGTGTCGTTCGACGAGTACATGGTCGCCTGGTTCGTGGGCGGCGTGCACGAGACGCTGCCGGTGCGCATCCTCAACCTGCTGCAAGGCCAGGTGAACCCCAAGATCAATGCGATCGGCACCGTGGTGCTCGTCATCAGCATCACGTTGGTGCTGGTGGCGCAGCGCTTCGTCGGTGTGAAAGCAGGAAAACGTTCATGAGCAATGCATTCGTTTCCTTGAAGGGCGTGGAAAAACGCTTCGCCGGCCACCACGCGGTGCGTGGCATCGACCTCGACATCGCCGCGGGCGAGTTCATCGCGATCATGGGCCCCTCGGGCTGCGGCAAGTCGACCACGCTGCGGCTCATCGCGGGCCTCGACGAACCGACCGCCGGCGAGTTGCACATCGGCGGCAGGAACATGAAGGGCATCCCCGCCTTCCAGCGCGACACCCCGATGGTGTGGCAGAGCCTCGCGCTCTTTCCCTTCCTGACGGTGGCCGAGAACGTGGCCTTCCCGCTGCGCATGAAGAAGATCGGCGCCGACATCCGCCGCCAGCGCGCCCTCGAATGGCTCGACCGCATGGGCCTGTCCGGCATGGCCGACCGGCAAATCTCGCAGCTCTCGGGCGGGCAGAAGCAGCGGGTGGCAATCGCACGTGCGCTCGTCACCGAGCCGTCGATCCTGCTGCTCGACGAGCCGCTGAGCGCACTCGACGCCCACCTGCGCACCCGCATGCAGACCGAGCTCGCGCGCCTGCACCGCGAGCTGCGCATCACCTTTGTCTACGTGACGCATGCGCAGTCGGAGGCCTTCGCGCTGGCCGACCGCATCGTCATCATGGGCGACGGCGTGATCCAGCAGGTCGGCAAGCCACAAGACGTGTACCGCGAGCCGGTCAATCCCTTCGTCGCCAACTTCATCGGCATGAACAACCTCGTGGCCGGCCAGGTGCTGGGCACGCAAGGTGGGTATGTGGAGGTGCAGAGCCGGCACGGTGCCTTCCTCGTGCCGGCGCGCGAGCCGCTGGCCTCGGGCTCGGCGGCGAGCTTCGTGGTGGCCGGCGACCGCGTCTCGCTTGCAGCCGAAGGCACCCCGCCCACCAGCGATGCACCGCGCATCGACGGCACGGTGCTCGGCCTCGAATTCGAAGGCTCGACGCAGACCGTCTTCGTCGACGTGGGCGGCGACACCGAGTTCCGCGTCGCCAAGCAACAGCACGAGATCGAGTCGCTCGGCCTCGTGCCCGGCCGGCGTGTCAGCCTCAGCTGGGACCCGCAACACGCCTGGCTGCTGCCGCAGGCCGCCTGAGAAGGAGAACCGCATGTACCACGCCGCCTTCATGCAGCGCGCCATCGCGCTGTCGCAGGAAGCGCTGACCCACCCCGGCACCGAGCCCTTCGGCGCGGTGGTGGTGAAAGACGGCCGCATCGTCGGCGAGGGTTGGAACCACTCGTTGGTGAACTTCGACCCCACCTCGCACGGCGAAGTCGAAGCGCTGCGCGACGCCTGCTGGAAGCTGCAGACCGTCGATCTCACCGGCTGCGAGCTTCTACACCTCATGCGAGCCCTGCGCGCTGTGCGTGGCGGCGATGCAGATCGCCGGCATCGCGCGCTTGTATTACGCCGCCTCGCTGGCCGAGTCGGGCGAAGCGTTCGCCACCCTGAAGCCTGAGCACCGCCACCCGATCGACGTCGAGGTGCTGCGCGCCGAATGCGGCAGCACGGTCGACGCCCGCCGCATGCCCGCCGAGCAACAGATGGCCCCAGAGGCCATCGCCGTGCTGAAGGCCTGGGCGAACCAGCGCACCGGGGCCCGCTGAACCCCGCGTGTAGGAGCGCGACTACCGCAGCTTCCGTCGCCGGCCGGTGCACAAGCGGCCGGCGGGCGGCCAGGATGGCGGCGCCATGCAGCTCACCTCTTCATCCCGACGCCACGCCCGGCTGATTGCGCTGGGCGCTGCGGCCGCCGGCATGTTGCTGCTCGCCGGCTGCACCGTCACGAAGCTGCGCACGTCCGTCGCGCTGGCACGGCAGAGCGAGCCATTGCAGCACCACGTCGAAGCGGCACGCGTGCGCCTTCTGATCGTGGGCGACAGCACGGCCGTCGGCACCGGCGCGACCACGCCCGAGCGAAGCCTGGCCGGCCTGCTCGCGGCCGCCTACCCCGGCCTGCACATCGAGAACCGGGGCCGCGATGGCGCCACGCTCGCCGAAGTGCCGCACCAGCTGTCGCGCAACGAGGAGCGTTTCGACATCGTGCTGATGCTGGCCGGCGGCAACGACGTGATCCGCCTGCGCGACCTCGACAACACCCCGAGCCACCTCGACCGCATCGCACAACTCGCCAAGTCCCGCGCCGACACGGTGGTGCTGATGCCGGCCGGCAACGTGGGCAACGCGCCGTTCTTCTTCCCGCCGCTGTCGTGGTGGATGGCCTCGCGTTCGCGCCAGCTGCATGCACTGGTGCGCGACGCGTCGCAGCGTCAGGGTGTGGGCTACGTCAGCCTCTTCAAGGAGCGCGCGGACGATCCGTTTGCGCAGCACGAGGAGCTGAACGCACAGGACGGCCTGCACCCGAGCGACGGCGGTTATCGGCTCTGGTTCAAGGAGCTGATGGGGCAGTCGTCGCTGTCGCAGCGGCTCGAGGCCGCCCGCAGCTGAGTCAGTCGACGCGCACGAAGGTCTGCCGCACCAGGCTGCGGTCGAGCATGTCGAAGTGCCACCACTCGTTGTCGATGCCGTTGAAGCCGCCGGCTTTCATCACGCGGCGCAGCAGTTCGCGGTTGGCCACCTGCGCCGCGGTGAGTGCGCCGCTCGCCAGGTGCTCGGCTTCGAGCTTCGGGTGCGAGAGCTCGTCCATCTCGTCGAAGGCGCTGCCCATGTCGAGACTCGTTGCCCTCGGCGTCGAGAATCGTCACGTCGAGCGCCATGCCGAAGGAATGGATCGAGCCGCGCGCCGGGTCGGCCACGTACTGCCGCAGGCCGGTGCCGTCGAGGAATTCCCACAGCTCCACTTGAACGCGATGCGGTCGCAGTGCATCGAGCACCAGCAGGCAATGCCCGGGTGCCAGCCGGGCGAGCTCGGCCACCGCACGCGCCAGGCCCTCGGCCGCGAGGCGGTGCAGGTAGGCGCAGTCGAGGTCGCCGTAGAGGTCACGCCCGACGAAGTTGCGCGGGCCGACGTAGCGCAAGTCGATCCGCACGCCGTCGATGGAGGAGAGGTGACGGAAATCGGGGTGGTTGGCGATGTCTTCGCAGCGCATGGTCGACCGAGGATATCGCGGCCCTCAGTGCTCCAGGCGCCGGTACTCGTGCAAATGTCGCAAGGCCCGATGCGGCCGCCCTGCCCGCTCGTGCAGGCGCGCCAGGTTGAAGTGCGCATCGGCCAGGTCGGGCTGCAGCGCAAGGGCGTGCTCGTAAGCAGCAATGGCCTCGTCGTTTCGTCGCTGGTCTTCCAGTGCGATGCCAAGGTTGAAGTGCAGGTTGGCGTCGTCGGGGCGGTGCCGAAGGGCCTCGCCGAGCAGCTGGATCGCGTCGTCGCAGCGGCCCTGCTCGCACAGCAGTGCGCTCAGGTTCAGCGCGGCCGGTGCGTGCTCGGGGTCGGCCTCCAGGGCGTGGCGGTAGGCGCGCTCGGCGGCGACGAGGTCGCGCGCTTCGAGCACCACACCTTCGGCGAACCAGTCGATCGCCGGCGCGTCATGGTCGAGCGGCTGCACATCGGCCGGGGCCGGGGCGGTGTGGAAGTCCATCAGCAACTGGCCGCTTTCGGCTTCCCATTGCAGCGGCCCGTCGCGCACCACCACCTGGCGGTCGATGGCGGTGAGGCGCACGCCGCTCAGTGGCAACGGGCCAAGCCCGCCTTTCACCCGCGCCAATGCACGCAGCAGCTTGCGCGACGGCACCTGGGCCGTGCGCAGGCGGTGGGCGGTGCGCAACAGCACCACGTCCTGGAAGGTGAAGCGCCACGCATGGCGAGGGCCGCGCGTGGGGGTGACGACACCGGCCTCGATCAACCCGGTCACCACATGCGACGGCAGGCCCAGCAGGGCCTGCACCTTGCGCAGGCTCAGCGTCGCCTGGCGATCGTCGGTGCTCGGGGCGTTCACTTCCTCGCGCGAGCGCGGGCAGGAGCGGCCGCCGGAGCGGGGCTGGCGGCCGCACGGCGCGGCGGCTTGCGCTCTTTCAACACCTCGGGTTCGGCGGCCGGTGCCGACTTGGCGGTGCCGGACTTGCCGGCGCCCTTCTTCGCCAGGCTCGCACGCAGCGCGTCCATGATGTCGATCACCTGACCGCCACTGGTACCGGGCTCGTCATCCGGGCGGTGGGCGGCCACGATCTTCTTGCCGGCGATCTTCTGGTCGATGGCGGCGAGGATGCGGTCTTTCTCTTCATCCTTGAACTGGGCGGGGTCGTAGTTGTCGGCCGAGATCTGCTCGATCAACTGTGTGGCGAGCTGCACCTCGGCGTCGGACACGCTCACCGTCTCGATGTCGAGGTCGCGCATGGAGCGCACTTCGTCGGCATAGAGCAGCTGCTGCAGCACCAGGCCCTCTTCGGCCGGGCGCACCTGCACCACGTACTGCTTGCCTTTCCAGGCCATGCGGGCGAGCGCCACGCGTTTCGTCTTGCGCATCGCCTGCATCAGGAGCGAATAGGGCTTGGCGCCGCGCTTGTCGGGCCCGAGGTAGTAGGCGCGGTCGTAGTAGATCGGGTCGACGGCCTTGTCGGGCACGAAGGCCACGATGTCGACCACGTGGCTCGCCTCGGCCTCCAGCGCCTTCAGCTCCTCGGGCTCGAAGATCACGAAATGGTCTTTCTCGAACTCATAGCCCTTCACCATCGAGGCGCGCTCGACCACCTCGCCGGTCTTCACCGAGATGTACTGCTGCTTCACGCGCGAGCCGTCTTTGGTCAGCAGGTTGAAGCCCACGCTGGCCGAACTTTCGGTGGCCGAATAGAGCTTCACCGGGATCGAGACGAGCCCGAAGCCGAGGGTGAGCGATGCAAGCGAGCGAGCGGCCATGGTGGAGCGCAGGCTACGCCGGCCCCATGGCGCGCGCCGTCAGGCGCCGGATCGACCGGCTGTAGGACGACGCCGCCCCGCCACGATGTAAGGTTCACCTGCCACCACCCGACTGTGCTGCGATGAAGAAAGCCCTGCTCCTGATTGCCACCCATGCCGTCGTCCTGGCCGTGGGCTTCGTGGCCGGCATCTACGTGCTGCCGATCCTCACCGCCGCGCCACCGGCCACGGCAGTGATGCCGGCCCGCGAGGCGCTCTTCCAGGGCCAGTTCCGGCGCGACCTGAAGGACAGCGACTTCCTGCACTGGGGCGAGGGCCGCGTGACCCTCGACGCGACCCGCATCGCCTTCGACGGCAAGCTCGCACCCGGCCCCGACTACAAGCTGTACCTGGCGCCGCAATTCGTCGAGACCGAGGCCGACTTCATGCGACTCAAGCCGCAGATGCTGCGCGTGGGTGACGTGCGCAATTTCGAGCGCTTCGAGCTGCCGCTGCCCCCGGGCACCGACCTGCAGCGCTACAACACCGTCATCGTCTGGTGCGAGACCTTCAGCCAGTTCATCACCGCCGCCACGTATCGCTGACGGCCGCGACTGAAAAGAAACGAAACACAACGATGCGGGCGCGAAAGGACGCGCCAGCGACCAGCGCCGACCATGCCCTCATGTTCAACACGTCTGGAAAGGACACGACATGAGAACCTGGCTGAAACGCACCTTCATCGGCATCTTCGGCGTCTCGCTGCTGGCCGGCGGCCTGGCCGCCTGCTCGCACCAGCGCCACCACGGCTACTTCGGCGACCGCACCACCGAGGCCGAGCGGGCCGAGAAGCGCGCCCACATGGTCGACAAGGCGAGCCGCAAGCTCGACCTCGACGCCGCGCAGAAAGCCAAGCTCACGGTGCTGGCCGACACGATCGAAGCGCAGCGCAAGGCCATGAAGGCGAGCGGCGGCGATGCGCACGACGAGGTGAAGGCCGTGCTGGCCGGTACCCAGTTCGACCGCGCGAAGGCGCAGTCGCTGGTCGACGCCAAGACCACCGCCATGCGCAGCGCCTCGCCGGCCGTCATCAACGCCGCGGCCGACTTCTACGACAGCCTGAAACCCGAGCAGCAGCAGAAGGTGCGCGAGGTGCTCGACCGCTGGGGCCACCATCGTGGCGGGCGCGGCTGAGCCCGGCGCGTGGGCCGCGCGCCCAGCGGCCCCGCTGTCACGCTGGAGCGGTGCCACCGTCGCGATGGGCATCGCCGCCACGGCGGCGGGTCTGCACCTCGCGCTCTGGGGCGCGGCCACACCGCTCGGCAGCGCCCCGGTGCCCGGCGCCGTGCTGGCCGCGGCAGGGCTCGCGTGGACGCTGTGGGCCTGGGCCCGGTTCCGCCTCGCCGGCCTGCCGCTCGACGCGCACGACACTCCGCTGCAGCTGATCGAGGAAGGCCCGTACCGCTACGGGCGCCATCCGATGTACCTCGGCATCACCACCGCCCTGCTGGGCACGGCGATGGCGCTCGGCCTGCCACTGCTGCTGGTCGGTGCGTTGCTCTTCGCCGCCATCGTGCACACGGTGCACATCCCGCGTGAAGAGGCGCTGCTCGAGCGCCGCTTCGGCGGCTGGTGGCGCGACTACGCGGCCGACGTGCGCCGCTGGCTCTGACGACGAAACCTGGCGATGCGGCTTGTGTCAGCATCGCGCCCCATGCACCGCATCCTGCTGATCGACGACGACGAAGACCTGGCCGCGCCGCTGGCGACCTACCTGCAGCGTTTCGACCTGGCGCTCGACCACGCCGCGCGGCCCACGCTCGGCCTCGCGCGGCTGGCCGAACAACGCTACGACGCGGTGATCCTCGACGTGATGCTGCCCGAGATGGACGGCTTCGAGGTCTGCCGCCGCATCCGCCACAGCAGTGACATCCCGGTGCTGATGCTCACCGCCCGCGGCGACGTGACCGACCGGGTGGTGGGCCTGGAGCTGGGGGCCGACGACTACCTGCCCAAGCCCTTCGAGCCGCGCGAGCTGGCCGCGCGACTGCAGACCATCCTGCGCCGCTCGCGCAACGGCGCGCAGGGCGATGCGAAGGCGCAGAAGCTTGTCTTCGAGGGCCTGACCATCGACCTGCAGCGGCGTGAGGTGCAGCGGGAAGGCGAGCTGCTCGATCTCACCGGCACCGAGTTCGAGCTGCTGGTGCTGCTGGCGCGCGAGCCGGGGCGTGTGTTCACGCGCGACGAAATCCTCAACAGGCTGCGGGGCCGCGAGGCAGATCTGTACACCCGCGCGGTCGACATCCTGGTGAGCCGCCTGCGCAAGAAGCTCGAGCCGCTGCCACTCATCAAGACCTTGCGCAACGCGGGCTACACCTTCGCGGGAGTGCCGCGGACATGAGGCGGTGGCGCGAGCACGTGCAGGCACACAAGCGCTGGCACCAGCGGTTCCGCCATTCGCTGAAGTGGCGGCTGGTGGCGCTCTTCCTCGTGCTCGCCGCGTGCACGGTAATGGTGTTCATGGGCGGCACGCGCATGGCCTTGTCGGGCGGCTTCGAGCTGTTTGTCAAACCGCTGCTGAGCGACTACATCGACCGTCTGGCCGCCGACATCGGCTCGCCGCCCGACCCGGCGCGCGCGCAGGCGCTGGTCGACAAGCTGCCGATCTCGGTACGCATCGACGGGCCCGAGGTGCGCTGGGACTCGCACCCCGGCAAATACGCCGAGAAGAAATACAAATACAAGGATGACGAGTGGGGCCAGCGCCTGCTCACTCGCAGCACCGCCGACGGCCACCGCATCACCTTCGGCATGAGCGACAACCTGTGGCACGAGCGGCATCCGGTGCGGGCACTGGTGCCGCTCTTCGGCCTGCTGCTGCTCACGCTCGCGGCCTACGCCACCGTGCGGCGCCTGTTCCGCCCGGTGGACGACATCCGCCGCGGCGCGCAGCGTTACGGCGAGGGCAACTTCACCGAGCCCATCCCGATCCGCCGGCGCGACGAACTGGGCGACCTCGCCCAGCAGGTCAACGACATGGCCACCGGCCTGCAGGGCATGCTGCGCAGCCAGCGCGCGCTGCTGCTGGCGATCAGCCATGAGTTGCGCTCGCCGCTCACACGGGCACGGCTCAACGCCGAACTGTCGGGCGACACGCCGGAGCGGGCCGCGCTGCTGCGCGACCTCGCGCTGATGGGCGAGCTGATCTCCGACCTGCTCGAAGGCGAGCGCCTGGCCGCTGGCCCCTCGGCCCTGCAGCGCACGCCGACCGACCTCAACACCCTGGTGCGCGAGGTCGCGGCCGGCTTCGACGGCCAGCCCTTGCAGTTGACGCTCGCCGACGACCTGCCCGCCGTGCCGCTCGACCGCCCCCGCGCCACGATGCTGGTGCGCAACCTGATCGACAACGCACTGCGCCACGGCGCGTCCGAAGGCCTGCCGGTGATGGTGAGCACGCATGTCGACGGCGAGCAGGCCGTGCTGACCGTGCGCGACCACGGTCCCGGCGTGCCCGACGACCAGCTCGCGCGCCTGACCGAACCCTTCTACCGGCCCGACGTGGCCCGCACCCGGGCCGCCGGCGGCGTGGGCCTCGGGCTGTACCTGTGCCGCCTGGTGGCGCAGTCGCATGGCGGCAGCCTGGTCTTGCGCAACGCCGCGCCCGGCCTCGAAGCGGTGGTGCGCTGGCCCACCTGACGCCCGTGCCTCGCTTGCGCCAGGTCAATAGCCTTGCAAAAGCCCCGTTATTCGTCACATCGCTGAAACACGAAACGCCTACACTGAAGGCCTTCTCTGTTGCAGAACCGACCGCACGATTGGGCGGAACCCCGGGAACCCGTCACCCAGCACAGAGCAAAACCGTCATGGCCGCAGCCGCTTCGAGCGGTGAGCCCCCATGCCCGGAAGCCGAGCCCGCCACCAGAAATGGTCGCGGGCTTTTCTTATGGTCGGCGCCCGCAGCGACGACGGATTGCAGGTCAGGCGGAGTCGATGCCCGTCAGTTCCTGCGCGATCGATGCGAGGCTCTGCGGCCGCACCACACGGCCAAGCTCCTGCCCGTCGCGCATGAACACGAGCGTCGGCCACAGCTTGACGCGGAACGAGCGGCCGAGCGGCCGGCCGGGGCCGTCTTCGACCTTGAGGTGTCTCACATTCGGGTGCGCGGCGAGCGCCTCGTCCACCAGTGGCTGCGCGGCGCGGCAGAAGCCGCACCAGTTGGTGCCGAAGTCGAGCACCACGGCGCCCTTCAGGGCATCGACCTCGGCGCGCTGCGGCTGGGCTTCGGTGTAGGGCTGGGTCATGTCGAGCGGGTCTCCTTCGATCGTGGTCACCTCGGGTGGCGAGACTATGCCGCGCGCCACGCCACCGTGCTCTGGGCCATGGAAATCGCCATGCCGGCCGGCACGCGGTCGTAAACAGGTGTGACGCCGCGGCCTCCTGCGGCTTTCTTCATACCCGCACACCGGGGCGAATCCCTACATTCGCGCGGTGCAGTTCAAGCCCGACCTCGTCAACGCCCTGGCCACGCTGGCCTTCTCGCTCCTCCTCGCCGCCACCGCCGCCTGCCCGTCGATCGGGCACGCGAAGGCCGGGACCTCCGGCGCATCGGCGGCCGACATGCTCACCGCCGACACCCGCCACGTGCACCAGTGGGTGCTCGACAGTGGCGACCACCGCCAGCGCCCCTTCGCGGTGGTCGACAAACGCGCCGCGCGGATCTTCGTCTTCGACGCCGAGGGCCAGCTGCTCGGCACGACCCCCGTGCTGCTGGGCCAGGGCCTGGGTGACCACTCGGTGCCCGGGGTGGCCGACATCGCCGACCTCAACCGCATCCCGGTCGCCGACCGCACCACGCCGGCCGGCCGCTTCGCCTCGCAACCGGGGCGCAACCTGAGGGGCGAGGCCATCGTGTGGTTCGACTACGCGGCGGCGCTGGCCATCCACCGGCTGCGCCCGGGCTCTTCGGAAGCCGGCCGACTGGCGCGCCTGGACACCGCCAGCCCCGACGACAACCGGGCCTCGCTCGGCTGCGTGGTGGTGCCGCCTGCGTTCTTCGACGAGGTGGTCGCCCCGTCGCTCGGGCGCCAGCGCGGCGTGGTCTACGTGCTGCCCGAGCAACAGCCGGTGCAGGCCATCTTCGGCGTCAACCCCACGGTGGCCGGCGGCCGCTGAGCGTTTCGTGCGTGGCCGCGCCGCGGCGATGTCACGTTCTGCCGGGCTGCGTCGTCTTGAGGGCATGAACCCCAGCCTTTCTGCCACCGCCGCCCCTTCTTCCCACTGGCACGATCGCCTGATCCGCCCGTGGCTCGCACGGCTGCTCCGCCGCTTCGAGAGCCGCTATGGCTACGATGCCGGCTTCCAGCACGCGCTGCTGGCGCTCGACACCGGCGCCTTCGTGCGCTTCCAGCGTGCCGTGCGCATGCTCGACAGCGCCGAGGCCCGGCTGCCGCCCGCCCTGCGCTACGCCGCCCGCTTCGCGGCGGCACGGCACGACGACTGCGGTGCCTGCGCCCGGCTCATGCTCACCATGGCCGAAGAGGCCGGTGTGCCGCGCACGGTGCTGCACGCCCTCGTCGACGAACAGCCCGACGCGATGGGTGCCGAGGCGGCGCTCGGCTGGCACTTCGCCCGCGCGGTGCTCTCGCGCAGCGACACCACGCCCTGGCGCGAGCGCGTGCTGGCCGCACACGGGCCCCAGGCCCTGGCCGCGTTGGCGCTCGCGATCGTCTCGGAGCGCACCTACCCGACGCTCCGCTACGCTGTGGACCCGCATCCCGCCTGCGAACCGCTTCGCTTCCCATGACCCCCGCCAGCACCCCGGACGACCGCGCCCGCGTCTTCGAAGACGTACACGCCCGCAACCTGCGCGCTCTCGCCTACCGCATGCTCGGCTCGCGCGCCGACGCGCAAGACGTGGTGCAAGACGCCTGGCTGCGCTGGAGCGAGGTCGACCCCGCCGCCGTGCAGCACGCTGGCGCCTACCTCTCCACGCTCGTCACCCGGCTGTGCCTCGACCGCCTGGGCTCGGCCGCCGCACGCCGCGAACAGTACGTCGGCATGTGGCTACCCGAACCCCTGGTCGACGAAGCCGAAGCCTGGTCACCCGGCCCCGAGGTGCAGACCGAGTTCGCACAGGACGTGTCGGTCGCCTTCCTGCTCACGTTGGAACGCCTGAGCCCGCTGGAGCGGGCGGCGTTTCTGCTGCACGACGTGTTCGATCTCGGATTCGACGACGTGGGCGCCCGGCTGCAGCGCAGCGCCGAGACCTGCCGGCAGCTCGCCTCGCGCGCCCGCACGCACCTGCGGGCCGGCTATGCGCGCTGCGAGGTGCAGCAGGAAGAGCGTGAGCGGCTGTTTGGCGCCTTTGCGATGGCGCTGATGCGCGGTGACGTGGAAGCGCTTGCCGGCGTGCTCGCCGACGACGCGGTGATGGTCAACGACGGCGGCGGCAAGGTCAGCGCCGTGCCGCGGCCGCTGGTCGGTGCCGCCCGGGTCGCGCAGGCGCTGGTCGGTTTTGCGAAGGGCTACGACCCGGCGCAGGTGCGTGCGCGGCCGGCGCAGATCAACGGCATGGTCGGCTTCGTGATGTTCGACGCCGAGGGTCGCCCGATCCAGACCGTGGCGCTCGCCACCACCGGCACCGCGGGGCCGGCGCGCATCGCCGGGGTCTATGTGGTGCGCAACCCGGACAAGCTGTCGCACCTCGTCTGGCGGGATTGAAGGCTCAGTCGCCGCGACCCGCGAGGCGCAGCTGCTTGCGCCGGAAGTCCCCTTGGCGTTCGAACATCCAGCCCGGGTACTCGGGCGGCAGGCGGCTCACCTCGTCGAGCGCACGCAGCTCGTCGGCGCTGAGCCTCACCTTCACCGCGGCGAGGTTGTCGGCCAGCTGGTCGGGGCGCTTGGCCCCGACGATCACGCTCGTGACCTGCGGCTGGTGCAGCAGCCACGCGAGCGCGACCTGCGCCACCGTCACCTCGTGCTCCTCGGCGATCGGCCGCATGGCCTCGATGCAGGCTTCGGCGCGCGGACGCAGCACCGGCGGGAAGTCGAAGCCGGCACGCCGGCTGCCCGCCTCGGCCTGGCCGCTGGCGAACTTGCCGCTGAGCAGGCCACCGGCGAGCGGGCTCCACACCATGAGGCCCAGGCCCTCGCTCTTGAGCATCGGCACGATCTCGCGTTCGAGGTCTCGGCCGGCGATCGTGTAGTAGGCCTGCAGCGACTCGAAACGCGCGAGGCCCAGCCGCTCGCTGATGCCCAGTGCCTTGGCGACCTGCCACGCCGCCCAGTTCGACACGCCGACGTAGCGCACCCGCCCGTCGCGGACCAGCGTGTCGAGCGCACGCACGGTCTCCTCGATCGGCGTCGCCGGGTCGAAACCGTGGATCTGGTAGAGGTCGATGTGCTCCAGCTGCAGGCGCTTCAGGCTCGCCTTCACGCCGTCGAGGATGTGGCTGCGCGAGTTGCCGCGGGCGTTGGGCGACGCACCGGTCTCGCCGAAGACCTTGGTCGCGATGACCACGCTCTCGCGCGGCACCTTGAGGTTCTTCAGCGCCTGGCCAGTGATCTGCTCCGACACCCCGCCGGCGTAGACGTCGGCGGTGTCGATGAAGTTGACGCCATTGTCGAGCGCCTGGCCGACGAGGCGCTCGGCCTCCGCCTGTTGCAGCGTGCCGATCTTGGCCCACAGGTCGGCGCTGCCGCCGAAGGTCATGGTGCCGAGGCACAGTTCGGAGACGAAAAGGCCGGTGCGGCCGAGCGGCAGGTGGCGCATGGTGGGGCTCCAGGTGACGACCAACCCGGAAGCATAGGCAGCACCTGCAGCCCTGCCGCCAACGCGGCTTCTGCGTCAGCCGATCGTGGCCGGCTTCGACACCGGGTGCGACAGCACCAGCGACGTGCTCACGCTGCCGTGCGCAGCGAGCGCGTCCACCACACGCTCCAGATCCTGCGGGCCGGCGAAAGCACAGCGAACGATGAAGCAGTCTTCGCCCGTCACACGCACCGCGTCGAGCACCTCGGGCATGGACTGGAACAGCGCCACGTAGCGCTGGATGTGTGCATGCGTCGTGCGCACCCGCACCACCGCCTGCAGCGCGAGGCCGACCGCAGCGAGGTTGACGCGCGCACCGTAGCCCGCGATCACGCCGGCGTCTTCGAGCTTCTTTACCCGCTCGCTGATCGCCGGTTGCGACAGGCCGATGCGCCGGCCGAGCGCGGCGAGCGGCTGGCGCGCGTCGTCCTGCAGCGCCTGCAATATGAGGTGGTCTTTCTTGTCGAGCTTGAGCGGCGCGGCGGTCATGGCGATGAAGTGAAGGTTTGGCGGGCGAAGTTCCGATGCCTGGCCCTGGCGGGCGCATCGGGGGCTGCCTATCGTAGGCGGCATCGTCCACTCACGCTTCATGCCATGCGCCCCGTCCTGATCGTTCCCGGCATCCAGAACTCCGGCCCGACCCACTGGCAATCGTTGTGGGAGTCGCGGCACCCCGGCGTGACCCGGGTGCAGCAGCGCGACTGGGACCATCCAGTGTGCGACGAGTGGGTGCAGGCGCTCGACGCCGCCGTGCGCGACGCTGGCGAAGCGCCGATCCTCGTGGCGCACAGCCTTGGCTGCCTAGTGGTGGCGCACTGGGCGGCACGCACGGCGCGGCCGGTGCATGCCGCGCTGCTCGTGGCCGTGCCCGATCCCCACGGCCCGCAGTTCCCGCCCGAGGCGCGCGGCTTCGCACCCTTGCCGCAGGACCTGGGCCGCATCCGGCTCCAGATGGTCAGCAGCCGCGACGACCCGTATGCGTCACCGGCCTACACACGTGAAACGGCCCGCCAGTGGCGGGCCGAGTGTGTCGACGCGGGGCCTCGCGGCCACCTCAACGCCCAGAGCGGCCTGGGCGACTGGCCCGAGGCCTGGGCCTGGGTGGCCCGCTGGCGGGCCGAACCCTGAGACTTACTCCTCGCGGCCGCCGAAGATGCCGAACAACGCCAGCAGCGACTGGAACACGTTGTACAGGCTCAGGTACACGCCCAGCGTGGCGGTGATGTAGTTCGTCTCGTGGCCGTCCTGCACACGCTTGAGGTCGTGCAGGATGAAGGCCGAGAAGATGCCGATGGCCAGCACCGCCAGCGTGATCATGAGCGCCGGCGACTTCAGGAAGATGTTCGCAATGCCGGCGACCAGCAGCATGATCGCGCCGATGAAGAGCCACTTGCCCATCGAGGACAGGTCGCGCTTGATCACCGACGAGAGCATCGCCATGCCGAGGAAGATCGCCCCGGTGCCGGCGAAGGCCATCATGATCAGGCCGGCGCCATTGGCCAGACCCAGCACCATGCCGACCATGCGCGAGAGCATCAGGCCCATGAAGAAGGTGAAGGCGAGCAGCAGGGGCACGCCGGCAGCCGAGTTCTTGGTCTTCTCGATCGCGAACATGAAGCCGAAGGCTCCGCCGAGGAACACCACCAGGCTCACCATCGGCGACATGGCCGCGGCGATGCCGGTGGCCACGCCGATCCAGGCGCCGAGCACGGTGGGCACCATCGACAGCGCGAGCAGCCAGTAGGTGTTGCGCAGGACCTTGTTGCGCTCCTGCGGGGAGGTGACGGCTTGGCCGTAGACCTGTTGCATGTCGTAGTTCATGACGACTCCTTTGCTAATAAAACACCAGCGGAAGACTCATCACGCAGCCAGCGCCCGCCGCTTGTTCCGGGCGCGGATGTTCAAAGCTTCTACAGCCAGCGAGAAGGCCATTGCAGCATAGATGTAGCCCTTCGGCACGTGCACGTCGAAGGCTTCAGCGGTGAGCGCCATGCCCACCATCACCAGGAAGGCCAGCGCCAGTACCTTGACCGACGGGTGGCGATCGACGAAGTCGCCGATCGGCTTGGCGGCAAACAGCATCACGGCCACCGAGGCCACCACCGCGGCGATCATCACCGGCAGCTGGTCGACCATGCCGACCGCGGTGATCACCGAGTCGAGCGAGAACACGATGTCGATGATGGCGATCTGGCCGATGATGGCCCAAAAGACCTTGCCACCGACAGACTTGGCCGTGGCAGCGTCAGCCGCAGGCGGCCCACCCTGCTCGCGAGCCTCGACTTCCACGAAGATCTCATGCGAAGCCTTGTAGAGCAGGAAGATGCCGCCCAGCAGCAGCACGATGTCGCGCCCGCTGATGCCCTGGCCGGCGACGTGGAAGAGGTCATCCTTGAGGCCCATCACCCAGCTCAGCGAGAAGAGCAGCGCCAGGCGGCTCAGCATCGCGAAGCCCAGACCCAGACGGCGCGCGATGTCGCGCTGGTGCGCGGGCAGGCGGCCCACCAGGATGGAGATGAAGATGATGTTGTCCACCCCGAGCACGATCTCGAGGGCGGTGAGCATCGCAAAAGCGATCCAGATGTTGGGGTCGAGAAGGAATTCCATCGCTTGGAATCTAGGGGCAATCGATACTTCGCGTAAAGTCGCGATTTCGGAAGCATGACTTCGAGAAAGCAGAAGCATGAACTTCAAGCACCTTTACTACTTCTGGGCCACCGCCAAGGCCGGCGGCGTGATGCGAGCCGGCGAGCAGCTGCACACCACGCCGCAGACGCTGTCGACCCAGATCAAGCTGCTCGAAGAGCGCCTGGGCTGTGCGCTTTTCCGCAAGAAGGGGCGCCACCTGGAGCTGACCGAAGAAGGCCGCACGGCGCTCGGCTATGCCGACCAGATCTTCGCGCTGAGCGCCGAGTCTCGAGGCGGCCATCGGGCGGGCCGGCACCGCGGGGGCGGTTCTCCCGTTTCGCGTGGGCATCGCCGACCAGGTGCCCAAGGCCATCGCCTACCGGCTGATCGAGCCGGCGCTGCGGGTGCCCAGCACACGCCTCATCGGCCATGAAGGCAAGCTGCAGGACCTGCTCGGCCAGCTGTCGGTGCACCGGCTCGACCTCGTGATCGCCGACGAACCGATGGGCAAGTCGGTGAGCGTGAAGGCCTACAACCACCCGCTTGGCACCACTGCCATGAGCTTCTTTGCGGCGCCGGCGCTGCAGCGGTCGCTCAAAGCGCCATTCCCCCGGTGCCTCGACGGGGCGCCCTTCCTGTCGCAGGGTTCGGCCTCGGCCATGCGCCAGCGCCTCGACATCTGGCTCGCCGAGCAGAGCCTGCACCCGCGTGTGGTGGGCGAATTCGACGATGCCGCACTGATGAAGGCCTTCGGCCGAGAAGGCCAGGGAGTCTTCATGTCGCCCACCGTGCTGGAAGACGAGACCTGCGAACAGTACGACGTGAAGGTGCTCGGCCGCACCGAGGCCCTGGTCGAGGAGTTCTACGCGATCTCGGTGGAGCGGCGCATCACGCACCCCTGCGTGGTGGCGATCACCGAGGCGGCACGCGGGCGCTTTCTGGCCTGAGCCGCTCTCCGCCGGCCGAGCGCCGGGCCGCCCCAAGCCGGCCGGCATCCCCACGGGGGATGGGCCGATGGACCCATCGGACGAGGCCGTGATCTCAGACTTGCGTCAGCTCCTGGCGCACGGCGTACAGCGCCAGCTCCACGTCGTTGCGCACGCCGGTCTTTTCGAGAATGCGCGCCCGGTAGGTGCTGACGGTGTTGGACGACAGCGCCAGCTGCTCGGCAATCTCGCCCACGCTGCGGCCCTGGCTCAAGAGGCGGAACACCTGGTACTCGCGGTGCGACAGGCGCTCGTGCAGCGGCTTGTCCTCGGTGTGCCCGGCACCGATGGCGCTGGCCAGGTGCTCGGCCACCGCCGGCGTGATGAACATGCCGCCTGCCGCCACCTTGCGGATGGCCGAGATCATCTGCTCGGAATCCGCGCTCTTGTTGAGGTAGCCCACGGCGCCGAGTTTCATGCTGCGCACCGCGTACTGCTTGTCGGGGTAGGTGCTGAGCATCAGCACCGGCAGCTTCGGGAATTCGCTCTTCATCTGGCGCAGCACGTCGAGCCCGTCGCGGTGCGGCATGGCGATGTCCATCAGCACCACGTCGATGCCGCCCTGGCGCACGCGGGCGAGCGCATCGGGGCCGTTGGCCGCCTCGAAGGCGACGGCGATGTCGGGCGCATCGGTGAGCACCTGGCGGATGCCCTGGCGCACGATGAGATGGTCGTCGCAGATCAAGACGTGGATCGTGGTCATGGAGCCTCCGTCGGCAGGGGCATGGTCAGGCGGGCGATGGTGCCGAAGCCCGGCACGCCATCGAGGGTGAGCTGCCCGCCGAAATGCCCGGCGCGCTCGCGCATGCCCATCACGCCGTAGCTGCGCGGGTCGTCGAGCGCTTCGCGTGATGCACCCACGCCGTCGTCGCGCACCTCAAGGTGCAGCACCGGCGCGGGTGGGCCGTCGACGTAGAGCCGGATGTGAACCGTGCTGGCACGCGCATGCCGCGCCACGTTGCTGAGCATCTCCTGGAAGATGCGAAAGACGGCGATCGCCCAGCGCTCGCCCTCGCGGCCGGCCGGGGGCTCCACGCCGGCGTGCACCAGCACCTGCAGCGTGTGCTGCAGCTCGGTGGTTTCGATGAACTCCTGCGCCTGCCATTCGAGCGCGGCCCACAGGCCCTGGTGGTCGAGGATGCTCGGGCGCAGGTCGGTGATGATGCGCCCGAGGTTGTCGACGGCGCGGTCGATCAGCGCGCCCATGCCCGCGCATTTGGCGACCAGCGGCGCGCGGTCGTCGATGCGCTTTTCGAGCCAGTTGACGTCCATCTTGAGCGCGACCAGCAGCGAGCCCAGCTCGTCGTGGATCTCGCGGGCGATGCGGGTGCGCTCTTCCTCGCGCACCGTCTCCAGGTACGCAGACAGCTCGCGCAACTGGCCGAGCGCCTGCGTCAGCTCGTGGGTGCGTTCTTCCACGCGGCGCTCCAGCTGCTCGTGCGCCTGGCGCAGCGCACCCTCGGCGCGCTTGCGCTCGGTGATGTCGACGATGGTGACGACCGCGCCCTGCACCACCCCGCCATCGATGATGGGGTGCGACGAATACTCGGCGCTGAAGGCGCTGCCATCGGCACGCCACAGCACCTCGCTGTCGATGCGGCAGGGCAGCCCGCGCCGGAAGGCATTGAAGATCGGGCAATCGCACTCGGGGTAGTGGCGGCCGTCGGCATGCGTGTGGTGGATCAGCTCGTGCATGTTGCGCCCATGCACTTGCTCGGTGCGGTAGCCCAGCATCTCGGCGGCCGCGCGGTTGACGAAGGTGCAGCGGCCGTCCATGTCGATGCCGAAGATGCCGTCGCCGGTGGATTCCAGCAGCAGCTGCAGGCGCTCGCTCCACGCCCCGCTGGGCGCAGGCACCAGCGCGGCCGCGGGCAGGCGCACAGGGGTGTTCAGCTCAGACAACATCGTGCACTCGGGGCGGACAGGTTCACCATCCCAGTGCAAAGCCTGTGCCAAGGCCGGCTCAGTTTTGTGCAGTGCGCCAACGCGGCCACAGCACGTTGAGGCCCAGGCCGCACAGCACCAGTGCCGCCGCGATCAGCTTCCAGCCCGGCAGCGGCTCGGCCAGCCACCAGCTGGCCGCGGCCATGCCAAAGACCGGCACCAGCAGCGCCATCGGCGTGATGCTCGCCGCCGGATGCCGCGCCAGCAGCCAGCCCCATGCCGCGTAGCCGAAGAGGGTGTTGCCAACGGCCTGCCAGAGCACCGCAGCCCAGGTGGCGGCATCGGCCTGCACGAGCCCCTGCGCGATGGCCGGCCAGCCTTCGAAGAGCAGCGACATCACGACCAGCGGCGGCACCGCCGCAGCGCTCGACCACACCACATAGGCCAGCATGTTCACCGGCCCCGCCTGCTTGCTGACCATGTTGGCGCAGGCCCAGCAGAAGGCGGCAAACAGCACCATCAGAAGACCGAGCACGGTGGTGTCGCCGCCCGTGTGGCTGCCGATCACCACGATGCCCGCCGCCCCGAGCGCGAGCGCCAGCCATTGGTACGGTTGCACCTTCTCGCGGGCGATCCGCATCGCCAGCATGATGGTGAAGAACACCTGCGTCTGGATCACGAGCGAGGCGAGCCCGGGCGAGATGTCGTGCCTCATCGCGATGTAGAGCACACCGAACTGTCCCACCCCGAGCAGGATGCCGTAGGCCGCGAGGTTGCGCCACGGCACCGGCGGCCGAGGCAGCAGCAGCATCGCGGGAAAGAAGGCGATCGCGAAACGCAGCGCCGCAAACAGCAGCGGCGGCAGGTGCGCCAGCGCGGCCTTGATGACGACGAAGTTGGTGCCCCAGACCGCCACCACCGCAAGCGCCAGCAGCAGGTGCCGCCACGGTGGGTGCGCGGCCGTCAAGCCAGCACCACCCGGTTCTGCCCCGACGCCTTGGCGTTGATGAGCGCATGCTCGGCACGCTGCACGGTGTCGGCCACCGACTCGCCGGCGCGATGCTCGGCCACGCCGGCCGAGAAGCTCAGGTGCAAGGGCCCTGAGCCTGGCGCTTCGATGGCCACGGCCTTCATGCGCTCGCGCAGCCGCTCCAGGCTCGTGCGGCCGAGTGAGGCGCGGGTGTTGGAGAGCATCAGCAGGAATTCCTTGCCGTCCCAGCGCGAGAGCAGGTCGGAGATGCGGATCACGTTGAGCGCCTCGTTGGCGAAGCGGCGCAGCAGCTCGTCGGCGAAGGCGTGACCGTGCTTGTCGTTGATCTCGCGGAAGCCGTCGATGTCGATCACGGCGAGGCAGAACGACTGGCCCGAGCGCACGCCACGCTGGCGCTCCTGCTCCATCAGCTCGACCATGTGGCGGCGGTTGATGAGGCCGGTGAGTTCGTCGCGCGTGGCCAGCTCCTGGATGCGCGCGAGCGCGATGGCAATGTCTTTCTTCTGGCGGCGCAAGCGGTCGCGCAGCCGGCTGAGCTGGCCGGCCAGCAGCGCCACGGCCGGCACCATGATGGCGATCATGATGAAGTGGCCCCATTCCACCGCCGGCTCGTAGACCGCCGGGTTGCGCCAGGCCATGGTGGCCATCGTCACACCAAACACTGCCACCGCAAAGAAGCTGGTGCGCAGCACCGTGCCGGGTGCCAGCGAGTACATGCTGAACATGAACACGACCATCAGGATCGGGAAGGCGCCGCCGCGCCCCTTGCCCGCGATGGCATACGCGACCGCCGCGCAGAGGATGGCGAACACCATCTGCGGCACCGTGAGCGACGGCTCGGCGTAGCGAAGGTTCTGGCCGCTGCGGATGGTGATGAAGAACACCACGAAGCCGCCGACGAGCACCAGCGTCCACCACGCGGTCGGCTCCATCGGCGCGAGCCCGGCCCACACCAGGTAGTGCATGTTGAGCACGCTGCCCAGCACCAGCAGCATCGCGGTGCCGCACTGCACCAACCGCAGCCGCTGCTTGGGTTCGGTGCCGAAGAGCCAGTCGGCCAGGCGCGAAGAAGACATCAACGCGAGCGGGTCTTGCCAGTGTGCAGATGGGAAAGAGGCAACGCCGCCCCGGCCTTCACTTCGCCCAGCGAGAAGCTGGTGTGGATGTCTTTGACGTTCGGCAGGTTGAGCAAGGTGTCGATCGAAAAGCGGGAGAACGCATCGAGGTCGGTGGCCATGACTTGCAGCTCGAAAGTGCCGGTGCCTGAAATGTAGTGGCAGGCGATCACCTCGGGCAATTTGCGGATGGCGTCTTCGAGCGCCCGTGTGGCGAGGCCGTTGTTGCGCTCGGCGTCGACGCGCACGAAGGCCAGCACGCCGAGGCCGATCTTGCGGCGGTCGATCTCGGCCCGGTAGCCGGTGATGTAGCCCTGCTCTTCGAGCCATTTGACGCGCCGCCAGGTGGGTGCGGCCGACAGGCCGATGCGCGCTGCCAACTCGGCATTCGACAGTCGGGCGTCGTGCTGCAGCTCGCGAAGGATCAGCACGTCGTAGCGGTCGAGCGCATCGCCATGCGGCTCGGTGGGCTCGTCGGCGGGCTTGATGGTTTTCCCTGTAAATGGTTTTTTGAGCGGCATATCGCGTTCAACTTGAAGTTTGACGAAAGATTATTGCCGTAACCCCCTTCTTCCGAGCAAACAAAGAAAGGACTTCCACAGCCCGCTTCCCTACACTCGACGCACCGCCCCACCCCGCCGGCCGCAGCCACAAGCCGCGGCGCCGCACCGTCCAACAGGAGCCTTCCCGCATGAACGCACCGCTGCCCGAATCGATCCGCCGTGCCCTGGAGAGCGTCTCGCTCGACGACAAATATGCGCTGCCCACCGGCCGCGCCTTCATGAGCGGCGTGCAGGCGCTGGTGCGCCTGCCCATGCTGCAGCGCACACGCGACGCGATGGCCGGGCTCAACACGGCCGGCTTCATCAGCGGCTACCGCGGCTCGCCACTCGGCGGCTACGACCAGGCGCTGTGGGCGGCCAAGAAGCACCTGCAGGCGCAGAACATCGTCTTCCAGCCCGGCGTCAACGAGGAGCTGGGCGCCACCGCGGTGTGGGGCACGCAGCAGCTCGACCTCTATCCCGAGAAGAAGAAGTTCGACGGGGTGTTCGGCCTCTGGTACGGCAAGGGCCCCGGGGTCGACCGCTGCTCCGACGTCTTCAAGCACGCCAACATGGCCGGCACCGCCAAGCACGGCGGCGTGATCGCCCTCGCCGGCGACGACCACATCGCCAAGAGCAGCACCGCCGCGCATCAGAGCGACCACATCTTCAAGGCCTGCGGACTGCCGGTGTTCTTCCCCTCCAGCGTGCAGGACATCCTCGACATGGGCCTGCACGCCTTCGCGATGAGCCGCTTCTCCGGCGTGTGGGCCGGCATGAAGACGATCCAGGAGATCGTCGAGTCGTCCGCCAGCATCAGCGTCGACCCCGACCGCGTGCAGATCGTCCTGCCCGAAGACTTCGTGATGCCGCCCGGCGGCCTGCACATCCGCTGGCCCGACCCGCCGCTGGAGCAGGAGGCGCGGCTGATGGACCACAAGTGGTACGCGGCGCTCGCCTACGTGCGGGCCAACAAACTCAACCACAACGTCATCAGCGGCCCGAACGACCGCTTCGGCCTGATCGCCTCCGGCAAGGCCTACAACGACACGCGGCAAGCCCTGCACGACCTGGGTCTCTCCGACGACGACTGCCGCCGCCTCGGCATCCGCCTGCACAAGGTCAACGTGGTGTGGCCGCTGGAGGCCACCATCACCCGCGACTTCGCGCTCGGCCTGCAGGAGATCCTGGTGGTGGAAGAAAAGCGCCAGGTCATCGAGTACCAGCTCAAGGAAGAGCTCTACAACTGGCGCCCCGACGTGCGCCCCAACGTGCTCGGCAAGTTCGACGAAGCCGAAGGCGACCAGACCGGTGGCGAGTGGTCGCAGCCCAACCCGGGCGGCAACTGGCTCCTGCGCGCGCAGGCCGACCTCACGCCGGCCATCATCGCCAAGGCCATCGGCAAGCGCCTGAAGAAGCTCGGCGTCGATGCCGACACCGCCGCCCGCATCGACGCCCGCCTCGCGCTGATCGAGGCCAAAGAGAAATCGCTGCAGACGCTCAACGCCGACAGCGGCGACCGCCTGCCCTTCTTCTGCAGCGGCTGCCCGCACAACACCTCGACGCGGGTGCCCGAAGGCTCGCGCGCAGTGGCCGGCATCGGCTGCCACTACATGGTGGTGTGGATGGACCGCAGCACCTCCACCTTCACGCAGATGGGCGGCGAAGGCGTGCCCTGGGTGGGCCAGGCGCCGTTCACGACCGAAGAGCACATCTTCGCGAACCTGGGCGACGGCACCTACTTCCACAGCGGCATCCTCGCCATCCGCCAGAGCATCGCGGCGGGCGTCAACATCACCTACAAGATCCTCTACAACGACGCGGTCGCGATGACCGGCGGGCAGCGCGTGGGCGAGCGGCCCGAGGGGCACTCGGTGCTGCAGATCATGCAGAGCCTGAAGGCCGAAGGCGTGAGTGCGCTGTGCATCGTCACCGACGACCCGGGCAAGTACGAGGGCGTGGCGCTGTCGCCCGGGGTGCAGGTCTTCCACCGCGACGAAACTCGACCGCATCCAGCGCGAATACCGCGAGCTCAAGGGCACCACCGCCATCATCTACGACCAGACCTGCGCCACCGAGAAGCGTCGTCGCCGCAAGCGCGGCACGATGAAAGACGCCGACACCCGCGTCGTCATCAACGAGCTGGTCTGCGAAGGCTGCGGCGACTGTTCGGTGCAGAGCAACTGCCTGAGCGTGGAGCCGGTCGAGACCGAGTTCGGCCGCAAGCGCCGCATCAACCAGAACACCTGCAACAAGGATTACTCCTGCGTGAAGGGCTTTTGCCCGAGCTTCGTCACGGTGGAAGGCGGCCAGCTCAAGTCGGCCAAAAAGTCGGAAGCCTCGCGCCCCGACCCGTCGAAGATCGCGGTGCCCGAGCCCACCTTGCCCGCCACCCACCATGCCTTCGGCATCGTCGTCGCCGGCGTCGGCGGCACCGGGGTCATCACCATCGGCCAGTTGCTCGGCATGGCCGCACACCTCGACGGCAAAGGCATCGTCACGCAAGACGCTGCCGGCCTCGCGCAAAAAGGCGGCAGCACCTGGAGCCACATCCAGATCGCCGACCGCATGGACGCGATCTACACCACCAAGGTCGGCACCGCCGAGGCCGACCTCGTGCTCGCCTGCGACCCGATCGTCGGCGCCAACAAGGCCACGCTGGCCGTGATCCGCGAAGGCCGCAGCTTCGTCGCGCTCAACACCCACGGCTCGCCCACCGCCGCCTTCGTCCACAACCCCGACTGGCAGTTCCCGTCGGCAAGCTGCGAAGCCGCACTGATGGCCGCCACCGGCCGCGACCACTTCGGCGCTTTCGATGCCGAGCAGCTGGCCGTCGCGCTCTGCGGCGACTCGCTCTACACCAACCCGATGATGCTCGGCTACGCGTGGCAGAAGGGCCGGGTGCCACTCTCGCACGCCGCCCTGATGCGGGCGATGGAACTCAACGGCGTGCAGGTCGAACGCAACCAGCTCGCCTTCGAGTGGGGCCGCCGCGCCGCGCACGACCTGCGCGCAGTGCAGTCGCTTGCGCAACCGTCACAGGTGATCGAGTTCGTGCGCAAGCCTTCGGGCAATCTGGATGAGCTGGTGAGCAAGCGTGTCGAGTTCCTCACCGCCTACCAGAACGCCGCCTACGCCGCGCAGTACCGCGCCTACGTCGACAAGGTACGAACCGCCGAGGCGCCTTTGGGCAGCACAAAGCTGGCGGAAGCCGTGGCCCGCTACCTCTTCAAGCTCATGGCCTACAAGGACGAGTACGAGGTCGCCCGCCTGCACACCGAGACCGGTTTCCTGGAAAAGATCGCCTCGCAGTTCGAGGGCGACTACCGGGTGAACTACCACCTCGCCCCGCCAATGATCGCAAAGACCAACGACAAGGGTGAACTCCAGAAGCAGCGCTTCGGCCCATGGATGAAGACCGCCTTCCGCGTGCTCGCCAAGCTCAAGGGCCTGCGCGGCACCGCGTTCGACCCCTTCGGCCGCACCGAAGAGCGCAAGACCGAGCGCGCCCTAATCGGCGAGTACCGCGCCTGCATCGACGAACTGCTGCGGGGCCTGAACGCCAGCAACCTGGTGCAGGCGATCGCCATCGCGAAGATCCCGGAAGAGATCCGCGGTTACGGCCATGTGAAGGCACGCCACCTCGCCGCCGCCCGCACCCATTGGCAGAGCCTGATGGCGCAGTGGCACACCCAGCGGCAAGAGGCCGCCTGAGCCGTTGTCCGTCAGGCTGGGAGCTTCTGGGCCAGCCCGGACACAGGCCACGCCCCATCGACGACAGCACCAAGACTCTGGAAGGCCGGGCGGCCGAAAAAGTACCCCTGCATGAGGCTGACACCTTCGTGGAAGAAGAAGTCGCGCTCGGCCGCCGTCTCGACGCCTTCGGCAATGACGACGATGTCGAGGTCAAAGCAGATGCGCAGCACACCGCGGACGATCGCCTGCCGCGAACGGCTGGTGTCGACCCCGCGGACCAGCGCCATGTCGAGCTTGATGATGTCGGGCTGAAAATCCGCCAGCAGGTTGAGGCCCGCGTACCCGGCGCCAAAGTCGTCGATCGCCGTCAGGAAGCCGGTGCGCTTGTATTCGGTCAGGATCGCGGCCAGACGCTTGCCGTCTTCGATGGCGTCCCCCTCGGTCGCTTCGAAGATGATGCGTTGGACGGGAAAGTCGTGCTTGCGCGCAGCCTGGAGCGTGGTGCGGATGCACAGCTCGGGCTTGTAGATCGCATTGGGCAGGAAATTGATCGACAAGCGCTCCTGCATGCCCAGTTCGGCCGCCACCTTGATCGCCTTGACGCGGCAGGCCTGGTCGAACCGGTAGCGGTTGTCTTCGTTGACCCGGGACAGCACGGTCGGCGCCGGCTCGCCGTCCGGGCCGCGCACCAGCGCCTCGTGGGCGTAGATCTGGCGCTTGTGGACGTCGACGATCGGCTGGTAGGCATAGCTGAAGCGAAACCCCAGCGCCTCGGGGTTGGCACAGTCATCGCACCTGGCGGCGTCGCTCACCCACGGTTGGAAGTTCGAACTGGTGAAGGGAATGCTGCGCATGCGGGCTCGCCATCAAGAACCCCTTCGGTTTCGGCACGCCGTTTCCAAGCTTGAGGACACTGCACGCCAACACGTCGAATCCTTCACGCGCCCGGGACGGTTCCCCCGCGATCAGAACTGCATGAAGCTCAGCCCGAAGCCGTAGCTCGTCTGCTTGAAGTTGTAGTCGGTGAGCGTCTCGCCGTAGCCGTGGAAGGCCTGCACGAACCAGCGCAGGCCGTTCGGGCGGCTCTTGGCGACGGGGTAGGTCCACTCGAACTGCAGCGCGCCCCAGTCGCTGCGCTTGGCACTGTTGCGCCACAGCAGCGAGGTGGTACTGGCGCCCGGCGTCCAGCCCAACTGCAGCTCGGTGCGGCCACGGTAGTCCACGAGGTCGGGGTTGTTGTCGCGTTCGAGCTTTTCGTTCAGGCGCTGCGAGAGGCGCGCGGTGAGGCTCAGGTCGCCGCGCTCGAAGCCGGTGCCGAAGTAGACCCGGTTCCAGCTGCGCGAGAGCGGATCGGATTGACCATTCGATTGGTGCGCGAGGCCCAGTTGGCCGAGACGCCATTGCCACCCGAACGGCAACTGCCGCACTGCGCGGGGGACGGGGAAGACGTAGATCGCTTCGGGCTCGTAGTCGGTGTTGCGAAAGGGCTTGGAGTCCTTGCCATTCCAGATCTGCCACATCGCCTGCTGAGTGAAGGCCAGCCACAGGTCGCCGGTGCCGCGGCCGAAGACGTCCTGGAAGGCCTTGGTGCGCAAGGAGATCTGGAACTTGGCCTCGATCTCGCGGAAGTTGGGCTGGTTCACCGCCGCCTGCGTGGGCGACTGCGGCGCCCGGTTGATGCGGTTGGTCACGTGCAGCGGCATCACGTAGTTCGGGCGATAGCCGAGCAGGTTGAAGGTGCCGCGCTTGTCGGCCGCGTCGAGCTCCCAGTACTGCGACAAGGGGCTGGCCTCGGGCTTGACCTCTTGGGCCGGCGCCATGGCCGCCCCTTGCGGCGCCATCTGGGTGGTGGCGATCGGCACCTCGGCCGGTGGGGGCGACGGCGGCTTGCGGCCCGCCAGCTGGTCGTAGCACGCCAGGCGGTCGGCTGCCGCGCCGATCGCCGCGCAGTCCTGCAGCGCCGCCGCCGAGGGCACGGGCGGCGCCGAGGGGCTGGCAGCCTGTGCGTGCGCCGCCGCGGCCGCGGCCCACGCGAGACCGGCCGTCACGGCGCGGGAGATGAGAGACAAGGCACGGGCAGGATTCGACACAGTGGGCGCGGGGCTGGAGGTTCGGCGCGATGGTAGCGGCGGGTTTGGTGAGATCATTTCGACCCATGAATACCCAAGTCCAAGAACTGGTTGAGCTGCTGCAGGTCGAGCAGCTCGAGCACAACCTCTTCCGCGGCATCAGCGGCGACATCGGCAGCCCGCGTGTGTTCGGCGGGCAGGTGCTGGGTCAGGCGCTGATGGCCGCCGCGCTCACCGTCGAGCGCGACCGCTCGGTGCATTCGCTGCATGCCTACTTCCTGCGCCCCGGCGACAAGCAGGCCAAGATCGTCTACGACGTCGAGCGCATCCGCGACGGCGGCAGTTTCACCACGCGCCGCGTGGTCGCCATCCAGCATGGCCAGCCGATCTTCAACTTCGCCGCCTCCTTCCACGTGAAGGAAGAAGGCGTGTCGCACCAGGACACGATGCCGCAAGTGCCTCCACCCGATGGGCTCGTGAGCGTGCACGAGCTGCGCCGCCAGCATTTCGACAAGCTGCCCGAGCGCCTGCGCGCGGTGCTGCACGCCGAGACCGCGATCGACATCCGCCACTGCGAGCCCTTCAACCCGCTCAACCCGCCACCGGCCGGCGAGCGAGCGGCGGTCAACAACTCGTGGTTCCGCGCCTCCGACCGCCTGCCCGACGACCCGGTGCTGCACCAGGCCATGCTCGCCTATTCGTCCGACTTCGGCCTGCTGAGTGCAGCGCTGCTGCCGCACGGCCTGAGCTTCATGAACGGCAGCGTGCAAGGCGTGAGCCTCGACCACGCGATGTGGTTCCACGACAGCTTCCGCATGGACGAGTGGCTGCTCTACGCCACCAACTCGCCAGCCGCGAACGGCGCCCGCGGCTTCTGCCGCGGCAGCATCTTCACGCAGGACGGGCGGCTGGTCGCCTCGGTCGCGCAAGAGGGGCTGATGCGGCCGCAGCCACCCAGGCAACCGCTCAAGAAGGCCTGAGCGGCGCCCGGGCTCAGCCGGCTTCGCAGAAGCGCAGTGCCTCCATCACCCCGAGCCGCGGGCTGCTGAGCACCACGAGGCCGGTGTCGGCCAGCCGCTCGGCCGCACCCGCCATCGAGGCCTGTGCGAGCACGACGGTGTCGCCGGCGTGCCCGTGCCGGCGCACGGCAGCGGCGATGGTCGCGAGGTAGGCCTCCTGCTGGCCGGCTTCGAAATGGGCCCAGGCGCCTTCGACCCACAACGGGCGCAGCGCGAGCGGCAGGCCCAGGCGCTCGGCCGAGGAACGAAGCAGCTGCGCCGTCGGGTCGAGGGTGCTCTGCAGGGCCGCGACCATCAACACCGGTGCGCCGCGATGCACCGCCGCGTCGGCCATCGCACGGTCGATGCGGGTGATGGGCACGCTGGTGCGGGTGGCTTCGGCCAGCCCGCCAAGCGTCGAGCAGCTGCACACGACAACGCGCGCATGGGCGGCAGCAGACTGCAGCGCCGCACGCACGCCGGCGATGAGGCCTGGGTCTTCCAGGCCCTCGCGCTGCGCGCGGTCGAGCAGGTCTTCGCGCACGAGGTGCGAAGCCGTGACCTGCGGTGCGACCTCCTTCAACAGCGCATCGAAGGTGTCCACGTGGACCGGCGAGGTGTGGAGGAAGGCAATGTCGGTCATGTCATCTCTTCAGCAGCACGGGCACTGACGACACGATCATCACCACACCCGACACGGTGAGCAAGCCCAGCACCACACGCCGGAACGCCGCCTCGCTCAGGCCCACGTACAAGCGTGTGCCCAACACCGACGGGATCAGGAGCGCCGGAATCACCACGAGGAAAAGCGGCCACATCTCGCGCGTCACCAGGCCGCTGCCCACGTAGGTGGCGAAGGTGACGCTGAGCGCGGCGAGGTTGAAGTTCTGCAGCACGGCGCGGGCGGTGTCCTTGTCCCAGCCGCGCACGGTGCACCAGAACGATGGCACCACGCCGGTGAAGCCGCCCAGGCCGCCCATCACACCGCCGGCCGCGCCGGCCAGCGCATCGCCGATGCGCCCACCCCGCGTGATGCGCGGGATGCGCTGCGCCATCAGCATGGCCGAGCAGCACACCATGAGCGTGACGCCGAGGCCGAACTTGAAGATCACCGCATCGACGTACGGCAGCACCACCACGCCCAGCGGCACGCCGACCAGCGCACCGGCGAGAAACGGCCACAAGAGCGGCCACTGCAGGCCGCGCCGCAGGCGCACGGCGGCGAAGATCTGGCCGCTCAGGCCGCCGGCGATCGACATCACGACTGCGAGCTTCGGGTCGAGCGCCCAGACCCAGATCGACATCGCCACCATGCCGAAGGCGAAGCCCGACAGGCCCTGCACGAAGCCGGCGACGGCCGCGCCGACGACGAGCAGCGCGATCTCAGCGCCCGACATGCGGCACGGTCACTGCGAGCGCCCGTCGAAGTGATGGACCTTCACCGTGTCGAGGTCGATGCCTTCGAGACAGCGCACATTGATCGCCGCCATGGCGTTGCCCTTGGGGTCGGTGCCTTCGCCATACGGGTGGATGCCGCAGCTCGGGCAGAAGCGGTGCTTGATGACGTGCTTGTTGAAGGTGTAGGTGCTGGCCGCGTCTTCGGGCGTCTTGAGCTTCAGGTCGGTGCGCGGCACGAACCACAACAACGAGCCCTTGCGCTGGCAGATCGAGCAGTTGCAGGCGAGCGCCGTGCCGATCTCGCCTTCGACCTCGAAGGCGACCTTGCCGCAGTGGCAGCTGCCGGTGTACTTCATGCGCGTCTCCGTGGGGGTGAAGGCGCGTATGGTGCCGATTCAGCGCTGCTTGCGCCAGTGCGGGGTCTCGAGGTTCAGGTGCTCATGCCACCGTGCCGATCAGGACTTCTTCTTGCGCTGTTGCCAGGCCAGCAGCTCGCCGACGAAGCCGCGTCGGAATGCGATCACGCACACCACGAAAATCACACCGATGATCACCGTGACCCACGAGCCCACCCGGTCGGCCAGGAAGTTCTGCAGGCCGATGATGGTGAAGGCGCCGATCACCGGGCCGGCAAAGGTGCCCAGGCCACCGAGCAGCGTCATCAGGATCACCTCGCCCGAGAGCGACCAGTGCACGTCGGTCAGCGTGGCGAAGCCGAGCACCAGCGTCTTGAGCGCGCCGGCCAGGCCGGCCAGCGCCGCCGAGAGCACGAAGGCGAGCAGCTTGTAGCGGTCGACGTCGTAGCCGAGCGAGATGGCCCGCGGCTCGTTCTCTCGGATGGCCTTGAGCACCTGGCCGAAAGGCGAGTGCACGATGCGCAGGATGCCGAGGAACACCGCAACGAAGATCGCAAGCACGAGGTAGTACATCACCACGTCGTTGCCGAGCGGCAAGAGGCCGAAGAGCTTGCCGCGCGGCACGCCCTGCAGGCCGTCTTCGCCGCCGGTGAAAGGCGCCTGCAGGCAGACGAAGAACACCATCTGCGCCATCGCGAGCGTGATCATCGCGAAGTAGATGCCCTGCCGGCGGATCGCGATCAAGCCGACCGCCAGGCCCAGCAGCGCCGCGACCACGACCCCGGCGAGCAGGCCCAGCTCCGGCGACAGGCCGCCGCTGCGCACCAGCCAGCCGGTGGCGTAGGCCGCCGAGCCGAGGAACGCCGCGTGGCCGAACGACAGCAGGCCGGTGTAGCCGAGCAGAAGGTTGAAGGCGCAGGCAAAGATCGCGAAGCACAGCGCCTTCATCATGAAGACGGGGTACAGGCCGACGAAGGGCGCAATCGCGAGCAGCGCGAAGAGCACGCCCCACGCGATGCGTGCGTTGCGTGTCTGGGAAGTTGCTTGGAGGCCCATGCCTTATTTCTCCTTGCCGAAGAGGCCGGCGGGGCGAATCATCAGCACGATGGCCATGATCACGAAGACGACGATGTTCGAGGCCTCGGGGTAGAACACTTTCGTGAGGCCTTCGACCAGGCCGAGCGCAAGCCCGGTGAGGATGGAGCCGAGGATCGAGCCCATGCCGCCGATCACCACCACCGCGAAGACCACGATGATGAGGTTGGTGCCCATCAGCGGCGTGATCTGGATCACCGGCGCGGCCAGCACGCCGGCCAGCGCGGCGAGTGCAGCACCGCCCGCGTAGGTGAACATCACCATCATCGGCACGTTGATGCCGAAGGCCTGCACCAGCGCCGGATTCTCGGTGCCGGCGCGCAGCTTGGCCCCGAGGCTCGTCTTCTCGATCAGCGCCCAGGTGCCCAAGCACACGATGAGCGAGGCCACGATGACCCATGCGCGGTAATTGGGCAGCACCATGAAGCCGAGGTTCGTCGCCCCCTGCAGCGCCTCGGGCACCGAGTACGACTGGCCCGACACGCCGTACTGCTCGCGGAACACGCCCTCGAAGATCAGCGAGATGCCGAAGGTCAGCAAGAGCCCATAGATCGGGTCGAGCTTGTAGAGGTGCTTGAGCAGCGTGCGCTCGATCACGAGGCCGATGGCGCCCACCACGAAGGGCGCGATCACGAGCGCCGCCCAGTAGTTGATGCCAAAGGTCTCGAGCGCGAACCAGGCCACGTAGGCGCCGATCATGTAGAGCGCGCCATGCGCGAAGTTCACGATGCCCAAGAGGCCGAAGATCACCGCCAGGCCGAGGCTCAGCATGGCGTAGAACGAGCCGTTCACCAGGCCCAGCATGAGCTGGCCCATGAAGGCCTGGATGGGTATGCCAAATATTTCAGTCACACAGCCCCCCAGTCGCTTCGCTCCTGCCCCCAAGGGGCGCCTCGCCTAAGCCCGGGAAACCCGTGCTCGGCGAGTAGCTTGATGAGCGCGCCGCTGCGCTCCGCGCGTCAGTTGCCACGCTCATCCCCCTTACTTCCAAAGAGCACACTTGGATTCAGACTTCGTCGTCCAAGCCTCTTCACCCTTGAAGGTCTGCGCGACCTTGTAGTAGTCCCAGGGCTCGGTCGACTCCTTCGGCGTCTTCACCTGCATCAGGTACATGTCGTGCACCATGCGGCCGTCGTCGCGGATGAAGCCGCCCTTGGCGAAGATGTCGTTGACCTTGGCCTTCTTCATCTGCGCGAGCACCTTGTCGGCGTCGTCGGTGCCGGTGGCCTTCACGGCGGCCAGGTAGTTGTGAGCCGCCGAGTAGTCGCCCGCCTGGATGGACGAAGGCATGCGCTTGATCTTCTCGAAGAACTTGCGGCTCCACGCACGCGTCTCGGGGTCGCGGTTCCAGTACCAGCTGTCGGTGAGGTACATGCCCTGCGTGGCGTTCAGGCCCAGCGAGTGGACGTCGTTGATGAACATCAGCAGGCCGGCGAGCTTCATCGTCTTGGTGATGCCGAACTCGTTGGCCGCCTTGATGGTGTTGATGGTGTCGCCACCCGCGTTGGCCAGGCCCAGGATCTGCGCCTTGCTCGACTGCGCCTGCAGCAGGAAGGACGAGAAGTCGCTCGCCGACAGCGGGTGCTTCACCGAGCCCACGATGGTGCCGCCGGCGGCCTTGACCACGGCCGAGGTGTCGTTCATCAGCTGGGCACCGAAGGCGTAGTCGGCCTGCAGGAAGTACCAGCTCTTGCCGCCGGCCTTCACCACCGCGTTGCCGGTGCCCTTGGCGAGCGCCACGGTGTCGTAGGCCCAGTGCACGGTGTAGGGGTTGCACTGCTCGTTGGTCAGCGCGGAGGTGGCGGCGCCCACCGAGATGAAGAGCTTCTTTTTCTCGGCAGCCACCTTGGCCATGGCCAGGCTGGTGCCGGAATTGGTGCCACCGATCAGCATGTCGAGGCCGTTGGTGTCGAACCATTCGCGCGCCTTGGCGGCGGCGATGTCGGGCTTGTTCTGGTGGTCAGCCGACACGACCTCGATGGTCTTGCCGTTGATCTTGCCGCCCGCGTCGGCGACGGCCATCTTGATGGCTTCGAGGCCGGCCGGCCCGTCGATGTCGGAATAGAGGCCCGACATGTCGGTGATGAAGCCGATGCGGATCACGTCGCCCGAGACCTGGGCCTGGGCAGGCACGAGTGCACTGGCGCATGCCACGGCGGCGGCTGCAGCGATGTTCTTGAGTTTCATCATGTGTATCTCCTGGTGGTGGTGAGAGACGAGCAGGTCAAACGCCCAGGTACTCGTGGAGCTGGGCCATGCGGTCGGGCAGTTGGGCTTGGGTGAACTCTTGAAGGATGCGGCCGTGCTCCATGACGAGGAAGCGGTCGGCCAGCGGCGCGGCGAAGCGGAAGTTCTGCTCCACCATCACGATGGTGTAACCCTGCTTGCGCAAGGCCACCACCATCTCGGCGAGCTTCTGCACGATGACGGGTGCAAGGCCTTCCGAGATTTCGTCGAGCAGCAGCAGCTTGGCGCCGGTGCGCAGGATGCGCGCGACGGCCAGCATCTGCTGCTCGCCCCCCGACAGGCGCGTGCCCTGGCTGCCGGCACGCTCTTTCAGGTTGGGAAACATGTCGTAGATCTGGGCGATGCTCATGCCGCCTTCGGTCTGCTTCGGCGGCAGCATCAGGTTCTCTTCGCACGAGAGCGTGGAGAAGATGCCGCGCTCCTCGGGGCAGTAGCCGAGACCCAGCCGCGCGATGCGGTGGGTGGGCAGCGAGATGACCTCTTGCCCCTTGACCTTGATGCTGCCTTTGCGCGAACCGATGAGGCCCATGATCGCGCGCAGCGTGCTGGTGCGGCCGGCACCGTTGCGACCGAGCAGGGTGACGACTTCGCCTTCGTCGACGTGGAAGTTCACGCCGTGCAGCACGTGGCTTTCGCCGTACCAGCCTTGGGCTCTTTGACTTCTAGGAACCTGGTGGCCATTTCAGTGTTTCCTTTGTTTGGACCGGCACTGGCTCGCTGCGACAGGGCGCCGTGTTCCGCTCATGTCCCCCGAGTCGGGCTGCGCCCGCCTCTCCTCCTTTACTTCGCTCCACACGGCGCCCTGCCACAGCGAGCAAGCCACCCAGGAAGCACACCGGGAACGCGGCATGCCACCGCGGGTGCTTGCCGCGGCTACCGGGTGACCGGCGCAGCGAAGTAAAGGAGGAGGCCAGGCGCAGCCTGGCCGGGGGACATGAGCGGAGCCGGTTACCCGGTCGCCGTGGCACGCGCCGATCGTGGAATGCAACATCAATGCGCCCCCTTCAATTCGACATTCGCCGACCCCATGTAGGCCTCGATCACCGCCGGGTTCTTCGACACCTCGGCGTACGGACCTTCGGCCAGCGTGGCGCCACGCTGCAGCACGGTGATGGTGTCGGCGATGCTCGCCACCACGCTCATGTTGTGCTCGACCATCAGGATGGTGCGGTTGGCCGAGACCTTCTTGATCAGCGCACGGATGCGGTCCACGTCTTCCAGGCCCATACCCTGTGTGGGCTCGTCGAGCAGCATCAGCTCGGGCTCCATCGCGAGGGTGGTGGCGATCTCGAGTGCGCGCTTGCGGCCGTAGCTCAGCTCGACCGTGGTGTGCTCGGCGTAGCTTTCGAGGTCGACCTGGCGCAACAGATCCAGCGCGCGATCGTTCAGCGTGTGCAGCGAACGCTCGGGCTTCCAGAAATGGAACGAGGTGCCGAGCTTGCGCTGCAGGGCCACGCGCACGTTTTCCAGCACGGTGAGGTGCGGGAACACCGCCGAGATCTGGAATGAACGGATGATGCCGCGCCGCGCGATGTGGGCAGGAGCCTCGCCGGTGATGTCGTGCCCGTTGAAGACGATCTGGCCCGAGGTCGGCGTGATGAAGTGCGTGAGCAGGTTGAAGCAGGTTGTCTTGCCCGCCCCGTTCGGCCCGATCAGCGCGTGGATGTGGCCACGCTTGACCTTGAGGTCGACCTGGTTGACGGCGACGAAGCCCTTGAACTCCTTCGTGAGCTTGCGCGTTTCGAGAATGATGTCGTCGCTCATGTGTCGTCGCTCGTGTGGAACCCGCTCATCTGGCTCTGGGTTCGGGGGTGGCGCCCAGCCGCTCGGACAGCCGGCGGGCGAGGTCGATGACGGTGTCGCGCTGCTGGGCGACGAAGCGGGCCTTGAGCCCGGCCTTCTGCATGCACACGCCCAGGCCGGCCACCACCTCGCCCGAGGCGGCATGCACCGGCGCGGCCAGGCAGTACACGCCCTGGCGCACGCTTTCGTCGTCGATGCTGTAGCCGCGCTCGCGCGTCAGGGCCAGCTCGGCGAGCAGGTCGGTGCGGCGCATGGTCGGCAGGTTCATGTAGGCCGGCAGGCGCGCCGCCGGGTAGAGCTGCTTGACCCAGGCCTCGTCGTGGAAGGCGAGCATGGCGCGGCCGGTGGCGGCGCGATGCGCCGGCAGGCGCATGCCCACGCTGAAGGCCATGCCGAGCGGGCGCATGCCGTTGCGCACGCCGACGTAGACGACGTCGGTGCCATCGAGCACCGAGAGGATCAGCGTCTCCTGGGGCGTGGCACCGAGGCTCGCCCACAGGCGCTCGAACTCCTGTGCCGGTGTGGTTGCTTCCGCGAACGCATGGGCCAGGCCCATCACCCGTGGGCCGATGTAGAAGGTGCCGTCGTCCTGGCGGCGCAGATAGCCCAGCGCCACCAGGGTGTTGCACAGACCGTGCACACTGCTCTTGGGCAGCGCGAGACTCGTCGACAGCTTGGCCAGGCTCATCGCGCCGCGCTCTTTCTCCAGCAGATCGAGCAGGGCCAGGGCACGCGCAACCGCCGGCACGAGGGCAGGCTTGGCGGGGGAAGATGCGGCGGCCACGGCGAGTTGCATGCAGATGAAAGGTGCAAAAACCCCGGTTGTGTCGGGGTCGGCAGTCTGGGTGTTTCGACGGAACGTTCAATCCGTTGAACGCAATTCAGTTCCCTGAACCATCGGGAGCCGAGTCTAAGAGCGCTGCGCGGCAGCGCAACATGCGCCGAACCCGCCCTAGGGAAAGTCCGCTCAGGGTTTGCGTGTCAGCCCTTTTGCGTAAGCCCCCGCGTCTGAGCGGGCATTCCGGACGTTCAAAAATTTGAAGGCTCACAACAAGGTCGGTGAACGGCTTTGAACGCCGCCCCCGTAGAGTGCCGACTTCATGAACACACCGACCGTCACCCGCTACAGCAGCGTCGCCATCGCGTTCCACTGGGTTCTTGCGCTGGCGATCGTCGGCGCGTTCGGCATGGGCGTCTACATGAGCGACCTGCCGTTCTCGCCGCAGCGGCTCAAGTACTACAACTGGCACAAGTGGGCCGGGGTGACCATCCTGGCGCTGTCGGCGCTGCGGCTCCTGTGGCGCCTCACCCACCGCCCGCCGCCCGACCTGCCGGCGCCGGCCTGGCAAAAGCTCGCCGCGCATGCCACGCACTGGGCGCTGTACGCCCTCTTCTTCGCGGTGCCGCTGGTCGGCTGGGCTTACAGCTCGGCGGCAGGTTTCCCCATCGTATGGTTCGGCGTGCTGCCGCTGCCCGATTTCGTGTCGCCCGACAAGGCGCTGGCCGAGGCCATCAAGCCCTGGCACGGCTACCTGGCCTATGCCCTGGCGACGCTCGTGCTGCTGCACATCGCCGCCGCACTCAAGCACCAGTTCATCGACCGCGATGGGCTGATCTCCCGCATGTCATTGCGTGGTTGAAAGGACCCGCCCTCCATGAAACAACTCCTCCTCAGCGTGGCCCTGGCGACGCTCGCCCTGGGCGCCTCGGCCCAGCAGAAGCTCGTGCCGGCGCAAAGCGACATCGCCTTCACCAGCAAGCAGATGGGCGTGCCGGTCGACGGCAAGTTCAAGAAGTTCGACGCGCAGATCGCCTTCGACCCCAAGAAGCCGGACACCGCCAAGATCGCCTTCACCGTCGACCTCGCCAGCGTGACCTTCGGTTCGAGCGAAACCGAGGCCGAGGTCGCCAAGCCCGACTGGTTCAACACCAAGGCCTTCCCGCAGGCCACGTTTCAGTCGACCACGGTCAAGGCCACCGGCCCGGGCAAATACGAAGTGGCCGGCAAGCTGACGATCAAGGGCGCGAGCCAGAACATCACGGTGCCGGTGGCGCTGGCCCAGGCCGGCGGCACCACCACTGCCACTGGCGGCTTCGTGCTCAAGCGCCTCGATTTCAAGATCGGCGACGGTGACTGGAAAGACACCTCGATGGTCGCCAACGACGTGCAGGTCAAGCTCAAGTTTGCGCTGACCGGCGTTGCCCCACTCTGATGTCCAACCCCCTCCCTCCCACAGAAAGCCGTCCATGATGAAGAAGACCCTGCTTGTTTCCGCCCTGTTCGTTGTCGCGGGCGCTGCCCAGGCCCAGAGCGCCACCTACGCGATCGACCCGACGCACACCTTCGTGACCTTCGAGGCCAGCCACTTCGGCACCAGCACGATCCGTGGCCGCTTCGACAAGAAGGAAGGCAGCGTCGCCTTCGACAAGGCCGCCAAGACCGGCAAGGCCGAGATCACCATCGACACCAGCTCGGTGAGCACCGGCGTGGGCCCGCTCGACGGTCACCTGAAGAGCAAGGACTTCTTCAACGCCGCCGAACATCCGACCGCCAAGTTCGTGGGCGACAAGTTCAGCTTCAACGGCGACAAGGTGACGACGGTCGCCGGCACGCTGACCTTCCTCGGCAAGACCCAGCCGGTGACGCTGACCGCCACCAACTTCAACTGCTACCAGAACCCGATGCTCAAGCGCGAGGTCTGCGGTGGCGACTTCGTGACCACGATCCAGCGCACGCAGTTCGGCAACAACTACGGTGTGCCCGGTATTCCGGACAGCATCAAGCTGCTGATCCAGGTTGAAGCGGTGAAGCAGTAAGTCCTTCAGGCCGGCACCAGGTGCCGCCTGAGAATCGCCCGCAGGTCTTCGTCGCGGAAGGGCTTGGCGAGGTGGTCGTCCATGCCCGCGGCGAGGCTGTGCTCGCGGTCACCCTGCAGCGCATTGGCGGTGAGCGCCACCACCGGCGTGCGCGGCAGTCCTTGTTCGCCCTCGTGCTCGCGGATGCGGCGCGCGGCCTCGAAGCCATCCATCACCGGCATCTGGCAGTCGAGCAGCACCAGGTCGGGCGGCGACGCGCGGAACGAGGCCACGGCCTGCAGGCCGTCTTCGACCAGCTCCACCGTGAGGCCCATGTTCTTCAACGCCGCCTCGGCCACGAGGGCGTTGACGGGGTTGTCTTCGGCCAGCAGCACGCGGCCCTGCAGCGGCACCTTCGATTCGGCCAGGCCGGCGGCGGCGGGCGTGGGGTTGGGCGCTTCGGGCAGCTCCACCGTCACGGTGAAACACGAGCCGCGGCCCTGCTGGCTGGTGCAGACGAGGTCGCCGCCCATGGCCCGCGCGAGTTCGCGTGCGATGGTGAGGCCCAGGCCGGTGCCGCCATAGCGGCGGGTGAAGGAGCTGTCAGCCTGGTGGAAGGCATCGAAGATGCGCGGCAGCTCATCGGCCGGGATGCCGACACCGGTGTCGTGCACCGCGATCCGCGTGCGCGAGCCGCGGTGCTTGGCCACCACCGTCACCGCGCCGGCCTCGGTGAACTTGATCGCATTGCCGATCAGGTTGTGCAGCACCTGCCGCAGCCGCGACGGGTCGCCGCGCACATAACACGGCCGCGGCATGTGCAGCCGGGTGGTGAGCGAGAGTCCTGACTGGAAGGCGCCCGGCACCGACAGCGACACCACATCGTCGATCAGCGCCGCCAGGTCGAACACCTGCGGCGACAGGCGCACCTGCCCGGCTTCGAGCTTCGAGAAGTCGAGGATGTCGTTGATCAGCGTGAGCAGGTGTTCGCCGGCGCGCTCGATCAGCTGCAGCTGCTCGTCGGGCTTTTTCTCGGGCGTGATGGCGCCGTCTTTGCGCAGCATGCGCGTGAGCCCCAGGATGCCGTGCAGCGGCGTGCGCATCTCGTGGCTCATGGTCGCGAGGAACTGGCTTTTCACGCTGCTCTGCCGCTGCGCCAGCATCAGGGCCTCGGCGCGCTCTTCCGAGATGCGGTCGGTGGTGAAGCGCAGCGTGAGCAGCTCGCGGATGCGCGACTCCGAGCGGCGCGCCTCCAGCATCACGAGCGCGAGGAAGACCCACAGGCCCAGTCCGGCGAAGAAGCCGTAGCGGGTGCCGCTCAAGAGCTGGTCGGCCCCGGCCGGCAGCAACATCGACAACAGGAACAAGGCGCTCGCGCGAAAGCTCGGCTGCAGCACGAACATGCCGATCGCCGCCACCCCCACCAGCGAGGTGAGCAGCAAGGCCACCACGTGCGGATTGGTGCTTGCAGGCAGCCACATCGAGGCGAGGCCCCAGGTAAAGCCGTCGGCGACCAGCGTGACCTCGAGCCAGCGGCGCCAGATGCGATCGCTCGGCAGCGTGCTGCGCCCGAACTGGTGGGTAAGCGCCAGGCGCAGGCCCGAGACGCCGCAGCGCAAGACGAACCAGCCCCAGGCGAGGCGCGGGTCCACATACGGGAGCAGGCCCACGCACACGATCAGCGCGAAACCCATGCCGGCGAGCGTGGACGTTTGCGCCCGCTCGTAGAGCATGACGGTCTGCGCGTCTTGGACGCGCTGCGCCAGCCCGGCGTCGGCCGAGGCAGCAGTGTGCGGTGGCGTTCGCAATTCTCTAGACATCCCCCGCCCCCTCACCTGCCCATGACCCTCTGTTCAGATGAGCGCATTATCCCGGCACCGCTTGTTTTGAGCACCTGTGGACGACGAGAACTCACATGCCTTTGGTCACGCTTACCCGCTGTTTCTGCACCCCCATGCGCACGGCGCCGCTGCTCGTGGGTGTGTGCATGCTCTCGTGGATCGCACCAGCTGTGCAGGCACAGCCGACGGCCTATCTGCTCGACTCCGGCCACACCCGGGTGCACTGGGAGGTGATGCACTTCGGCACCTCCACCAGCCGCGGCCGCTTCGACGACATCCGCGGCAGCCTCGAACTGGATGCCACGGCCGGCACCGGCGAGGTGTCGATCGAAGTGCGCACGGCCTCGGTCAACACCGGCGTGCTGCCGCTGGACGGCATCTTGCGCCGCAGCTATTTCGCGAGCGACCAGCACCCTGTGGCGTATTTCGTGGCGCGTGGCTGGCGCTGGCAGCGCAATGCGCCGCTGGACGTGCGTGGCGAGTTCACGCTGCGCGGTGTGTCCTTGCCACTCGGGTTGCGTGCCACGCAGCTGCGGTGTTATGAACACCCTCAGCTGCAGCGCGAGGTGTGCGGCGCCGACCTGGAGGCCACTTTGCGCCGCAGCGATTTCGGCATCACCGATGGCCTGCCGGTCATCGGCGACACGGTGCGGCTGGTGATCCAGGTCGAGGCAATCCGGCAACCCTGAGCCGCACGGCCCACCCGCAAACCCTGCAAAAATGCCCGGCATGACCTCCACCGATCTCCAGGCCGTGGTCGCCCAGATGGGCGCCGCGGCACGCGCCGCCAGCGCCCGCATGGCGGCGGCCTCCACCAGCGCCAAGAACCACGCCCTCACCGCCCTGGCGCGCCGGCTGCGCGAGAGCGCCGCACCACTGGCCGACGCCAACAGCAAAGACATTGCCGCCGCCGACGCCGCGGGCCTGGCCGCCCCGCTGGTCGACCGGCTGCGTCTCACTGAAAAAGTGATCGCCACCGTGGCCGAAGGCTGCGAGCAGATCGCCGCCATGCCCGACCCGGTGGGCGAGATCACCGGCGTGAAGCGCCGCCCGAGCGGCATCAGCGTGGGCCAGATGCGCGTGCCGCTGGGCGTCTTCGGCATGATCTACGAGAGCCGGCCCAACGTGACCATCGAAGCCGCGTCGCTCGCCATCAAGAGCGGCAACGCCTGCATCCTGCGCGGTGGCTCGGAGGCCATCCACTCCAACCTCGCGCTGTGGAAACTGGTGCAGGCGGCGCTCACCGAAGCGGGCCTGCCGGCCGATGCGGTGCAGCTGGTGCAGACGACCGACCGCGCCGCGGTGGGCTACCTCATCGCCTCGCCGGAGTCGGTCGACGTGATCATCCCGCGTGGTGGCAAGGGGCTCATTGAGCGCATCAGCCGCGAGGCGAAGGTGCCCGTCATCAAGCACCTCGACGGCAACTGCCATGTGTACGTCGATGCCGAGGTCGACCTGGAGCTTGCGCTCAAGGTGACCGACAACGCCAAGACGCAGAAGTACAGCCCCTGCAACGCGGCCGAATCGCTGCTGGTGCACGAAGCGGTGGCCGCGAAATTCCTGCCGAAGATCGGCGCGGTGTTCGCCGCCAAGGGTGTGGAGGTGCGCGGCGATGCCGCGGTGCTCGCGCTGCTGAAAGACGTGCCGCGGGTGAAGCTCGCCGAAGCCACCGAGCAGGACTGGAGCGAGGAATACCTCGCCCCCATCATCAGCGCCAAGGTGGTGAAGAGCGTGGACGAGGCCATCGCCCACATCAACCGCTACGGCTCGCACCACACCGATGCCATCCTCACGACGAACCATCCGAACGCGATGCGCTTCCTGCGCGAGGTCGATTCGGCGAGCGTGATGGTGAACGCGAGCACACGTTTCGCCGACGGCTTCGAGTACGGGCTGGGCGCCGAGATCGGCATCAGCACCGACAAGTTCCACGCCCGCGGCCCGGTGGGCCTGGAAGGCCTGACCTCGATGAAGTGGGTGGTGCTCGGCCAGGGCGAAGTGCGCACCTGAGCCGCGGGGCTACAGCAGCGCGGCCCGGAGCGCCTGCCACAGCGGCTCGTCGGCGGCCGACAGCAGGCCCACACCGCCATCGCCCGCACGGTAGGCACTGCCGTCGTAGCGCGCCGCATGTCCACCGGCCTCCTGCAGCAACAGGGTGCCAGGCACGTGGTCCCAGGGCAGCGTGCGGTAGAACATCGCGAACTGCTGCTGTCCGGTGACGATCGCCGGGTATTCGACGCCCGCGCAACGCCGCCCCGGCAGCACCTCGCCGACCCGCTCAAGCCCGGCCACGACGCGCTCGCGCAACCCGGCCGGCATGAAGCGGGTCGACGCCGCACCGCGCGCTTCGCCGAGCGGCACGGCGGCCTGCGGCGCCCACATGCGCTGCCCGTCGCGGTGGCAACCCCCGCCCTGCTGCGCCAGCCATCGCTCGCCCGACACGGGGTTGAGCACCCACGCGCCCACCGCTTCGCCGTCGACCAGCAGCGAGGCCATCAGCGCAAACACCGGCCGGCCCGCCACGAAATTGGCGGTGCCGTCGAGCGGATCGACCAGCCACACGCGGCCCTGGTCAAGGCCCTGCAGCAGGGCCGGGTTGGCCGCACAAGCCTCTTCGCCGACGACGCGCGAGCCGGGCCACAAGGCGAGCAGGCCGTGCTCGATGAAGGCTTCGGCTTCGCGGTCGGCCACGGTGACGAGCTCGTCTTTCGCCTTCTCGATCACGTCGCCTTCGCGCAGCTGGCGAAAGCGCGGCATCACCGCCCGCTCGCTCGCCTCGGCCAGCAGCGGCAGCACCTGGTCGAACATCGAATCGGGCACGCGCACGGGCGAAATCATCGCACCTCGGCGCAGCGGCTTCGCTACCATCTCCCGATGACCAAGCCACGCCGTGCCCTCGTCCTCTTTTCCGGCGGCCAAGACTCGACCGTCTGCCTCGCCTGGGCGCTGTCGAACTTCCACTATGTCGAGACCATCGGCTTCGACTACGACCAGCGGCACAGCATCGAAACCGAATGCCGGCTGGCGGTGCGCTCGCAGATCTACGCCAACTTCCCCACCTGGGGCGGCCGCCTCGGCGACGACCACCTGGTCGACCTGTCGCTGCTCGGCCAGCTGTCGGACACCGCCCTCACCCAGCAGCGTGCGATCGAGATGACGTCCACCGGCCTGCCCAACACCTTCGTGCCGGGCCGCAACCTGATCTTCTTCAACTTCGCCGCCGCCGTGGCCTACCGCCGCGAGCTGGACGTGATGGTCGGCGGCATGTGCGAGACCGACTACTCCGGCTACCCCGACTGCCGAGACAACACCTTGAAGGCACTTCAGGTGGCCCTGAGCCTCGGCCTCGACACGCCGATGGGCATCGAGACCCCGCTGATGTGGCTCGACAAGGCGCAGACCTGGGAGATGGCGGCCACGCTCGGCGGCGAGGCGCTGATCCGGCTGATCGTCGAACACACCCACACCTGCTACCTCGGCGACCGCAGCCAGCGCCACGAATGGGGCTACGGCTGCGGCCACTGCCCGGCGTGCGCGCTGCGCATGCGCGGCTACAAGGCCTGGCGCTCGCGCAACCCGTCAGGCGATTTCGAGGCGACCGACCGCATGGGCCTGGGCTGATCCAGCCAGCGTGACCACGCGCTGGCGCCCGGCGGCGTGAGCGTCACCGCCCGCGAGTCCTTGGCGCGGCGCACCCAGCCCTGCTGCAGCCCGTGCTCGAGCAGGGCCACGGCCAGGCTGCCCGCCAGGTGGTCGCGCCGCTCCGACCAGTCGAGGCAGGGGTAGGCGAACCGCCGCCCCGCCGCCGGCAACTCGACGCCGATTTCGCCCATCTCCACGCGGCCCCGCTCGCTGAGCACGAACTGCCCGTCGAGCGGCACCAACGTGCCACTTGCGAGCAGCCCCTCGAAAAGCCGCACGCCCAGCTCACCCGCCAGATGGCCATAGCAGGTGCGGGCCGCCTTCAGCGGCTTGTAGGGGCCTCGCTCCCATTTGTCGGCCGCCGCATGGCGTTCGGCCACCAGCGACAAGGCTTCGAGCGCATGGGCGATGTCGGCATCGGCCAGGCGGAAGTAGCGGTGGCGGCCCTGCGTGCGCACGACCACGAAGCCGCTCTCGACCAACTTGGCGATGTGGCTGCTGGCGGTCTGCGCCGTCACCCCGGCCGCCTGCGCCAGCTCGCCGGCGGCGAGGTGCCCGCCGTCCATCAGCGCCGACAGCATGCGGGCGCGCGTCGGGTCGCCGATCAGGGTGGCGATGCGGGCAAATCGGGGCTCGGGTGCGCTCATTCGCACACATGATGCCTCGGACAGGTCACCAGATGCTTCGAGGCCGGCCGAACCGACGGGGGCTTGTCGTAGAGTCCGCTCGCGTCCAACTCGGAGGGAGAAGCATCCATGGGCACTGTGCAGATCGTGAGTGTGATCGTCCTCGCCATCCTGATCTTCTGGGGCGTCGGCGCCTACAACCGCCTCGTGCGCCTGCGCAACGTGATCGCCAACTCGTTTGCGCAGATCGACGTGCAGCTCAAGCGCCGCTACGACCTGATCCCGAACCTGGTGGAGGTGGCGCGCAAATACGCCGCCCATGAGCGCGAGACGCTTGAGGCCGTGACCGCCGCGCGCAACCAGGCCAAGGCCGCCGCCGACGTGGCGCGTGGCCACCCCGCCGCCGCGGGCGCCGTGACCAGCCTGGCCGTCGCCGAGCAGGCGCTCGCCGGCGCGATGGGCCGCCTGATGGCCGTCGTCGAGGCCTACCCCGAGCTGAAGGCCGACCAGAGCCTGCGCGAGCTGGCCGAAGAACTCACCAGCACCGAAAACAAGATCGGCTTCGCGCGCCAGATCTTCAACGACGCCACGCTCGACTACAACAACGCGGCCCAGCAGTTCCCCACCAACCTGATGGCCAGCATGTTCGGCTTCCGCGAGGCGGCCATGCTGCAGGCCACGACCACCGACGCCGAACGCGCGCCGGTGCGGGTGCAGCTCTGACCGCCGGGTGAGCGGGGCGACCCGCGATGCGCTTTCGCGAGCAGCAGGACGACGCCCGCCGCGCCACGCAGCGGCTGCTGGTGCTGTTTGCGCTGTTGCTGGTGGCCCTGGTGCTGGCGGTCAACGGGCTGCTGCTCGGGCTGTGGTGGGCGATCGGCTGGCTGCTGTCGTGGCAGCTGCCGCTGCCGCCTCTGTTTGTCGAGACCAACACCACCGTCGTGCTGCTCTTCGTGCTGGGCGGCGCGCTCGTCGAGCTGGGGCGCCTGCGCGAGGGCGGCGGGGCGCACGTGGCGCACTGGGCCGGTGGCCGTGAGCTGCTCGATGCCCGCCAGCTCAGCGAGCGCCGCCTGCTCAACATCGTCGACGAGATGGCGATCGCCAGCGGCCTGCCGCGGCCGGCCGTCTACCTGCTCGACCGCGAAGACGCGATCAACGCCTTCACCGCCGGCTGGTCGCCCGACGACGCCATCGTCGCCGTCACGCAGGGCGCGCTCGACCGCCTGACCCGCGACGAGCTGCAAGGGCTGGTCGCGCATGAGTTCGGCCACATCCACCAGCAGGACCTGCGGCTCAACATGCAGCTGCTCGCGCTGGTGTGGGGCCTGTCGCTGGTGCACGGCTACGGCCACAAGCTGCTCGAGGCCGACGAAGCCGGGCGGCGCTCGGCGTTTGGGCTGCTGGTCGGCCCGGTGTTCGTGGCCGCGGGCCTCCTTGGCTGGCTGGCCGGGCAGCTGCTGCAGGCGGCGGTGTCGCGCCAGCGCGAGCTGCTGGCCGACGCCTGCGCGGTGCAGTTCACCCGCAGCCGCGACGGCCTGGGCGGCGTGCTGCGCAAGGTGTGGCACCAGGCGCAGCGCCACGAGGACCGGCTCGCACGGGTGCCGGCCCGGCTGCTCGCGGCGATGCTGCTGCAGGCCCCGGCCGACTGGCTGGCCACGCACCCGCCGCTGCGCGAGCGGCTGCGCCGCCTTTACGGCCGCACGGTCGAGCCGCTGCCGGCGCCGCGGCTGGAGGCCGCTGCGCAGGCCGACGAGCCGCGCCGTCCCACCGCCGCGGTGCCGCTCGCCACGGTCGCCGCGCTGGCCCCCATCGCCTATGCTGCGCCCATGACCCCGGCCGCCGAACCCGCACCTGCCCACACGCCCGAGCCGCGCGCCACCAGCCCGCAGGACGAGCGCGAGGCGATCGACCGCCTGTCGCGCCTGAACGGCCCAGGCGAGTTGCGGGCGGCCATCCTCGCGCTGCTCGCCACACCGGGCAGCCGCCGCGAGCGCCGCGCCTGGCAGGAAGAGACCAAGGGCCTGTCCACCGCCCGCGAGGTGCGCGACGACGTCAAGAAGCTCGGCCCCGCCACCCGCCTGCCCTGGCTCGACCTGCTGCTCGGCCGTGTCGCCAAAGCTCCGTTGCCCGACCGCCAGCACCTGATGGCCGCCGCGCGGCGCGTGATGGCGGCCGACGGGCAGGTCCGCCCGATCGACCGACTGCATTGGCTGTTGATGCGCCAGCGCCTGGGCGAAGCGACGCCGCTGCCGCCTGCTGCCGGCAGCTTCCCCGACATCGCGCAGGCCTCGCTGCACACCCGGCGAGAGATCGCCCGGCTCACCGCCTTCCTCGCCCGCCTGGTGCCCGACGGCGAAGCCTGGTACCAGAGCGTGATGCAGCCCTGGCTGAGCGGCGAGGCGCTGCCGCCCTGCGAAGCGCCCGATGCCGACGGCCTGGTGCATGCGCTGCAGGAGGTGCAGACGCTGCCGTGGATGCTGAAGCCGGTGCTGGTGCGCCACTGGACCGAAACCGCGCTGCGCCACAAGCCGCCCGGCCCGCTGGCCGACGAAGCCTGCGACGCGCTGCGCCTGGCCGCCGTGCTGCTCGACTCGCCGCTGCCGCCCGAGCTGGCGCGGCACTACGTCGAGCCCGACGTCACCTGACGCCCCCGGCCTGATTCACGCGCCGGCGGGCGCCAGCGCGTCCACCAGGTGGCCGAAACGCGCGATCGCGGTCATCTCGGGCAGGCGCGCGATGCGGCCGTTCTGCGCCCACTGGCCTTCGGGCACTTCCTGGATGACGAGCGAGGTGATGACGGGCCGGCTGCGGTCGGGTGCCGCGGCTTCGGCAGCGGCCTGCACCGCGGCGGCGAGCCGCGCCTTGCGTGCACCGTCGAGCACGCCGGCGCTCAGCTGCAGCGTCGCGAACACGCCGCGCAGCAGCGCATCCGCTGGCTCGCCGGCGGAATAGAACTGGCCCTGCGCCAGCTCTTCGATCAGCACGATGCCGCGCGCCCGCGGCCCCGGCTCATGGGGAATGGACTCGGCCTCGAAGGCCGCTTCGGTGAGGCCACGCGCGAGCCTGGCCTTGGCCGCCGGGTCGAAGGCCCCCGGTGTGACGGTGACGGTGAAGAGCGGCATGTGCACGGCTCCAGCGGTTGAACATGGCGCCACTGTCGCCGTCGCAGGCTTGGCATGCTACTGTCCGTTCTGACAATTATCTTGCCATTCCGGCCACCACCGAGATGATCCGCATCGACACCCTCGTCCTCGCCGGCAGCAGCCCGGCGCCGCTGGGCATCACGCTCGACGTGCTGAGCGCGGCCAACCGGCTCGCCGGCAAGAGGCTCTTCGACCAGCGTGTGCTTTCGCCCGGCGCACCGTCGGTGGCGCTGCGCGACGGGCTGTCGATGGCGGCGCAGCCGCTCACCGCCGCCCGCGCCCGCCAGCTGGTGGTGCTGCCCGGCCTCGGCGCAGCCACACCCGGGCAGATCGCCGACCGCCTGGCCGAGCCCGATGCACAGCTCGCCTCGGCTTGGCTGCGCAAGGCCTGGCAGCAGGGTGCGACGCTGGCCGCCTCGTGCAGCAGCGTCTTCGTGCTGGCGCAGGCCGGCCTGCTCGACGGGCGCCGCTGCACCAGCACCTGGTGGCTGGTGCCCACGCTCAAGTCGCTGGCACCCCGGTGCGAGACCACGCTCGATGCGATGGTGACCGAAGACGAGCGCCTCTGGACGGCCGGCGCTTCACTCGCGCACATCGACCTGATGCTCGCGCTGGTGGCCCGTTTTGCGAGCCCCGGCCTCGCCACCGAAGTGGCACGCCACCTGGTGGTCGAGCCACGCGCCTCGCAGGCGCGTTTTGTCGCGCCGGCCTTCCTGGCCGCGCAAGACCCGCTGGCCCACCGGGTGGAGCTGCTGGTGCGCGAGCGCCTGGCCGACGTGCCCTCGCTGGAAGAGATCGCCTCGCAGCTCGCCGTGAGCCCGCGCACGCTGACACGCCGGGTGACCGCTGCCACCGGCCTCACGCCGATGCGTCTGGTGCAGAAGATCCGCCTCGACTCGGCGCTGCATGCCTTGCAGACCTCACGCGCGCCGATCGATCAGGTGGCGCGTGACGTGGGCTTCGAGGACGGATCGGCGCTTTATCGCCTGGTGCTCAGGCACACCGGCAAGCCGCCGAGCGCGTTTCGCAGCGCGGCCTAGGGCCTGTTAACACTAAAAGGGCAGTCGCGTGACTCATCAAAAGCCCGCCATCGAGGCGCAAAGCGCAGCTGTAGCTGTGGCTACAGCGAGCATTTGCAACGCTGAGGGCGGGCTTTCGATGAGATCACCCGCAGGGCTGAAGCCTGAAGGCGCGCGCGGCGGCGTTGCAGGCTCGTTGTGTGCCACAGGCACACGGCCTCGCCTGCGCCTTGCCGTGCACGCCTTCAGGCTTCAGCGCGACTGCCCTTTTAGTGTTAACAGGCCCTAGCTGCAAACGACCGATGCGGTGGCCACGAAACCGTTGAACAAGGCCATCGACACCCCCCCCGACACCGCATACGGGTCGAGCGTGGCCGTCTCTGAGTACTTGAGCAGCAGCGAGGCGTTGAGGTCGGACAGGTTCACCTGCCCCATGGCCCAGCCCGCAAACTTGCGTTCGCCAATCTCTTCGTAGGTCAGCAGCACCACATCGCGGTGGCGAGCATCGTTGGCGATGCGGTTGTAAAGCTGGCTCACCGCCAGGCGGCCGCCTTCGAGCACCTGCAGGAACAGGCCTTCGGAGAAGCACAGCACACCGGTCACGCCTGAGGCGGGGTTGTGCTGGCGCGATTTCTTCAGGATGGCGGCCAGCGCCTCCTGGTTGACCGACTCGGCGGCGCGGCTGGCATACATCAGGCGTACAAGCATGGTCGAACCCCTTCAGGTCTTCTTGCTGAGCAATGACAGGAACTCGCGGCGCAGGTTCGCGTCTTTCAGGAAAGCGCCGCGCATCACGCTGTTGGTCATCATCGCGTCGTCGTCCTTCACGCCTCGCCAGTGCATGCAGAAGTGATCGGCCTCCATCACGATGGCCAGGCCATCGGGCTTGACGCGCGATTGCAGCTCGTTGGCGAGCATGGTCACCGCCTCCTCCTGGATCTGCGGGCGCGACATGATCCAGTCGCAGATGCGCGCGTACTTCGACAGGCCGATGAGGTTGGAATGCTCGTTGGGCAGGATGCCGATCCACACCCTGCCCATGATCGGGCACAGGTGGTGCGAGCAGGCGCTGCGCACCGTGATCGGGCCCACGATCATCAGCTCGTTGAGGCGCTCGACATTGGGGAACTCGGTCACTGCCGGCATGGGCTGGTAGCGCCCGCGAAACACCTCGGTGAGGTACATCTTGGCCACGCGCTGCGCCGTCTCGTTGGTGTTGTGGTCGCTTTCGGTATCGATCACCAGCGACTTGAGCACCTCCTGCATCTTGGCCGCGATCTCGTCGCGCAACTCGTCGATCTCGCCTTCGCGGATGAAGGCCGAGATGTTGTCGTTGGCGTGGTAGCGCCGCCCGGAGCCGACCAGCCGGTAGCGGATGCGCTCCGACGCGCTCAGCTG